>CAIRBT010000015.1 GCA_903876875.1 uncultured Geobacteraceae bacterium
ATGGCAGCAGCGAGCTGAATCTGGAGATGCGCTCCTAACGGTCATGGTTTTTAATACACGAAGATATTATAGAGTAATTAGTCGAGTTTAGGTGAGAAATTTTATTGTTGTACGTTTTGATCCCGCTTTTGACGTTTTCGGCCTGAAGGGCCGAATGGATAGTAGCCGTGTACCACCCCGTTGGGGGGTGTACACGGGCATCAAGACAAGGTTCAAAGGCATTTATCCGACTTTATCGATATCCCCAGCTTTTTCATCATCCCCTGAAAATTCGGCCTTAAAATGCCGGTTTCCTCAGCAGCCCGGGTAACATTCCAGCCGTTACGTTCCAGGGCGTTTCGCACAAAGAGACTTTCAAGGGCATCCATGGCATGCTCACGAATGGTTCGTTTCATCTCCTTCAACTCTTCGACGTTCAGGGGGATGCGCTCAATCAATGTCGGTTCAGGGGCACCTTCACTGCTATCCCACAATTCGATATCTTCATTGCGAATGACCTCCCCTTCAGCCAGCACCACCGCCCGCTCTATGATGTTTTCCAGTTCCCTGACATTACCCGGGTAGGCATACTTTTCGAGAAATGACAGGACATCGGGAGCAATGGAGGTGATCTTTTTACCGATCTCCCCGGTATACTTGATGAGAAAATGTCGTATGAGAATCGGGATATCGGCGGGGCGCTCCCGCAGGGGGGGAAGTTCGATCGGAATGATGTTGAGCCGAAAAAACAGATCCTCACGAAAGGTGCCCTCGTGGGACATGGTCTTGAGGTTTTTATTGGTGGCGGCGACCAGATGGATATCAACCGGCACCAACTGGGTTCCCCCAATGGGGGTAATCTTCCGTTCTTGTATAGCTCGCAGCAGCTTTGCCTGGGTAGAAAGACTGATATTTGACACCTCATCCAGAAAGAGCGTGCCCCCATCGGCGATCTTAAATAGACCGGTTTTACTCTGTATGGCACCGGTAAAAGAGCCTTTGACATGACCAAACAGCTCACTTTCCAGTAATGTTTCGGCCAGTGAGGAACAATCAACCGCCACAAACGGCTTGTCCCTTCGGGGACTGTTGTCATGAATTGCCCGTGCCGCCAACTCCTTGCCGGTACCACTCTCACCGGTAATGAGCACCGTACTGTTGGTCGCCGCAACACGCATGATACGGTGATACACTTTCTGCATTTCCTTGCTTTCACCGATGAATTGATGGAATCCCTGGCGGACACCACCATCTTCCGTGACAGGCAAATCCTCTGCCGGTGACCGCCGTTGGGCAATGACCGCACGCACCTTTTCAACCAGTGGACCAGGTTCAAACGGTTTGGTAATATAATCCGCCGCCCCGTTTTTCATCGCTTCAACCGCAGTATCAACGGTGGCAAATCCGGTGATCAGGATTACCGGCGTGTGGGGGTTGAGGGTCTGAACGGCTTTGAGGACCTCCATGCCACCCATTCCCGGCATCTTCAAGTCACTGATAATAAGATCAAATTCTTGCTTGTGCAGAAGTTCAATGGCACCATACCCACCGGAACAGATTTCAACCGAAAACGATTCCCTTTCAAAAATCCGTTTCAATCCTTCCCGTATAACCGCTTCATCATCAATAATAAGCAGCCTCTGTTGGAGCATAGTCGGTTCCTTTCGGCGGTGTAATCGGCATCCCAACGGCCACTGTATCTGCCACCCATGCACCGGAGCAAAACAGTGTTAAAAATAATAGAATTGACTGTACGCAAAAACATGATACAACAAAAGGGAGACCATTGAAATAGGAACTATCGAGAATCACTACTGAACCGAAACAGCACGTCATGTTGACATCGGGAGAGATTTCATGTGTATGTTCAAGAAGATTTTCTGGTTACTCACACTTCTTACCCTCCACTTGACGATTACACTCATCCAGGCAGCGTCTATTCCTGATACTGGCTGCATGGGCTGTCATGGGCAGCCTGAAATTGCCAGGAATGCGCGAAATAAAAGTTCGTTCATTGATCCGGCCAAATATTCAGGCACCACCCACTCCATTATTGGTTGCACTGTTTGTCATGACCGGGTCTCACCGGGCCATCCGGGTGATGGCTATCTGTCACCGAAAGCGGTATGTGGTGACTGCCACGGCCCGGTGAACGACGAGTATGTAAAAAGCGTCCATGGCACGAAAGCCCGCTGTAACGATTGCCACAACCCCCACGAAGTCAGGTTGCCGTTTTTTATGTCCGGTGACGAAATCAATGGTAAATGTGCCAAGTGTCATGATTCAAGAAAGACCATTCAAAGCCATGCAAAATGGCTCCCCCAGGCCGATCTTCATATCGATTCACTCCTCTGCATCAGCTGTCACACCAGTTCAAGGGAATATGCCATCACGCTGTCCATTGAAAGCCGGGCACCCGGTTCCGGTACAGCATTTAAACTGGCCACCTTTCCTGAGCTGACCGCACTGTCCACCGATGGCAATATCAGCAAAATCATCGATCAAAACGGCGACAATATGGTTTCATTGGCAGAGTTACGGGCGTTTAACCACCATCTCCGCAGTCGGAATATGCGTTTATGGGGCATGATGACACCCGAAGTGGTCACCCATAATTATCAGATTATGGTCAACCGCTGGGACTGCTCTTTCTGTCATGCCTCCGGTTCAAAAGCCATGCAGAAAAGCTTTATCGTTCTTCCGGGAAAAAACGGTGATTTTTCCCGGATTCCGGTGGAAAAGGGAGCAATTTTTGATATCCTCTATGGTACCCCGGATTTTTACATGATGGGTTCTACCCGAAGCACGGCTCTTAATATTATCGGTGCATTAATTGTCGCCACAGGACTCTCCTTTCCGGTCTGCCATGGTTTCTTCCGCTTCCTCACCAGAAAGAACAGAAAGGAGGAGCATCATGAGGCATAACGAGATGGTATACGTGACCCCCCTGCCGGTCAGAATCTGGCATTGGCTGAATGCTTTCGGCATCGTTACACTCTGTATAACCGGACTGCAGATACGCTTTCCTGACTATATTACCGTGTTTGGCGCCTATAAAGCGGCCATCCGCCTGCATAACACCGCCGGAACGGTGGTGTCCGTTTCGTACACCCTCTGGATCTTTTATTACCTGTTCGTGGCACGGAGTCTGATAAAGCTCTACGTTCCCACACTGGACGATCTTAAAACAGGTATATTCCGCCAGGCCTATTTTTATTTTCTCACCTACTTTCTCGGCAAGCCAAATCCTCACCATACAACCCCGGACAGCAAGTTTAACCCGATGCAGAAAGCAGCCTATCTGGTTATTATGCTGGTGCTCCTGCCGCTGGTGATCGTGAGCGGCATCTTACTCATGTACGTCGCTCCCCTCCGCGAACTGTTTATGCTGCTTGGCGGCATTAAAATACTGGTGGGGTCACATTTTTTACTTGCCTGCTGTTTTACCGCTTTTCTGTTTGTGCATATTTATCTGGCGACCCTGGGGCATACACCCCTTGCCCATTTTAAGCCAATGTGGAATGGCTGGGAAGAGGAGGAAGTTATTGATGATGAGGGGACTGAGACCACCGTCGCCTCTGCCAGCGACACCAAACCGGCCGGGAAGGATGTGATATGAGCTATTTCCGTCTGTACGTACTCCTGCTTCTGCTCCTGACGTTTCATGGCACGGCACTGGCCATACATGTTAAAGATGTAACCTATGGCACCAGTGTGGGTCAGGTTGTGTTCAATCATTCCAGCCATATGGCTCAAACAAATATGAGCAAGAACTGTCGGGCCTGCCACGATGTTCTCTTTGATTTAAAAAAGAGGCGGCACGCTACCATGGCTGACATGGCAAAAGGGAGATCATGCGGTGCCTGTCATAACGGCACGAAGGCCTTTCCTCTCACAGTGTGCGCTCACTGCCACCAGAGCGGAGAGGTCGTATTCAAAGTTAAAGCCACCGGCCCCACCCGGTTCAGCCATAAAAGCCATCTTGTTACCTCACCTGACTGCACCCGCTGCCATCCGTCTCTCTTCACGACCGACCGAACCAAGCACGCTACCATGGCCGATATGGAAAAAGGGCACTCATGCGGTGCCTGCCATGATGGTAAAAAAGCCTTTGGTGTTGATGCCTGCCTTACCTGTCATCCGGTCAAAGAGATCACATACCGGGTAAAGGCCACCGGACCCACCCCTTTCAGCCACACAAGCCATCTGAAGGCAGCAACATGCACCTCCTGCCATCCGCGCCCCTATGTAACTGACAGGAAAAATCTCCATACCTCAATGGCCGCCATGGAGAAAGGTCAGTCATGCGGTACCTGCCACAATTCAAAAACAGCTTTTACGGTAAAAAAGTGCGTAAAATGCCACCTGACCCGGGAGCTGCAATTTACCGTACCCGATGCGGGCGATGTACTATTCAGTCATACCTCACACATTGCCCTGTACCGGTGTGGTGACTGTCATACCTCCCGGTTCAAAACCGGGCGTAGCACCAATAAAGTAACCATGAAAGAGATGGAAGCGGGAAAATCCTGTGGTGGCTGCCATGAGGGAAAAACCGCTTTTACGGTAGCTGACACATGCGGCAGCTGTCACAAGGAACAGTCGCCCAAAATTTCTGGGGGGGAACATGTTCACGACTCTCGTAGGTAAAGCGCTCGTACCGGTCGGGCTTGCTGTTACCGGGTTCATGGTGGTCTGCTGTCTGCTGCTCTACTCTGCCATCCGCGAAGATCTGCATCGGGGAGAAATCGTGCATGCCACCAATCTTGCCGACACCGTGCTCAGGTCGACCCGCTACGCCATGCACAAATCGGATCGTGACATGCTGTCTACCATCATCTCAAACGTGGGTGCGCAAAATGGTGTTGATCATGTGAGGATATTTAACAAGCGAGGAGTCACGACCTTTTCTGCAAAAAGTGATGAGATAAACCGCCAGGTGGACAAAAAATCCGAGGGATGTATCGGCTGTCACAAAGAAGCACTACCGGTTACCACACTAGGGAATATGCAGCAGGCGCGAACTTTTAAGAACAGCAATGGTCTTGATGTCATCGCCATTACCGCTCCGATCTATAATGAACCGGACTGTTCCACGGCCGCCTGTCACGTCCACCCACCAGAACAGAAGGTTCTCGGCACACTGGATATCGGCCTCTCCCGTGCGGAGCGGAACCGGTCACTGGCCATGCTGCGGTTCCAGATGATCATCTTTACCGGCATGTGCCTTGTTCTCACCCTTATCGGCATCAGCTCTCTGTTACGCAAGAATGTGTTTCTCCCCTTGCAAAAATTACGGGACTATGTGGAAGCCCCCCCGGTGGTTCACGGCACACCACAACCACCACCCCATTTACCCCATGATCTTGACCTGATTGCAGCACGATACTATGGAGCCATTACAAGCGGCCATGACAAGAAAAACGACACCACACATCACTGATACTGGTGATAACGCAGTTATTCTTCAGGATATGATGCGCGAAATCGACCGGCTGAAAAATTTTTCCACCCGGGGCTTAAAAGCTCTGGCACTGTTTCTTGTTGTTAGCAGTGCCGCCTGGAGCAAGTTTCCGTTTCTTCCGGCAGCTGAAACCGTGACCGCACTGCTGGGCCCTCCCCCATCGGCACGGATTATCAGCACGGTACTCCTGATATATACCTTCTTTGCCATTGCCTTAAGCGTTGCCCGACTCACCTCGGGTATTGAACATCGCAGCAGCTTTTGCCATGTGGGGTATCTGACCTCATTTTATCTTTTTTATTATTTCGGGAACACTCTTGAAGATAATTTCCTCGCCGTATGTGGTGCCGGAATTACAATTCTGGGAACGGAAAGCTATCGAATCTGGAACTACTGCTCCGAAGGCATCGCGGAAAAAAAGGAGGCCGCCGAGTACGTCAGTAGAGTCGGGAGACACCCACCGAAGGAATAACTATTTTCACCTTCCGCCGGATAGGATAGCAGAATAGCTGGTGTGTTAATGTCGCATGTAGTTCCGATAGATGTTTGAGGTATGCACCATAAGGTGTTATACTTACTGGGGATACTGTTGCTGCATGGAAAACAGTTTAACAAATGCTGGACACTACTTAAATGGGGAGGTTGTCATGAGTGAGTTAATTATTGTGGGGTTTAAAGGAGAACGTACCGCCGACGAAGTGCTTCTTGATCTGGAAAATATGCAGCAGATTCACCAGATAAACCTTGATGAGGCTGCCGTGGCAATCAGAAAGGGTGACGGCCCCATCAAGATCAAGCATTGTAACCTGTTGATTGAAAGCGATGCCGCCGTGGGATGCCTGTTCGGCATGGTCGTTGCCGGCCCGATCGGTCTTTTGGTGGGTGGTGTCATAGGCGCGGCCATTGGTGAAACTCATAAAATTTTGACCCATATCGGCATAAGTGATAATTTCGTCAAAGAGGTGGCGAACATCATGGAACCAGGCAGCTCGGCGGTGTTCATCCGGGTACATAAATCGGTTTCCCAGAATGTTGTCGACGAGCTTGTTAAATATGACGGCAAACTGATCCGCTCCTCCCTGTCAATCAGCGACGAGAAAGAGTTGATAAAAGCTCTGGAGCATATTGTACAACAGAAATAAGACCACCAACGAACGAAGGCCATCCACCGGGATGGCCTTCGTTCGTTGGTGGTAGTCGTTCCCATAAAAGGTGTTTACATACATACTGTATACATGATAACTTTGGACTAGTCTTGACTTTTTTCATAATGTACCCATTGATGTGGCAGCAGGCCGTCAATCTTACTTTATAGAGGAGGGATCATGAAACTGGGGGAATCAGAGTATGCAAAACAGAAGTTAAGCGGCATTTCACGAAGGGATTTTCTCAAGTACTGCTCAATGGTAGCCGTGGGGATGGGCTTGCCACTTTCTGCCGGTGCTGAGATCGCCCAAGCCATTACCACCGTCAAACGCCCTCCGGTTATCTGGCTCTCCTTTCAGGAGTGTACCGGCTGTGTGGAATCCCTGTTACGTGCCAATCATCCCACCCTTGAACATCTGATACTTGACCTTATCTCCCTCGATTATTCAGAAACATTGTCTGCGGCGGCCGGCCATCAGGCAGAAGCCGCCAAGACAGCCTCCATTGCGGAGAATAAGGGGAAATTCATCCTTGTGGTCGATGGTGCCGTCCCGACCAGGGACAACGGCATCTACTGCAAAATTGCCGGAAAAACCGCCCTGCAAATTTTACATGAGACCGCTCCCCATGCGGCCGCAATTGTCGCCATGGGTTCCTGTGCTTCGTGGGGTGGCGTTGCGGCGGCAGCACCCAACCCGACCGAAGCAAAGGGCATACCGGAAATCCTCACCGGCAAGACCGTTGTCACCATCCCCGGCTGCCCGCCAAGTCCGTACAACCTGCTCTCGACCCTGTTACATTTCGTCACCTACGGCAAGCTTCCCGCACTGGACACCCTGGGGCGGCCAAAGTTCGCCTATGGCAGGCTTATCCATGAGAACTGTGAACGGAGACCCCATTTTGACGCGGGAAGATTTGCGGTGCAATTTGGCGATGAAATGCACCGGATCGGAGCCTGCCTGTTCAAACTGGGATGCAAGGGACCGGAAACCCATGCCAACTGTCCATCGCTACAGTTTGGTGACGTTGGTGCCGGTGCGTGGCCGGTAGGAACCGGGCACCCCTGTTTTGGCTGTACTGAAAAGAATGTTGGCTTTTCCACGCCACTCCATACCCTGGCAAACATCAAGGATTTCACTCCTCCCACATTCTTCACCGAGGCATTCCCGAATAAACAGGGGCTGCCAACCGGTCTCGCCTCCTTTGCTGCCGGAACCGCAGGTGTAGTAGCCGGTGCGGCGGGTGCTGCCCTGCTCACCGGACTGGGAAAAAACAGTAAAAACAGCGGCGATGGTACCAATTCCGACAGCGGTGATCGTGATCACGGCAAGGAGGAATAGCCATGACCATCAGCAGACGTGGATTCCTGAAAGGGGTTGCCGGTAGCGCGGCGGTACTTGCCGCCGGTATTCCCACGGTCGAGGCGAAAATGTCAACGGAGCTGCCGCCCGAAGCGGTCGGCCTCCTGTATGATGCAACACTCTGTATCGGTTGTAAATCGTGCATGGTCAATTGTAAAACGAAAAACAGCGTCCCCGGTGGAGCACTCTATAAGGACGGTATTGTGCCGGGGGTTGTGGACTCCCTGCTCTGTAGAAAATCCGAGAAAACCGCAGCAATACTCTCCCCCCCCTACGAGACAAAAACCATCCGGGGGAATGAGGGAATCTGGGATGCCTCACAGGATCTGTCCGGTGACACCCTCAATATTATCAAGGCATACCGAAACGGCACCGGCGAAACCAAAGATTCACCAACCAACGGCCACGCCTTCTTCAAACAGCAGTGTCTCCACTGCATCTCTCCCGCCTGTGTTTCCGTCTGTCCGCCGGGAGCCCTTATAAAGGATCCAAAAACAGGTATTGTCTATTACGATGCCTATCGCTGTATCGGCTGCCGCTACTGTCAACTGGCCTGTCCCTTTACTATTCCTCGCTATGAGTGGAACTCAGCCTGGCCGGAAATCAGAAAGTGCCAGTTGTGCCGACACCGGGTCGCCGAGGGGAAATATGCCGCCTGTGCTGAGTTTTGCCCCACCGGAGCAACCATCTTCGGCAACGTCACCGCTCTCCGTGAAGAGGCAAAGAAACGCTTCGCCATGAAACCGGGAACCATCTACGATTTTCCCGTCCAGACCCTTGATTCGAAGAACTGTTCAACCCGCCCCGTCGCCAGCTATGCGGACAAGGTCTACGGCCTGACGGAGGCAGGTGGCACCCAGAATCTCATGCTCTCCGCTGTTTCCTTTGAGCTGCTCGGCTTCAGCAAGGATATCCCGGCCTCCGCACTTCCTGACCTGACCTGGGCCTATATTGCCAAAATTCCCTGGGTATTTCTCGGTGTGTTTCTCGGGGGCACCTCCCTCTATGCCATAACCAGCAGAAGGAACAAGAACAGTGCAGATAAGGAGGACCATCATGATTGATTTCACCACCTCTCTCGGTCCCAAGCTGGGCGGCACCCTTAATAAGCTGCTTGACGACCGGCACAGCAGGCACTTGGGCATCAAGATGGATACACCCTTCACCCGTGTGCTGATCCTTCTGATACTGGGGGCGGCATTGGTGGCCGGTTACCGGGTTATTTTCGGGCTTGGTGCTTCAACCAATATGAACGACTACTGGCCGTGGGGACTCTGGATCGCCTTCGACGTCCTCGGGGGGGTTGCCATGGCTGCTGGTGCCTTCATGATCGCCGGCGCGGTCTATATCCTCAATCTGAAGAAGTACAAATGTATTGCCCGGGCTTCCATTCTGAACGCCTTTTTCGGGTATCTGCTGGCGGCCATCTCCATCACCTTTGACGTTGGTCGTTCGGCGGTCATCTGGCACCCGCTGATCATGTGGCAAATAAATTCGGTTATGTTTATCGTTGCCCTCCATCTGGTACTCTATCTGACCACTCTTGCCACGGAATCGAGCCCCATGGTGTTTGAAAAGCTTGGCTGGCAGCGGGCTCTCAATAATGTCCACCGCATTATGGTGGGGGCGGTCATGTTTGGTGTGGCACTGTCGCTGCTCCATCAATCGTCACTGGGGGCCAACTACCTGATTCTACCGAGTAAACTTTCACCCCTCTGGTACAGCAAACATATACCGTACATGTTCCTCGTTTCTGCCTTGATGATGGGTTTTTCCATGGTTAGTTTTGAAACCATCCTCACCGGCAAGGTGTTTAACCATCAGGTTCCCAAAAATGTGCTTGAAGGGTTGGCAAAGGGGATTGTGTGCTTTGGCAGCCTCTACTTTGTCATGAAAATGGTAACCGTTTTTTCCGGACCGGGGCGTACTGTTTTATTCAGTGATGGTTTTTTAAGTTTCATGTGGCTGCTTGAAATGGCCGTTGGGGTGATTATACCGGTACTGTTATTGGCTAAAACAGCCAGTCGCAAGCATACTGATACCATTTTTGTGGCAAGCATTCTGGTCATTCTGGGAGTTCTGCTGAACCGGCTCAATGTTGGTGTTTTTGCCGTATCCGGCTATGCGAACCATGTGGGGAGCGACTATTTCCCCTCCCTTATGGAATTTATCCTCACCGCAGGAATGATTGCTTTTGCAGTACTCGGCTTCAAGGTTTGTGCAAAATATCTGAATCTCTTTCCGGACACCGGTCACTGATTCACCGACTGTTTTTGTTGCTCATTACATCAAAAAAACCATAAAAACTGGGAGGAAGCTATGGCAACACGAATTACCATTGATCCGGTAACCAGGATAGAAGGGCATTTACGGGTAGATTGTGAAGTCACCAATGGCCGGGTCAGCAATGCGTGGGCATCGGGTCAGATGTGGCGGGGACTGGAACTCATTCTCAAGGGGCGAGACCCCCGCGAGGCTTGGATATTTACCCAGAGAATTTGCGGCGTCTGCACCACCGTCCATGCCATTGCCTCGGTCAGGTCGGTTGAGCACGCCCTCCATCTGGAAGTCCCCTTGAATGCCCAGTACATCCGTAACATGCTGATTGCGGCCCACGCCATCCAGGATCATATCGTCCACTTTTATCATCTTTCTGCCCTGGACTGGGTTGATGTTACCTCGGCGTTAAAAGCTGACCCGAAAAAGACCGCCTCACTTGCCCAGAGCATCTCCTCGTGGCACTTAAATAGCGTTCAGGAGTTAACTGCCGTGCAGGAAAAGTTAAAAGGCTTTGTCGGAAGCGGCCAACTGGGCATCTTTACCAACGGCTACTGGGGGCACCCGGCCATGAAACTGAGCCCCGAGGTCAATCTGCTGGCCTCTACCCACTATCTTCAGGCGCTGGAGGTACAGCGCAAAGCCAATATGATCATCTCCATACTCGGCTCAAAAACCCCCCATATCCAGAACCTGGCCGTCGGAGGAGTGGCGAACCCGATCAATAATGACAGCCCCTCCACATTGACCATGGAAAAACTGTTCCACGTTAAAACCCTCATGGATGAACTTGGCAGCTTCATTAACAATGTGTATCTGCCGGATGTCTGCGCCATCGGTGCTTTTTACAGTGACTGGACCGGTTACGGAGCCGGTGTGACCAATTACCTGAGCGTCCCGGAATACCCACTGGACACAAAATGCACCTCCTTTGCTCTTTCTGGTGGCTATATTCCCCACGGTGATATATCACAGTTCAGGCCGATCAAAACGCATCAGGATGAGTTTTTCATTAAGGGCGTGAGCGAGAGCAGTAAACATTCCTGGTACAAGCAGGATGGTGACCGCCATCCCTGGGAAGGGGAGACGGATCCCCACTACACTGATTTTCAGGATAACGGCAAATATTCCTGGGTCAAGGCTCCCACCTTTAATGGTGCTCCCGCTCAGGTCGGGCCCTTGGCAAACGTCCTCTGTCTCTATGCTGCCGGGCACGCTCCGACAAAGAAATATGCCGACAAGGCACTGGCGACCATCAGCAGCCTTGCCGGAAAGCCGGTTGGCATAGGAGCCCTCCACTCCACCATCGGCCGCCACGCAGCCCGGGCTATCCGCACCGCTGTGCTCAATGAAGTGATTCAGGAACAGTGGCAGCTACTCATTAACAACATTGGCACGGGAGACACCAAAACCTTCAATAAGCCCGAATTTCCCACGGGGGAAATCAGGGGGGTCGGTATGCATGAAGCTCCGAGGGGGGTACTCTCCCACTGGGCGGTCATTGATAACAAGAAAATTAAAAATTACCAGTGTGTCGTGCCGTCAACATGGAATTCCAGTCCTCGAAACGCCAAAGATCAGCCCGGCCCCTACGAGGCCTCGCTGATAGGAACCCCCATTGCTGACCCGGAAAAACCACTGGAAGTATTACGCACCGTCCATTCCTTTGACCCCTGTTTGGCATGTGCCATTCATATGGTTGATAAGGAAAAGAAGGAAATAGTCACCGTTAAAGCACTCTAGGAACCTTCATGAATGTACTTGTTATGGGAATCGGCAACCTGCTCCTTCAGGATGAGGGGGCAGGTGTGCGCGTGATTGAAAAATTTGAACGGCTCTATGAACCACTCGAAGGTGTTGAACTACTCGATGGGGGAACCAGTGGCATTGAGCTACTGTACTACATTCAGGGGAGAGACGTCCTCATACTCGTCGATGTGGTCAGATGCGGCTCTCCATGGGGTACCGTCTGCCGCTTTGAAGGAACCGAGGTACCGGCACTGTTCCAGCAGAAGATCTCTCCTCACCAGCTCGGCATTTCGGATCTGCTTGCCACCGCTCGGCTCACGGACTCGTTACCGGAAAAGATTGTCCTGTTTGGTATCGAACCAAAATGCATTGACACCGGTCTGGAGTTGACGGAGGAAATTGCTCAGAAGATTACCAGCCTCACCGGAATGATTGCCGATGAACTCACGGCACTCGGGCTCCCGGTGACGCCAAGGGGAGATAAGCTCTATGTTCAATCTAATAGCTAACCTACAGCACCGGAGTTTACACTACCCATGACACTCATTCGCACTGGCTCAAAATGGAACGGAGTCTCGCTGCTGTTATGGCTGGCACTTCTGACGGCGTGGTCTTTTTCTGTCTTTTCGGTGATAGAGGAGTTCTGCTTGGTCTCGGCATGCAGGGATGCTGCCGGTTTTACCCTTTTCGGCTTTAACATGGGGTTGTGCGGTATCGCATACTTCAGCGCACTGTTACTGTTCCTCTTCTTCCGGAAAAAATATCCTGTACTGGAACTGCTGCTTTCAGCCGGAGTATCTGCCGGTGTCGGTGCCGAGATGCGCCTGCTCTGGATACAGAAATACGTCATTGGTGCCTGGTGCCCCCTCTGCGTCACCATCTGCTGTTCCCTCTGCGGAGCAGCCGCGATGCTGGTGTTTGAGAAAGTAACGGTGGCACGAACGGGCGGCGCAGCAAGAAGACCACGTATGGGCTGGATAGCTCTGATTATCTCGATGATAACTGCAGGTTTACTGATAGCAGTTCTTGGCGTCCAAGCTCTTCCCTAACGGAAAAAGGCCACCTGAATGGGTGGCCTTCTACGGGGATATCAGCGTCATATTCTCCTCCTTTACCGGATTCTGGTTGTGGCCGGTGCCATCTCTTCCTTCACTACTGATACCACACCTTTTACCATCCCTGTCATCAATAATACTGCCGGTACAATCTGGGCTACAACAATCAGCGCGCAAAACCCGAGAAATACCCATACGAAAATCCCACTTGTGTCTTCACCGATTCCATTCGCTGCCATCGCAGTTGCCGGGGCCAATGTGGCCATAATAGTTGCGAGCGTTCTCATGACATCCTCCTCGTCCGATTTCATTCTCTAACTGTCTTACTTAATGCATTACTAGTGCCAAACAAGCTTTGAATTGTAACAAGCCATAATAACTACATTAATTACTAGCAAGACGTTCCTGGGGGGGGCATCGTGAGGGTTTATTGTATGAGAAAACCATACTACCGACGGCACAGTGTATTACTATTTTATACAGTTCCACCACTTTTACCCGGGTAATTCGTCGGAACCGATGTGCAGCTGACAATGGAGACATTTACGTAGAATCAGTAGGGTCATGCCATGGGTATGAAAATAGTTACCGCAGCGGGGACATTTACTGACCGTGACCAATATGGTTGCCAGTATCAGAAAAAGGAGCCAGACGCCAAAGAAGGTTCCCATGGCTTTCGTGGTAGGTGAAATGGCATGAATGACATATAACGCGGGGACATAGGCAAGCACCGTGGTAAAAAGCAGCTTGCGGCGTCTGCGGGTCTGCCTGAGTGTGCGGACATATACCACGGGGTCGAGGGGGAGCGTTTCCAATTATAAACTCCTGTACAAAAATGGGTTTTCATTTTCGGGAGACAAAATACCAGATCGAAAAAATTGACTCCCCCAGAACGATAAACAACACGTAAGGTATAACAATTCCGATGCGGTCATCAACCAGAAAACGGTACACCCCCGGAGCACTGGCTGGTAACACGCAGATACTAGCTACCGTCAGGGCACTGATAAGTGCGGCTACCGAACAAGCAACATGAATTTTTTTCAGAAAGCCCGGCTTTGGTTGCCACATGATACCCTCCCGATCTGTGCAACATAAAGAGCAGTGCTCCAAGCGCACTCCCTACCGCTACCCTGGAATAATTCTAGCATGGAATGTGCCAAGATACTTCTCTGGCGAGGGGAACGGTCCTATGGTATGATAGGGAAATATGACCTTACCGAGGCGACGCAGATGAAACTACCTATCCCTCTCATAGCAAAGTTTACCTTTGCCGCATCCTTCATCCTGCTTATGTTTATGGGTGTACTGGACAACATTAACCTGAAAAACTTCAGAAAGGTTATGATTGACTACGCCGCTTCAAATGCGGAAAAGATCGCTGATGTAATCGGCCAAAGCACCTACGACGCCATGATGAAGAATGATAGAACCAGCCTTAACAGCATGATAGGCAGAATCGCCAACAGTGACAACATCGAGTATATCAGGTTGCTCGATCAAAAAGGTACCGTGGTTTTTTCAAGCAGAGCGGGTGAGGTCGGCTCTGTTATCGGCAGGTATGCACACAGTTGCAGCAGATGTCACCCGTTCACAGAACCGAACCACTCGACACCTCAGAGCCGAATTCTCGTTTCAGAATCCGGAAAAGAGTCACTCGGATTTACACGGGCCATACGCAATGAAGCGGCGTGCAGTAATGCCGCCTGTCATTTTCATGCCGCGCAGGATGCCGTTCTGGGACATCTCGACGTATCCATCTCCCTTGAAATGCTCAGAAAAAAATCCCATGAATATCGTCTGGAGTTTGTCATGCTGACATGCCTGCTCCTCTTGATAATCGGCTTACTCATCACCATTCTTACCCACTATCTTGTAGACATTCCGGTACAGAAGCTTGTGGGACACACGCTGCAGGTCGCCACGGGCAATCTGGAATCACGGGTCACCATAACCAGCAGTGACGAGTTGGGCGACTTGTCTGAAGCGATCAACCGCATGACCGAAAATCTTGGCACTGCCGACCGGGAACTGAAGGAGTGGGCTGAAAGTCTCGAGCAAAAGGTGGCAGAACGGAGTCAGGAGGTCGAGCGTATGCAGGAACAGTTGCGGCGTTCCGAAAAACTGGCGTCCCTCGGCACTCTCTCGGCAGGTGTTGCCCATGAGATAAACAATCCGCTCACCGGCATTCTCCTCTACGCCTCCATTCTTGGGAGCGATACACGGCTTGATCCGGCATTGCTTCCAGACCTTGACAAGATACGTTCCGAGACACAACGGTGTGCCGGAATAGTCAAGGATCTGCTCGAATTCAGTCGAGAATCATTACCGGCAAAGGAGCAGATAGCCATTACATCCATTCTCGATGAGGTTGCCGCTTTCTTCCACCATCATCCCGACTTCAATTCTATTCTCATCACCAAGCGGTACGGCCAGGAACTGCCCCTGGTGTCAGTTGACCCCAATCAACTTCGTCAGGTATGCATGAACCTGGTGATTAACGCCGGACACGCCATGCCCCATGGCGGCAGTCTTGAAATCACCACCGCACAGAGTGCCGACCGGCAGAGTATCCGTATTTCGTTCAAAGACACCGGAACGGGTATTCCAGAAGAGCATCTCACCCGGATTTTCGACCCGTTTTTTACCACCAAAGCGGAGGGAACCGGCCTCGGCCTGTCAATTTCCTACGGAATTATCAGCAATAATGGTGGAAACATCAGCGTACAGAGTGAGGTGGGCAAGGGGACTACCTTTGTTATATCTCTGCCGGTTGTTTGTTGAATAATAGCCCTAAAAACAGCAGTTTGACACGGATTAACAGCGATATAACGGATCGAGCACAGATAAATCACGAGCAGAGACCCGTCTAATACTACAACCACGTTTTCGTTAATGTTTCTGGTCGAATAAATCCGTAAAAATCCGTACAAATCTGATGTTATCCGTGTGCTAACCGCTTTTTCCAGGTTTAAACCATATTGAAGCATAATAGCAGTAAAGGCTGCACCCTTGTCATGGGGTACAGCCTTCTCTGTTTCAGTCTTTCGGCTTGGATACAACATCTTCTACGAAGCTTTATACCTCGTTACTTGGTTACCGCATCATCTCAAAGAACCGATCTTCACAGGTTTCATCCTTAATATCGATAAACTTGTTGCAGATTTCGGTGACCATATTGATAACCCCCTGGTAGCCGATGAGCGGGAAACGGTGCTTGTTGACCCGGTCAAAAATCGGGAAACCGAAACGGAACAGCGGTACTTTGGCATCGCGGGCGGCGAATTTGCCGTGGGTGTCACCGATGATGGCGTCTACCGGATCGGTCACCACCAGACTGCGCAGGTGCCAGAGATCCTTGTTCATGTAAATTTTGCAGCCGTTGCCGTACATGGAACCGTCCAGCAGACCCTGCAGCTCTTTCTCCGCTTTTTTACTCCCCCGACTGCAGAGGATGTGGTGGGGACGGGCACCCATTTCCAGCAGGAATGATACGTATCCCATCAGGTAATCCGGATCGCCATACACGGCAAACTTTTTGCCATGCATATACTGCTGTGAATCGGTCATGGCGTCAACGGCACGGCCACGCTCGTTCTTTAAGGATGCCGGAACGTCCTTACCGAACAGTTCGGATATTTTCAGCAGCAGGTTATCGGTCTTTTCGATGCCCATGGGCATCGGCATGCTGACATGCTTGCCGGAATAGTTATCCTTAATCCAGCTAAAGGTTCTCGGAGTGGCGTAGGGACCGATGGCGATGGTGGCCTTGCCGTTGATCGAGTCAGCCGCCTCCTCCAGCTTGGTACCCCCCGCATAGATGTTGTAGGTGCCGTCGCAGGGGGAATCAAAGGTATCGCCAATGTCGGCCAGAATGGTTGTCGGAACGCCAAACTCCTTCATGATGCGCTTGTATTCACGGTAATCGCCCGTATTAAAATCGCAACCAGGGATCAGATTCAGCTTGCCGGTGCAGCGCCCGTCGATTTTTTTATCTTCCGTCAGGTTCTGCAGGATCGACACCAGCATGGAGTCATAGCCATGGATATGGGTGCCGTTAAAACTGGGAGTATTGGCATAGGGGGTTGGCAGTTCCTTGGGTACGCACCCTTTCTGCTTGGCATTTTTAATGAACGCGGTCAGGTCGTCGCCGATAACTTCCGGCATGCAGGAGGTAAAGATGGCGATCATCTTCGGCTTGTACAGAGCACAGGCGTTCTCCAGTCCTTCATGGAGGTTGTTCTGGCCGCCGAACACCGCGCCATCCTCAGTCATGGAGTCGGACACCGCCGGTGCTGGTTCACGGAAGTGACGGTTGAGGGTTGAACGGTAGTAGGAGGCGCATCCCTGTGAGCCATGGACAAAGGGGAGCGTTCCTTCGAAACCGTGGGCTGCCAACTGGGCTCCCAACGGCTGACAGGCGTGGGCCGGGTTGATGACCAGTGCCTGACGGGCAAAGTTTTTCTCTTTATATTCTTCACTGTCGATCCAGTTTTTGACGCGTTCCACCTCTTCGGGCGGTGTCTCGACAATCTTTTTAACTTCTAGTCCGAGTAGGTTTGACATGGGTTATCTCCTTTGGACCGGTAACCAATCTGTTACACGGCCGGTATGTATTCAGATTAAAATGGTGCCTTCACCAGTTTCCAGGTAGGGCTGTTCACGGCCATGTCAACATCACGGGCAAATATTTCAAACCCTTGGTAGCCATGGTAGGGACCGGAATAATCCCAGCTGTGCATCTGACGGAACGGAATTCCCATCTTCTGGAACACATATTTTTCCTTGATCCCCGAACCGATCAGGTCCGGCTTCAGGGCGTGGGCAAACTTCTCGAACTCATATTCGGATGGATCGTCATACACTACCGTGGCCTCCGGCATTTCCGGGGCGGTACGGTCGTAGTCATCGGTATGGGCAAATTCATAACCGGAGCCGACACAATCCATTCCCAGATCTTCATAGGCACCGATGGTGTGACGGGGGCGGAGACCACCCACCAGCAGCATCACTTTTTTACCGTCCAGCCGTGGTTTATATTCGTCAATAATGGCCTGCATGATCGGTTCATACTTGGCAATGGCCAGCTCTACCTTTTCCTTGATGGTATCGT
Source organism: uncultured Geobacteraceae bacterium (assembly GCA_903876875.1). GTDB lineage: Bacteria > Desulfobacterota > Desulfuromonadia > Geobacterales > Pseudopelobacteraceae > JACRCG01. The sequence goes on from CAIRBT010000015.1 coordinate 18,145, forward strand.
CGAATCGCTCGCCGATGGCACGGAGGCTCTCCCTGATTTTGGTCGGTCCGAAGAAGTTGAACTCCAGCCAGGGAATGCCGTATTTCTCTTCCATCACCTTGCACATATAGTTCATGGAACGGTAGCAGTGGATCAGGTTCAGTTTCACCGTATGGGTGGCGGCGATTTTTTCCAGCTCGCCGTCGCCGGTCCAGACCGACTTCACGTTAAGACCGATCTCTTCCAGCAGGGACTTGGCGGACCAGACGTCACCGCCGATGTTGTAATCGCCGATGAGGGCGATGTCGTAGGGGCTGGATGGTTCGGCAAATTCACGGGTTTCAATGATATAGTCACGAATGGTGTCGTTGGAGATGTGATGCCCCAAAGACTGGGAAACACCGCGGAATCCTTCACAGTTACAGGGAATGATCGGGATATCCAGCTCTTTAGCCGATTTTTTGGCCACCGAGTTGATATCGTCACCAATCAGACCGACCGGACATTCGGAGAGAACCGAGATCCCCTTGGCAAGTGGAAACAGGTCGTGGGCCTCTTCCAGCAAAGTTTTCAATTTTTTGTCGCCACCGTAGACGATATCTTTTTCCTGAAAGTCGGAGGTAAACTGCATGGCAAACTGGGTTACCCCGTTGATGCCGGTCACCAGGTTACGCCGGGTTCCCCAAGAGTACCAACCGCAGCCAACCGGGCCATGGGACACATGCACCATATCGCGGATCGGCCCCCAGACCACCCCTTTGGCACCCGCATAGGCACAGCCACGGGCACTCATGACGCCGGGAACGGTTTTCTTGTTCGACTTGACACAGGCCGTACCGGAACCCTGATCATTGGCACCAAGATGTGGCGCACGTTTCTTTTTCGCTTTTTCAGGGTAAATGGACAGAGTTTCGGCAATCAGTGCCTCCGTCGATTCCTTGGTGATTCCGGGTATTTTTCGTATTTTATCTGACATGGCATACTCCTTATGACGTTATTGACTTTACCGGGGAGGATTAGGCTGCTGCGGCTTCCACTACGCCGACGACGCTCTCATCTTCCTCTTCCATGATGCCGAATTTCATCAGCAGTTCTTCCAGCTCTTCCATTTCAAGAGGTGTGGGAATAACCAGCATTTTGTTGTCATTGATCTTCTGGGCCAGGGTCAGATATTCCTTTGCCTGGGGATGTTCGGGTGAATATTCGATGACGGTCATGCGGCGGAGTTCTGCACGCTGTACCTGATTATCACGGGGCACAAAGTGGATCATCTGGGTGCCGAGACGGCGAGCCAGTTCGGAAATCAGTTCGAATTCCATATCGGTTTTACGGGCGTTACAGATCAGACCGGCCAGACGGACTTTACCGGAGGAAGCATACTTGAGAATACCCTTGGAAATATTGTTGGCTGCGTACATGGCCATCATCTCACCGGAGGTGACGATGTAAATTTCTTCCGCTTTCCCTTCACGGATCGGCATGGCGAAACCACCACAGACAACGTCACCAAGAACATCATAGAATACAAAATCAAGATCAGGTGTGTAGGCACCGTTCTCTTCAAGGAAGTTAATGGCGGTGATAACACCACGACCGGCACAACCGACACCCGGCTCAGGTCCACCGGACTCAACACATTTGATATTGCCATAACCGACTTTCATGACATCTTCCAACTCAAGATCCTCAACGGTTCCCAGTTCTCTTACCAGATCCATAACCGTATTCTGTGCCTTGGCATGGAGGATAAGACGGGTTGAATCCGCCTTGGGGTCGCAGCCGACGATCATCACCTTTTTACCGATGGAGGCCAGGCCTGCCACCGTGTTCTGTGTTGTTGTTGATTTGCCGATACCACCCTTGCCATAAATAGCGATCTGTCTCATTGTAATGCTCCTTTCGCTCACCAATCCGTGAGCTGTCTGAGTTTTTACGGGGTCACACAAAAAGGCGCCCCGATTGTTACGGAGGCGCCTTTGCCCAATGAATCATTATGGTGTTTGCTGCTCCTGCTTTGGTATGGTACTAAGCACAGGGTGTGCCAAAAATGATTTATTGTTTAAAAACTGATACATAGCATTATTTGCTTAAATAAAAGGCAAAAATTGGGTGGTTAATTGCGGGGATGATTCGCCAGCATCTGAGGCAGATGCTGATAAAATAGTCAGTCTGGAAGCATTCTGAATGTCAACAGCTCACTCTCCCGATGCACAGGGCAAGTTTCTTGATCCATAATGTCGTTGTTCCGTGGGATGATGTTGAAATTCACGCTTCTTTGAGTAGAGACGCAAAATGTTGCGTCTCTCCGGAATAACCGGTTGAGCCGATAATGACCGCAGTCCCCTTCCAACTGCCGGAGACCGCGATCATACCGATCCGCACCCGCTCCCTACGCTGCCGCTTCAACCACTCCCACATTCACCTCATCATCGGCCTCCATGATGCCGAATTCCATCAATAACTCTTCCAACTCTTCCATTTCCAGCGGTGTCGGAATAACCAGCATCTTGTTGTCGTTAATTTTCTGAGCCAGGGTCAGGTATTCCTTGGCCTGGGGATGGTCGGGGGAATATTCGATTACGGTCATGCGACGTAGTTCAGCCCGCTGTACCTGATTGTCACGGGGTACGAAGTGGATCATCTGGGTGCCAAGTTTTTTGGCCAGAGCCGACACCAGTTCGAACTCCATGTCGGTTTTCCGGGCGTTGCAGATCAGGCCGGCCAGACGCACCTTGCCGGATGATGCGTACTTGAGAATCCCCTTGGAGATGTTATTGGCCGCATACATCGCCATCATCTCACCGGAGGTGACGATATAAATCTCTTCCGCCTTCCCCTCACGGATCGGCATGGCAAAACCGCCGCAGACCACGTCACCAAGTACGTCATAAAAGACAAAATCAAGGTCAGGTGAATAGGCACCGTTCTCTTCAAGGAAATTAATGGCAGTGATAACCCCCCGCCCGGCACACCCCACACCCGGCTCCGGGCCACCGGATTCAACGCATTTAATGTCGGCATAACCGATCTTCATGACATCGGCCAGCTCCAGATCTTCCACCGTTCCCAGGTCGCGAACCAGATCCATGACGGTGTTCTGGGCCTTGGCATGGAGAATCAGGCGGGTCGAGTCAGCTTTCGGATCACAGCCGACGATCATTATCTTTTTCCCGAGCGAAGCAAGTCCGGCAACCGTATTCTGGGTGGTGGTCGATTTGCCGATCCCCCCTTTTCCGTATATAGCTATCTGTCTCATAAAATTCTCCTCATATCCAGCGAACTGGACGGTCAAACCGTTGTCGAGGTAGCTGACAAGACGCCCATGGGCAGTACCACGCTCCATGCTCCCCGGTCCTTGAGCCAAATGCTCCATTCACCATTACCGCTGTTGTCACCTTCGGAACCGTATTCCATGGGGGATTGCCCACAAAAAACGCCCCGCTCTCATCGTTGAGAGCGGGGCGTTGGCGCCGTTGGCAAGGAATCTGTATCGGTTCATGTCGGCGGCATGAAGATCATGTCGTTACCAATTGAGGTTACATTATGCGTGCCAAAAGACGGTATTGTTTATATACCGCAATAACGGCATGTTACCCGCGCAGCACCCCCGGAGTGTTTTCAGCAGAATTGGCCATGTGTGCAATAATCAGGCAGAATTGCTTTCAGCTGGCTTAAATGAGTACATGTACACGCTCTTTCGGTCCTTGTATGAGCGCATATATACAGGAAACATTCGGCAGTAAAATTGCATAAGATTCAACAGAGGTATTTCCATGGATCCACACACTGAACAATTACTCACAAAATACCGGGAGCAGCGGGATGGCATCAGACATTGCCCGGAACTTGCCGGACTCTGCCTGATTTGCGGCTCCGTCCACATTGTCCCCCATAAGGATAACAGCCGGAAGCTGGTCTGCCGCAACTGCGGCTTTGCCTTTTTCCGCTATGTCTGCCCCGAATGCAGCGAAACCGTTGATGGCCGGGATCCCCGCAATCGAGCCTGTCCGGAATGCGGGATCCGCATTTGCAGTTGCGGGGCCTGCGACTGCCCCACCACCTCACGAGACGAAAGGAGCTGTCCATGAAACGTGCAACAATCGGTAGCAGCGTTACCTTCAGTTATATCGGCACCCTCGATAATGGCAGGATATTCTACAGCAGTGATGAACAGGGCTCCCTCACGGTCACCCTGGGAAGCGGTGAGCTGTTTCCCGCACTGGAACAGGCCATCGTGGGGATGGCGGACGGGGAGGTAAAAAACATTTACCTGACCGCCGAGGCGGCCTACGGGCCACGACTACCGGAAAACATTCTTACTCTGTCCCGTGCCATGTTTCCAGCCGACAAAGAAATCACCACCGGCCAGAAATTACAATTGGAGTTCAAGGGGGGGGTGAAGCGAAACATGGTGGTTACGGAGGTGTCCGGTACCGAGGTGACGCTTGATGGCAACCATGGCTTGGCGGGGCTTGACCTGACCTTTGCATTGCGGGTGGATCGGGTGGAGTAGCATCGGCGGGAGTTACTGTTTCAGGGAGTTTGTCACATTACAGGACACAACATCAAACCATTTTACCCTTGCTATATGCAGGTTGTTTACATACACTACTAGTCTGATTATCAGATTATCGGAGAGTGCTATGGAGGCAATTACCGCGACCGATTTTTTACGGGACTTCCGGGTTATGCTCAATCAGGTTGAGTTTCAAATGGTTTTTCGCTGCTAACCCGTAACATCAAATATTTGAAAGATATCGCTCGGTTAACAATTGCAGAAGTGTAGCCACACCCGTCACTTCAGAAAGTTTTCCATGATGGTGCGGCTCGTCACTCGGTACCCTGCTTCCCGCGCCGTGAACTCGCCGACAAACTCTTGGGTGCGCTCCCGGGTTGAGCAATCCCAGGCACACCAGTCACGGATTATCCGCTCCGTGACTTCAGGATGAAATTGCAATCCCCAGGCGTTGTCCCCCACCCGGAAGGCCTGATGGGGACACGCGGGCGAAGAGGCCAGTAATACCCCTTCGGGAGGAAGGTCAAAACTGTCGTGGTGCCACTGAAAAGTGCCGATTTCCCCCGGTAGCCCGACAAACAGACGATCCCCCCTCCCCTCTTCCGTCAGGGTGACATTGCTGACACCAAGCTCTTCCCAGCGATGTGACACCACCCGACCACCACAGGCAGCCGCCAGTAACTGCCCCCCGAGACAGATACCCAGATAGGGTATGCGGACGGCAACACTCTCCCGTATTAACCGTTTCAGGTCACGGAGAAAGGGATGCCGGTCATCGTCATTGGCACCCATGGCCCCACCCAGCACGATCAACCAACCGATCTCCCCCACCGAAGGGAGCGTGCCATCCCGATAGGGGTGATGAATAATGGGGGGAAACTCCAGACAGTCAAGAAGGTTACCGGTTGGCACCTCCGGATCGTTCTGAATAATATGGAGAATACCTGAATTTCCCGCCGGCTTCCTCACCACTACACCTTTCGATTCACCCGCAGAATCAGATCCCCCTCAAACAGCAGCGGATGGCGACGAATGCCGGTCAATAGTCCGGCAATGGGGGCGACGACCTTTTCAATGACGTTGCCACTGAAGCTGTCATAGATATACCCCAGTTCCTGCCCGGCGCGTACCCACCGCCCCACCTGACTGTCGGAGACAAAAGTACCGGCCTTTTCCGCATAGACCCGGAAGGCACTGGCCTTGTCAAAGTGGCAGATTTCCTCATCTTCCAGGGCGATATCCACCCCCTCCAGCACGCCGATCCTGCCGAGAAACGACACCATGGCCCGGAATACCCGCTGACAGTGGTTCAGCTGCACCGTCCCCCCCTGACCAATCCGGAGCAGAAAACTCTCACCGGGCCACACCTTCCAGGAGCACATCATGGTGGTGGTAAAGACCGGTGACAGGGAACGTTCCATGATGGCCGGCAGGCCAAACTTCCGGGCGGTTTGCCGTTCCGCTTCCGTGGGACCGTGGAGCCGCACCTGGGGAATTTCTTCAAAATCGGTGCTGGCCGTATGGAGATCGATCCGGTAATCGGCACGCTTTGTGGCCTCAAGTACCGCATAGGCGATCCGCTGAGTTGTCTCCCCCATGGTGCTGCCAGGAAACATCCGGTTAATGTCGGTCTTGTCAAAGGGCCAGGTGCGGGTGCGGAGGTTCACCCCCAGCACGTTCACCGCCGGGATTATCAGCACCCGCCGTACCAGCCGCAGTTCGGGATATTTCCCCTCTTCGACATTGTTCAGAAAATCCGCCAGGCGAGAGAGGATAAATACGCCGTTAATTTCATCACCATGGAGACCGGCAACGAGGGCAACCGCCGGGTATGCCGATGCCGGACCGATTTCATGGCACGGTATATCAAAGCCATCCCGTACCGGTGCGGTCATGCAGAGTAGATTTCGTTTCATGCTCTCCCCCCGGTCCGTGCCATGACCCGTGCCATCAGGGACCCTTCGTATACCAGCGGGTATTCCCGCAGTGTGAATAATATGCCATCAACCGGAGACCGCACGTCGGACAGGATATCCCCCCGAAAGGGAGATACGATGGTGCCGAGCAGTTCGCCACGGCGAACATCGGTCCAGTGGGACGCACTCGGAATGAACAGACCGGAGGTCTGGGCGTTGAGAAAGTGAACATTGCTGTCGTCGGCGATCAGTGGGGTATGGCTGACCTGCGGGATCACCACCTCCGATGCCAGTATGCCCAATTCCTTCCAGGCGGTCAGAATACCGGTCACCAACTGCTCGCAGTATTCCGGGGTAATACGCATACCGACTCCCATCTCAACCACCAGACAGGGGGTACCGCAGCTGTTGAGACTGTGGGCAACGGTGGTTTCCAGAACGGTGGCGGCCCCATGGAGCCAGATCAGGTCAAGGTTCAAGTGACGCGCCAGCGGTACCAGCTTGTCGTCAAAATCCTGATTGATGCGAACTTGGGGAATTTCTCGCAGATAGATGTTACTGGCATGGATGTCCACCACCAGAGCGGCACCGGCAAGGGCTTCCATCAACGCGGCGGCCAGCCGGTCAGGCAAGGGCCCTGCGGTGGAACCGGGAAAGGCTCGGTTCAGGTCGGTATCAAAGACCGGCAGTCCCCTGGTCAGGGTATCAAGCCCCAGGGTATTGACCGCCGGATAGAGTTCCACACTGCCGAGCAGTGCCGCTGGAGTGGTGCGGAGCAGCTCCTCAAGCCAGGAGGCGAGAAGGTGACAGACATAGAGCCCCTCCAGTTCATCGCCGTGGATACCGGCAACCACGGCAGCCCGCGGCCCACCCCCCCCGACAAAACGGGTGCGGCGCGTTTCCATTCGCTCACGGAATGGCATTTCGATGGTAAAAAATGTTTCTGTGCGTATTGAATCAACGTGGGACATCATCGTCCTTTCTATGGATATCTTTCATATTCAGGATTCAAAAGCAAATCCCCTAACCCCCCTTTGAAAAAGGGGGGTTAGGGGGGATTCTCAGTACAGATGGAAATCAGGAAATCTCCTGCATGGTGACCGTAACTTCCGGCTGTTCTCCGGCCGAATCCCCCTTGAAACTTCCCCGTTGGGGAGCGGCATCGTAGGAATCCCGACCGATGGCCACCGCCACATAATGGTCGTTTGCCAAAAGGTTGTGGGTGGCGTCAAAACCGATCCACCCCGCTCCCGGCACCAATACTTCAGCCCAGGCGTGGGTGGCCAGTGTGGTTTCCAGGGTGCTGCTGATACCGGGGTCAAGGTACCCCATGACGTAACGGGCCGGGATATTCCAGGCACGCACCACGGTGATAAAAAGATGGGCAAACTCCTGACAGACCCCCCCCCCTTGACGAACCGATGTTACCAGGGAACCGTGGACTTCGGTACTGCCGGGACGGTATTCCAGTTGGGATGAAACCCAGGCCTGCAATTCGAGTAACGATTCCAGCATGGGGCGGGTACCGTCACGTTTCGGTATGGCAGTTTCAATGACCTCGGCCAGTTTGTCAATCGCCGGAGTTAACAGGCTCCGATGCAAAATAAAGTCATAGAGTGCCGGATTGGCTCCTAACTCTTTGTTCAGCCACTCCCGTTCCTCTGCGGGAGGCACCGGGTCAAAACTGAACGGATTTTCCTTGAGTGTTTCGACCTCACTCCGCAACCGGGTAATCAGCGTGCGGTGGGGGGGGATGACACAGAAATAATCTGCCCGATTGCCAAAGTAATCGTGGTATGTGGACAGCTCGGAGGGGGGGTCTGTCTCAATCACCGAAGAAAGCACCTTCTGGTGCCCGTCGGAGCGGGGAGACAGCCGCAACTCGATATGATGTTCGCGAACCGTGTGCGGATACTCCAGTACTGTCTCGTGTTCAATGAGATAACGCATTGCTTCTCCTTGTGGAAACGGACGTTACTGGAAAAAATCTTCCGCAAGTGCCGTATGAAACTGTGCCAATTTCGCCAGCAGACTTTCAAGAAATTCGTGGAGACCATCATCAGAAATCTCTTGCGATGTTTTATCAACCATGGCCGAAATACTGGCAAAGGCGGAACGGGTTGCATCCTTGTTTTCCAGACCGATGATCTGGAGTGCCCCCCCCATGTGTTTGACCGAAAAGACGATGGAGCGGGGAAACTCCCGATTGAGCACCACGAATTCAGCCACATCGGCCGGCATGAAGCCGGAATGATAGTTGCGTCGGAACGCCTCAAAGCCTGACAGGGATTTAAGCAGGGCAGCCCATTGGTAATAGTCAAGTGCCGAACCGACCATGGAGAGGTCAGGCAGAATGATGTGATACTTGACGTCAAGGGTGCGGGAGGTCATATCGGCCCGTTCAAAACACCCCCCCAGTTGGTAGAAGGCGTAGGCTTCCCCCCGCATCATGGTGGAGGCCACCAGGCCGTTGAAGCGTGCCACCTGATTGCGCAGGTCTACGAACATCGCACCGGCACGCTCTGCGGAGAGCGGCCCCTTCAAGCGTTCGTTGAAGCCCATCCATATTTCGTTAACCGCCTCCCACATCTCTTTCGAAATACGGTCACGGGCCACCCGGGCATTCTCACGGAACAACCGCAGGCAGGTGCGGATCGAACTGGGATTGTTGCGACCGGCACTGATAAACTGCAATACCCGTGAGGTATTCAGGCTACCACTGCCGAACTGCTCCACATAGAGCGGCTCTGAGGCATTAATTTGCAGGATAGGGCGCCATTTGTCAACCTCGCCCATATCTTCTTCGGCCTCGACCAGATACAGAAGGTTAATCTCCATCAGGCGGGCGGTTTCTCCGGCCCGCTCCAGGTAACGGGCCATCCAGTACATAGAATCGGCTATTCGGCTTAGCATAAGTTGTCCTTTTCACGAATCCGGCTGGTTTATATTCCAGAACTAGTCTCAAGGGCGCGAGCGCCCGAATCTACTCGGCAAGTACCCAGGTATCCTTACTTCCCCCACCTTGGGACGAGTTGACCACCAGGGAGCCCTTGCGCAGAGCCACCCGTGTCAATCCTCCGGGAACGACTTCAATATCATCGCCGTAAATTACGTAGGGGCGCAGGTCAAGGTGGCGGGCTTCCAGCTCACCATCCATGTAACAGACATGACGTGACAGATAGACCACCGGCTGGGCGATGTAGTTACGGGGATTTTCCTGTACCAGTCCCATAAATTCCTTGCGGAGTGCCGGAGTGGAGGAGGGGCCCATCAGCATGCCATAGCCGCCCGATTCACTGACCGCCTTGATAACCATCCGCTCCATGTTGTCAAACACGTATTCACGGTCCTTGACATTGGTCATCTGATAGGTGGGAACGTTGTTGAGAACCGGCTCCTGGCCGAGATAGTAGCGGATAATGTCCGGTACATAGGGGTAAACCGCCTTGTCATCGGCGATACCGCTGCCCGGTGCATTGACTATTGCCACGTTACCGGCCCGCCAGGCGTTGATAACCCCGGCAACACCCAGGGATGAGTCGGAACGGAACACAAGCGGATCGAGGAAGTCATCATCAATACGGCGATAGATGACGTCAATCCGCTGCAGACCGGTGGTGGTTTTCAGGTAGACGATATCATTGATCGTCACCATATCGCGCCCTTCCGCCAGCTCGACCCCCATCTCCTTGGCCAGGAAGGTGTGCTCAAAATAGGCCGAATTATAGATACCGGGGGTCAGCACGACGATTTCAGCGGTGTCCTTGCCCCGTGGCGACAGAGAACGGAGTGCGGCAAGCAGCAGTGACGGATAGTGTTCAACACGGCGAACACGATATTTATTAAAAAATTCCGGCAGGATACGCCGTTCGATGACCCGGTTTTCGATCATGTAGGAGACGCCGGACGGAGTACGGAGATTATCCTCAAGAATCAGGAACTCCCCCTGCTCGTCACGGATGATATCGATACCGCTGATGTGGGTGTAGATGCCCCGTGGCGGCACAATTCCGACGATTTCCCGCCGGAAGTCCCGCCCCTGATAGATCAGCTCCGGAGGAATGACCCCATCCTTGATAATCTTTTGCTCACCGTACAGGTCACCAAGAAAAAGATTGAGTGCCCGAACCCGCTGCTTCAGGCCGGCTTCAATCTTGGTCCACTCCGGTGCCGTAATAATGCGCGGAATCAGGTCGAAGGGCCAGATACGCTCGATCCCCTCCTCGCTTTCTCCATACACCGTGAAGGTAACCCCCTCTGCCTGCAGGGCAAGTTGTGATTCATGGGCCTTGGCCTCCAGAGCATTGTTACCGGTGGCCTTGATATGATCCCACAACAGACGGTAGTGATCACGGGGCATAAAGTCATCGGCATAAAACTCATGGTAAGGGGTTCGGGGCTTACTACTGGACATACCGGCATTGTACATGGCGGCCACTCCTTTGTGCATGATTGGACTTGTATACTGCTATTTTATCACGGGGACTGCAACAATTTTATTCTATTGTTACCGATCGATAACGATAAATCGTTCATCAAACAATTCGGCCAGTAGAGGCTTGACATCGTTCCATGCAAGACCCCCGCCACCACAACCGGGACGGGGCACAATTATCTGCGTCCACCCCGCTGCATCGGCCAGTTGGCGTAGTTCTACGGCCGAGCGGGCAATGAGCCGCAGATCGGGCAGTGACCAAGGGGTTTCTTCCACCGGCAAGGTGGCAATGCCGTTGCCCAGATCATAGGCATGACTCCCCCCTGCGGCGATCCGCTTGCCCAGATTTTCAGCAAGTCCCGGATAGCGTGCCACCGCCTGTCGAGCCACGCCACGCCCAAAAATGGCCCTGCCATCCCGAGTCAGGGAACCGTTGGTGGTGATAACGATGATGCCCCGATCCACATATTCCCACACATCGTCTATCGCCTCAAGCATTCATCGGCCGATCCGAGCAGATAATCATAGACATCTTCCCGCGTCCGGATAAAGCCCGGCATTTCGTTGAGAATATCCTCAAGGAGGTGCAGTATCTCACCATCTTTGCTCGCCAAACCGTTCATGGCAGCCGACAAGATCGGTAACACCTCGTACAGGTCGTGGCGATTAAAAGGTGACGGATCGGGCAGACCGCTGAATTTGGGAGCGGTCCGATTGGGAACATCCCGTGGATACCTGAATTTCAAGTCCGACGCTTTAATAATGACTGTCATTTACCCCCCCCTTAGTGTCCTCCGCAGCCACCACCACAACCGCCACCGCACCCCGGCTTAACAATGTCGGCCGCCTTCGGTTTGCTACAGAGTTGCAGCGAGGAGCGATCCACATACCACGCATCATCAACAACTTTTCCCTGCAACTCATTCTTTTTGAGTAGCATCAACACCCGCATTTCGGTGGTTTCCAGAAGCTGTGCCGCTTCGGCAATCGGTACAAATGATGTTCCTGCATCACACATGATAGACTCCTTAAGCTGCCTGGGGCAGCGTCTGTTCGCCATGATAAATGGCCATCAATTCTCCGTTGGTAAGATCCCTCTTCCGCTTGCATGACATGGCCCTGGTGCGCACCAGCAACGGTTCGGCGGCCGCCCGATCCACGGCAATGCCCATGCAGCGATACCGCTCGATGAGTCCCCCCATACCGGAATGTTTTCCCACGATGATGCTGCGGGTCAGACCAACCTCGGCCGGATCGAACCCCTCATAATTATGGGGATCTTTGATCACCCCATCGGCGTGAAGTCCTGACTCATGGGCAAATACCCGTTCTCCCACCACCGGCTTGGAAACCGACAGGGGACGCTGTGACGCCTTGGCCACAAAGAGTGACATTTCCCGAAACCGGTGGGTGGTGATACCGGTTTCGATGCCGCAGGCATGCTTAAGCCCCATGACCACCTCTTCCAGTGCCGCATTGCCGGCCCGCTCACCCAGACCGTTGATCGTCGTGTTAACAAAACGGGCACCGGCACGAACACCGGCGATGGCGTTAGCCGTCGCCATCCCCAGATCATTATGGGTATGTACCTCAATATCAACCTCCGGCACCGCACTGCGCAAAAATGCCACTTTTTCAAACATCGTAAAGGGATCCATGATACCCAGGGTATCGCAGAAGCGGAAGCGGTCACCCCCCAGTGAACGGGTGATTTCCATCAACTCCACCAAAAAGCCCATGTCGGCACGACTGGAATCCTCCCCCCCCACCGACACGTATAAATTGTGCTCCTTGGCATAGCCGAGGGCCACCTTCAGCTGTTCTTTCACGGCGGCACGGTCTTTGCGCAATTTATGAACAATCATCTGATCGGAAACCGACAGGGAAATATCAACCGCCTGCACGCCACAGGCAATACTTGCCTTAATTTCAGGCAGCAGTGCCCGGTTCCAAGTGATGAGCCGGGCATTCAATCCCAGATCAACCAGTGCTTTGATGCCAGCCCGCTCCTCAAGTCCCATGGCCGGAATGCCGCACTCGATTTCACCCACCCCAATGGAGTCAAGCATGCGTGCTATCGCAACTTTTTCCCGTCTTGAAAAGACCACACCGGCCGTCTGCTCACCGTCCCGCAGGGTGGTGTCGTCAATAATTACCTCTGTATGAGCTGTTCCCGACATGATGCCCCCTTTAACAGCAACGGCGCAGCCCCCCAAGGGAGGCGGCGCCGTTGCCGAATCTACCAGTACTATGCTCATTCTTTGCATTGGTCGTGCCAGAAAATAAATTTTCTGTTTTTGCTTCACGACTCGGCACTATCCACCTTACGCAGGCATTTTTACTTGTACAATAGCCCTCAACGATATAAACTATAACTCACTGTTATTATTGTGAATAAATTTGAATTTCAATTTGATAATAAAGTGATTTTTACCTTGCGCACACAGAGGTATTTGGGAGGTGTAGGTATCATGAACAACGAAAAACTGCCCTACCCCTTCGGAGACCCCGAAGAAGCGCGTACCAACAGCACAATTGTCACAAGGGGTGGGGGCGAAGACGGTGATGAATCGCTCTGGAAAGCAGTATTCCCCCCCCCTTCTGATCTCCGTGGCAGGATTTTTGTCGGTACAGACGGGGCAAGCAAAACCCTCGCACTCCGGAGAGCTAAAGCTTTTGCCACAGGGAGCAGCGACCTCTTCGCCGGGGAATTGGAAACCATCCCTCCGCCTACCGCTGATGTAATCAGGTTCGACAGTCATTTCTCGTCCCCTGAACTCCGGCAAAACTGGAAATTACTCTGGAGAAGGGCCATTTCCCGCTCCGCAATCTCACACATGTTGAACGTACCGCAGTTGAGAGCCTCCATTCCGGAGCAATTCATCTTTTCCTTCAGCCATAGCTTCAAGGCACTGTTACGGGGCGGTGGGCAATCCGGTTCCGCAACAGGTGTTTTAGCCGAGGCCGCCACCATCCTCCGGGATCACGACTGCGCCGACGTGCGCACCTACCTCTACGCCCCCCTGTGGGATCAACTTGAATACAAATTACAGGAGGCACTCAAACATTGCCTGCCGCTCTGCCTGTACATCGACGGACTCCCCCTGGCACCGCTGCAGTGGCTGGAGTGCCAAGAGGGATTGTACCGAGCCATCATGGAACTATTGACGGAATACGTTTTCGGCTCCCGACTGTTCATTTTTGCATCTCTTACCGAACAGGCACTTGCCAAGGCTTCCCCGGAGGGAAACGGGCTCCGTGACTTTGAAGAGCTGTTTGTACGGCGCCTCGGGTAAGTCCCCTCCCCAGAAGGGGGAGGGTTAAAAACGCATTGTTGCCAAAACGTACATCGTCGGCTCGGTGCGTTCGCTTTGCCCGGTCGTACTTCCAACAGTTCGCCAGGCAAGACTCGTACGAATGCTGAAACTGTCGGCGTCAAACCAGCTGAGACCAAAACCGAAACCTGCAAGCGATCGGGTATTGTCGGATGCAAGCGGATCCATGTGGAGCCGGGCAAAGCCGTAGTCAAAAAAACCCGTTACCTGGAGAGCACCGGGCAGTCCCCCCACGGTACCGACCAGATAACGCAACTCTGTAGTAGAGACGACTCCCGTATCACACCCCGCATCACTGGCCGGAAAAGCACGCACACCATTTGGACCACCCAGAGAAAATTGTTCTGCACTATCAAGATTAGTATCCGCCCACTGACCGGTGGCACCGGTGGAAAATGACAAAGCCTTATAGACATTCTGGTTACGGGAGAGACTTACCGCCAGCTTGTTGTAGCCACCGTCCGTATGCAGCCCGGTGGAGGACTGATCATTCGTGAAGGTAGTTGGGTCGTCAATGGCGACAACCCCATTGGTATACACAAGTGAAAATGACGTGGAGCCGCCACCCAGCAGAGCATCCATTTCCACACCGTTCATACCGGCTTGGCCGGAAACAGTATGCCGTTTATTGACAAGTCCCACACTGCCGGTACGGTCAACAAGCAGCTTTGCTTCCCCCCCCGCCGTTGCAGTAAGTATCAGCCCACGGGAACGAATCAACGGCTCGGCAACGGTCATAGTGAAATTATGGGCCTCACCGGTCGCATCAAGGTCCTTAAAAGGCTTCCCCAACTCATAGTCAACAAAACTGTAATTGAAAGCTGCCCGGGTACCATGGGCAGATACGGGAAGGCTATAACCGGTCTGTATAGTCTTGGTTTCGCCGCTGGGAGACGCCTTGTAAGACGACTGTCCCCGCAGGGTAAAGCTGTCACCAAGATGGAGCGGCGAGTACAGTTCCAGAGTGGCACCGGTACGGTAGTACCCGGTAGAATGGTTACCATGGTTATCAGTATCAATAGTGAAGCTGTATGGCCTCCCTTCGGTGACTTCAAGCTGTGCCCTGGCAGTACCGGCCTTGCTCCCCGATTCCAGAGAAATACGTGAACTTATGCCCGGAAGTTCATTGGTGCGCATAACGAGGTCACTCAAGACACCTTCCTCGGCGGGCTTATCGCCCGGTACCCGTTCAATATAGCTTGTCAGCAATGAACGGGGGGTACGGGTTTCAGCAGCTTTGATTTCCAGATATACCCCTTCCAGAACCCCTTCAGTAACGTGAATATGAATCGCAGCCCCCCCCTTGATGGTTTGGGGCGGGATGCTGGCCGAGGCGAGGAAGTAACCTTTGGCGCGATATGCTGCGGATATTTCTTCGGCAACACCGTTCAACTGGGCGAGGGTCAACTCCTGACCGACATAACCGGCCAGAAGTGTTGAAAGTTGTTCACCGGTGAAAAGCGTATTGCCGTCGAAAGTAAAACCGGCTGCTTTTACTTTCACGCCATCGGCAGTGCCATCCTGCAAACGCTGCTGCGGAACCAGCTTCGGTGTTTCCGGTTGTGGTCTCGCCAATGGCGGTGGTGTACTTTCCCGCAGCAGCGTGCCGGCGTCAGGGCGATCGGTCCCGCTTGCAGTGGTAGCCAAAGCGATGGATATTGCCAGTATAAGATAATTAAGCTTACGCGGTGCGGACATATCAGCTCCTTGGTCAGTTACCGTTTACTTTTCTTATTTTCCCACAACTACTTTCATCTCAGCGTGTGCTTCGCCACCGAATTGGTCACTGGCAATAACAACAACATTGAATTCACCCGTTACCCCCTTTGGAGGCGTACCGGTGATGACTCGCTTGCCCGGATCAAATGTCATCCAGACCGGCAATGCAGTACCATCGGCCATACGAACGGCAAGCAGGATGGTCGCCCTCGCATCACTGTGGGTAAAGATATTCTGCGGGAGAGGCGTAATAAATGCGGTTGTTTCAACGAGAGCAACTGTAAGCGGCTTCGCATCAACAAAGCCTCCCGACAGCGATGTCGTGGCTGCCGTGACGATTTTACCTATTGGCAAAGTGACGAATGCCGGTTCCACAACCATCGGTGCGACCGCTGTTTGCGAAATCACCGGCATTACTCCGGATGGGGTGACCAACTCCACCGCCCCCCCCGTTACCACCGGCGGCTGCACCGGTGCCATAACCGGACTTACTACTGGCACAGGGGTCGGTGTAAGGTAAGGCAATACTAACGGAACCGAATTGATGGTCAGGGCATTACCGATGAAGCTAATTGCATAATTTCCGTTGTTTACATTGGTGAGAGTCCCCTGTGTAATGGCATAGCTGCCAAGGGTTTCACCACCTGTTCGCTCAAGTGAACCTGTAAGTGTCTCATTTTGGAGCAGACCACGGGCAGCCGTTTGGGCTTCTGTCTGATACGTAAGAACGGGATCTTCACTGCCGACAGTTTTACTCTGAGCATCAGCAGTTACGTTTACGGGGCGACGAGTGATTGTCACAGTGCCGTCTGCCGGGATGAAGTCATAGTTGGCTGCAACCAAAGTGCCGGTCGAACCGGTTATCGTCGCAATACCGACACCGGTGGCAGCAGTAGCCGTGGTGCTGCCGGTGGCAGTGCCGGTAATACCGGCGGTACTGGTATTCTCACCATTGACAAAGCCGGTGATGGTTTCACTCAGGGTCGGATTCGCCTGGCCAT
>CAIRBT010000016.1 GCA_903876875.1 uncultured Geobacteraceae bacterium
TAACCCCGCTAAAATGGCACTCCCTTAAGTGCCCATGCAAGGCAATCGGTGCCGGTTTTGACAATAAACGTTCAAGGAACAAGCGGCGGTCATTGTTGTCGATAAAATATCCCGTCGCCCGATTCCACAAACGACAACGTGCTGCAACAAACCGGGGATGTCTATACGTGCTGTACGGGGCAAGAGCGAAAGATAGCGGAAGAAGTCAAGTTAGTCAACTAATCAACAACGTCCCTTTTTATGTTCTTTTTATGTTCTGGGGACAACCGACCAGATCACCATCAAGGATTGGTATGTAACCGGGACATCGGGCACGGACAACCAGATTGAGCGAATCAAAACGGCAGACGGCTATACCCTGTACAACAGCGATGTGGAGCAACTCGTACAGGCCATGAGCAGCTTTGCCCCACCACCCGCCACACAGACCAGCTGGACAACTGGCCAGGCCAGTAACGGCAAAGTATTGCTCACCGTTAGTCACTGAGAATCTACGTCAATAACGTGTTCTATCGTTTATAGATTTCCACAAGAGACTCATCAGCAACCTGCACGACATCCCAGCTTTAATACGGCTTTTTCGTGAGGTAATCGTGAGGCTGATATGTACGTATGATACCCCTCGAATGGCTCACCCTGACCAGTGAGCCGTTTGTTTTTTGCCTTGAGAAGCGGGGTGGAGTAAATGACTACCCCCAAAGTGGCCATTATGGGTACATGTATTTTCTGTGCAAGACAATTAACTTGCTAAAATCAAATAGATATTATTTATTTTCAGGGCTTTGTTCATTTTCTTTTTACACCAGTTATTCGCGATGCCTATATTCATACCAGTTTTATGTAACAGATTGACAGCTATAACTTTTTAAAAACAAAGAAATTGGCTTCCGTCTGGAAATTCCGATTAAAAACTGGTTAACCTTGCCATAACCACAGTACCCAAGGAGTAGATGCAGCATGAACACGCATCAGCAAACGACACAACTCAATCAGTCAATCACAGTCCGTGGCGGCGTCTTATTGACAAACTTGCGGGTGGGCCTCCAAACCAGGAAAAGCTCGACAAACTGAAAGGGCGCTCTTGGCTGGTGCGCTATAACGTTTCGTTATTTATGGTCGTTTTTTGGTTTCTGATTGGGATCGTTCCTGAGATCGTCAATATCTCATATTCCATGTTACGGGAAGGGTTGGCATCAAAGATATCAAAATAACTCCAGGTATTTAACAAAGATTCAAAGACAATGAGCCCCACGAGACAGCCTCGATTTCAAACCACCAACCAAGCCCCCCTCCCCCCCTTTAAAAAGTGGGAGAACGGCAAAACCGGGAAGAATCTTGTAGATCACACGGGTATTACTGTTTATGCAGGTTTTCTCTGCGTGCATCTGCGGTTCCTGTTTATAGCTTTCAACAAGAAGCTATCCGCACGGCACCCCAGCTTTAATCCGGTTTTTTCGTGATTATCATGTCTTTCGTGGATAAATTGTTTTGCCTGGTCTACCAGAGAATCAGGAAAGGACGTATGGCCATATGCCCCTACGGTGCCTCATACGTTTCGGCAACCCGAGTGAGTACAAATTTAAAACGAGCACAAAAAAGGCGGAGCCGTTTGGCTTCGCCTTTTTCATGGTATCTGTAAAAAAACTATCTACGCAGCTTCAATCTTGGAACCGTCCGGATTGAGGCCGAGGGCCTCTTTGCGGGAGAGCTTGATCTTGCCGTTTTTGTCGATGCCGATACATTTCACCAACACTTTGTCCCCTTCGTTCAGTACGTCGGTGACAACCTTGACACGGGCGGTATCCAGCTCTGAAATATGAACCAGGCCGTCGGTACCGGGCATGATTTCAACAAACGCACCGAAATCCATGATTTTACGGACGGTACCCATGTAGAGTTTACCCTCTTCAGCTTCGTCGGTCAGGCCGCGGATCATCTGGATTGCCAGGTCGCACGCTTCCTTGTTGGTACTGGCAATGTTGATACGACCGGTATCATCGATGTCGATGGTAACGCCGGTGGTTTCGGTGATGTTACGGATATTCTTGCCGCCGGTACCGATGACGTCGCGGATACGGTCGGTTTTTACGTAGATGGTCGTGATACGTGGTGCAAACGGTGACATCTCGGCACGGGGTGCTGCCAAAGTTTCTGCCATTTTACCAAGGATATGGAGACGACCTTCACGGGCCTGCTTGAGAGCCTGCTGCATGATTTCTTTGGTTACGCCGCCAATTTTGATATCCATCTGCAGTGCGGTAACCCCTTCGGCGGTACCGGCAACTTTGAAGTCCATGTCGCCCAGGTGATCTTCATCACCAAGGATGTCGGACAGGATGGCAAACTTTTCCCCTTCCTTAATGAGACCCATGGCGATACCGGCCACCGGTGCGGTTACCGGAATACCGGCATCCATCATGGAGAGACAACCGCCACAGACGGCAGCCATGGATGAGGAACCGTTACTTTCCAGGGTTTCGGAGACGATACGGATCGTGTAGGGGAAATCATCGTGGAGCGGCAGTACGGCTGCCAGTGCCCGCTCTGCCAACATGCCGTGGCCGATTTCGCGGCGACCGGGTCCGAGACGGAAGCTGGTTTCGCCAACGGAGAATGGGGGGAAGTTGTAATGGAGCAGGAAGCGTTTCCGCGAACCACCGTACAGGGTGTCAATGCGCTGCTCGTCACTGGAGGTACCGAGGGTGGCGGCAACCAGTGCCTGTGTCTCACCACGGGTAAAGAGAGCCGAACCGTGAACGCGGGGGAGGAAACCGGTTTCGGTGGTGATGGGACGGATGGTCTCGGTAGTACGGCCATCGATACGGATACCGGTGTCCAGGATGTCGGCACGAACCCGCTCATATTCAAAGTCACCCAGAAAGCCCTTGATCTCTTTTGCCGAACCTTCGAACTCTTCTTTGAGCGCGTCAATAGTTTCAGCTTTGATCAGATCGATCTGGTCATGGCGCTCGTTTTTACCTTTCAACTTGACCGCTTCACCGATCCGGTCGTAGGCGAGCTCACGAACCCGTGCCAGCAGTGCTTCGTTCACTTTGGCAGGAACGACCGTACGCTTGGCGATACCGGCTTTTTTCTGCAGTTCCAGCTGTGCTTCAATGAGTGGCAGCATGGCTTCTTTGGCAAAAAAGACCGCTTCAAGCAGGTCGGCTTCGGAAACGAACTTGGCTTCACCTTCAACCATGATTACCGCATCCCGGCTGGCGGCAACGACAATTTCCAGGTCGCTTTTTTCCAGCTGTTCGGCGGAGGGGTTACAGATGAACTGACCATCAACACGGGCAACCTTGGCACCGGCGATGGGGCCGTTGAACGGAATGTCGGAAATCATCAGAGCGGCAGACGCACCAAGCATGGACAGGATGCCCGGATCGTTGTCCTGATCGGCGGAGACAACGGTTGCCATTACCTGAGTGTCGTTGAGGAATGTTTCGGGAAACAGCGGACGGATCGGACGGTC
This sequence comes from uncultured Geobacteraceae bacterium, assembly GCA_903876875.1. Taxonomy (GTDB): domain Bacteria; phylum Desulfobacterota; class Desulfuromonadia; order Geobacterales; family Pseudopelobacteraceae; genus JACRCG01. The sequence continues at coordinate 3,479 of CAIRBT010000016.1, forward strand.
GATGAGACGGCAGATCAGGGTTTCCGGATCGGACGGACGTGCTTCACGCTTAAAAAAGCCCCCCGGGATTTTACCGCCGGCGTAGGCTTTCTCTGTGTAGTTAACGGTCAGCGGGAAAAAGTCCTGACCATCTTTTGCTTCTTTGGCAGCCACGACGGTAACCAGCACCACCGTATCGCCACAGCTCACCACTACGGCACCACTGGCCTGTTTGGCCATTTTGCCGGTGGAAAGCGTAATTGTTCTGCCGCCAAACTCAACCTGTACATTTTGTTCCATGGGTAAATCTCCTCTTCTGGTTGCGTTGGGGCCGTCGCTACAACCGCTGTACAATATTGCAGCGGCTCTATCCACGCCCCCAACAAAAATAAAAAGGGCCAGTATGGCCCTTTCATGAATGAAGCACCCCGTATGCAGGCGCGGTATACCAGCGGTTGCAGGTATACCGCCCCCTTCTATCTACGGATGCCGAGTCGTTCGATAACAGTTTTGTATCTGGCCAGCTCTTTACCCTTCAGGTAGTCAAGCAGGCGTCTTCTCTGACCAACGAGTTTCAGCAAGCCACGACGGCTGTGGTGATCTTTTTTGTGTGTTTTGAAATGTTCAGTAAGATAGGTAATCCGCTCGGTCAGTATGGCAATCTGAACCTCCGGTGAACCGGTATCGCTGTCATGTTTCTTGAATGCGTCGATAATTTCCTGCTTTTTTTCGGTTGCCAGCACTGTCAACTCCTCCATTTACCTGATTAATGTGTGATACGAAACGGGATGTTCCCATAATACGTATAAAATAAGTTGTTCTATCTATCACAGATGCAATGCATTTGTAAAGTACTAAGCAATTATGCCGTTTAATTATTATTGTTCCGCCTGTATAAACTCTTTCAGAGCAGCCACAATGCGCTCCAACTCAACGGCAAACAGGGCGACAGAGTGTTCTATTGCTTCGGGCTGTTCGTCTGTTTCAATGGCCGCTTCCACCATCTGTGCCAGTCGTTGCAGTTCGTCGGCCCCGATAATTCCGGCGGTACTTTTTACGGTATGTGCATGACGGATAGCCGCTCCCCTATCCCCCCCACGGACAGCATCTAAAATTATCTGTTGAAAATCCTCCCTGTTCTCCACAAAAGAGGTAAGCAACCGGCGGTAGATAGCGGTTCTCCCATCCAGGCGTTCCAGGGCGGCAGTAATGTTCAGCCCCTCGATACCGGTTGGCAGCCGTTCACCGTCACGTGAACCGGTTGCTGCCTCCGCTGGCAACTCCCTGGCGTGAGACTCCGGCACAGCATCGGGAGCCACCGAGGTGACCTCCAGCAGAGCACCGTCAAGGAACGAATTAATAACCTGTAACATCATCCGAAAATCAATCGGTTTGGTAATATGTGCATCCATACCGGACTGAAGAATTCGTTTATGATCATCCTGCATGGCATGGGCGGTCATGGCAATAATGGGCAATTCATCGAAACGCCCGTCGCTTCTTATCATACGGGTTGCCTCAAAACCATCCATCTCCGGCATTTGAATATCCATCAACACCAACTGATAGGTGATGCCGCTGGCACAGACCATCTGCACCGCTTCCCTGCCATTAACCGCAACGTCAACTTCGGCACAGGTGTTTTTGAGCAACTCAAGTGCCAGCTCCTGATTAATGACATTGTCTTCCACGAGCAGCAGACGATTGCCGGAGAAGTTGAACGACGAGAGGAAATCCATGGTATCCCGGGAGCCGTCAATTGTCCGAGCATTCACGGTATCGGTTTGGCCAATCCCAAACCAGGCGGTAAAGCAGAAGTTGCTCCCCTTACCCGGAATACTTTCACACCAGATACTTCCCTCCATCATCTCAACCAGCAATTTTGAGATAGAGAGCCCAAGCCCGGTACCACCATATTGGCGGGTGGTACTGGCATCGGCCTGGGTAAAAGGTCTGAAAAGCCGATTAAACTGTTCCGAGGAGATGCCGATACCGGTATCACGAATGGAAAACAGCACCTGCTGGCGACCATACTCCTCTTTAAGCAGTGTCACGGTAAGCTCAATTTCCCCCTGAAGCGTAAACTTGACAGCATTACTCAATAGATTGACTAAGACCTGCACCAGACGATACGGATCACCGACCAGGAAAGGAGCAATTGAGGGTGAACAGCTCTTTAGCAGCTGCAACCCCTTTCTCTGGGCCACCTGCTGCACCATGCCGAGAGCATTGTCGAGCACAATGGCCGAACTGAAGGAGATTTCCTCAAAGGAGAGCATGCCGGTTTCAATTTTAGAAAAATCCAGGATATCGTTGATGGTGTTGAGCAACAGTTCGCCGGAGGAGTGAATTCTCTCAATATAGGTCAACTGGGTCGGGGTAAGGGTAAAGCTCCTCATTAAGGAGGAATAGCCGATGACCGCATTCAAAGGGGTGCGTATTTCATGGCTCATATTGGCAAGGAATCGGCTTTTGGCAATATTGGCGGCTTCGGCGGCCAGGTAAGCCTGCTCTCGTTCGGCTTCAATCCGCTTGCGGTGGGTGATGTTACTGTCAACGCCACGATAACCGTTAAAATTCCCCTGCTCATCGCAAATGGGCACCCCATTGGTCACCAGCAGCACCAGGGTACCATTCTTGTGAATATTCCAGTTTTCAAGGTTGATGATCCGTTCCCTTTTGCTGCAGGTATCGACAAACGCAGCGGAAACTTTTTTGACTTCATCCGGCGGCATGAAATCAAAGGGGGTCTTGCCGATGATCTCCTCCGGGGTATAGCCGAGCACCGCTTCAACTTGGGGTGAACAGTAGGTATAGCACCCCTGACCATCAACTTCCCAGACCCAGTCCGATATGGTCAGAATGATGGCATTCAAGGTTTCATAGGCCGTTTTTGCCTTGCTATTGGCGTCCCTGACAGCACTGTCCGCCAGCTTGTGGCCGGTAATATCGTAGACCACTCCCGCCACCCGGAGCGGTTCCCCCTGAGCGTCCCGTTCGAGGATAGCATATATCTTGAGATGGCGTTCGGAACCATCGGGCCAGTTAACCCGGAATTCGGAACTCACCTCTCCCCCCCCCCGTGAGGCGGCAAGAATTTGCTCTTCGATCCGTAGCCGATCGTCCGGATGAGCACGTTCCCGCCAAACAGAGAAAACGTCGGTAATTCCATCCTCGGGAGTCCCGAAGAGACGGTACATCCACTCATCCCACACCAGCGTATTATCAGGGAGGTGCCAGTCCCAAACGCCAATACCACCGGAGTTGACCGCAAGACGAAAACGGTTATGCAGGATTTCCAGCCGTTTTTTTTGCTCAACAACTTCCTGGGACATGGTGGTGGCAAGTGTCACGGCCTTGTTTCTGGTATTCAAAAGCAAATGACAGATCCAGGCAAACAAAAAGCTCACCATGACACCGGCAGCCAGCACGGAGCGTGTATGCCCTTTTTCCAGCCGCTGAGAAAAGACCGGCAAAGTTTTAAAGGTAATGCACCACGTTTTTCCATATAAATTTATTTTTGTTTGACTTGAAAAATCGGGTACATGCCCCTTGGGAATCAACTGAGGGGCTACCTGAATACTCGAAAACAGCTGGGAATCCTTGTTTTCCGTTTCATCTCCATACAAATCGAAAGCCACGTCCTGCGGGAGACTTCCAAGGGTACCAAGCACGAAGTCATTCATTCGTATGGGGGTATAGACCAGACCGCGAAACGCATTCCGTCGTTGTTCAACTGAATCTTTTGGCATCCCCTGCCGATACACCGGCGCATACATGAGCATGCCGGACTGTTTATCTTTATCAGTTTCCTGCACCAGAATTATTTTGGCGGCAACCGTTGTCTGTCCGCTGTTAATCGCCTTGTCGATCGCCGTATGCCGCACCGCTTCGGTGTACATATCATACCCGAATGCCCGCTGATTTCGCCAGTTGAAGGGTTCAAGATAGATGATTGACGTGTAATGGGCACGCACCCCCTCCGGTTTGATGACATATTCCGGAAAGCCCTCCTTATGCAGTGCCCTTTCATTGGCCTCCTTTTCCTGGGGAGAAAGCCAGACGCTGTAACCAACACCAAGAATACCGGGGTGATTTTCATCCAACTGGAGTGTGGAAACGTAACGACGCCACTCTTCCCGTGTCACCGTGCCCTGTGAGTTGAATAACCCCACCCCCCCGAGCAGTATCTGCTCATGGTCGTGGAGACGCCGCACCACATGGCTCGTAATATCCGAAACGGTATCCAGATACGCCGCATGGGCCTTCTCACGGTAACTCTGGGAAAGCATCCACCAGACAAGCAGTGAACCACTCAGAGAAACAGAGAGAACCGCCAGGGGCAAAAAACGACAGAGAGAGAGGCCACTGCCACTACACAGTGTATTGAAGAAGGAGGCGACCCTGGTACCCTGAGTACTTTTGTTATCTATGACCCTGTCCATAATTGCAGATTCATACGTATTTACAGCTTTGTCAAGTGAATACAAACGATAGCCACATTAATGAGAATAAAATTATGTATTGACAAGAGAGACCGCTCTATTCTACATTTCAGCAAATCTTTGTCTATCTTAGCCAAAAAGTCAGCGGACGTCGTTTCAGTAACAACCATTCCATTCCGTATGACAATTGTTCTTTGGCTCCACTCAAGGGAAGTTATGTATGGCCCATATACTGGTAATTGATGACGATTCAGACATTCTCTATATCCTCACTGAATTGCTCACCGGCGAACGACATACCGTTGAAGTTGCTTCCGACGGCAAGGCGGGCATAGCATTAGTTGCCGAGCAGACATTCGATCTGGTGATTACCGACATGGTTATGCCTGAAATGGACGGCATTGAGGTCATCTCCTCCATCAGAGAGCACTCACCCTCCGTGCGGATTATTGTCCTCACCGGCGGGACATCCAAACTCAACAAAGAGTATCTGATGTCCATGGCCAAAGCTATGCATGCCCATAAGGTCATTGCCAAGCCAATAAACTTTAAAGAACTGAAAGAAGCGGTACACGACGTCCTTACCACCTGAGTAAGGTATGAAAACGTCATCAACCACACTCCCCCTCGGCCTTCGTCTTTCGGTTGTTCAGACGCTGTTGATCGTCGTTGTTATAGCCTGTTTCCTCGGCTTCATGACGAACGAAATCGTGCGGCGTTTTGAAACCCATGCGGAGGAGGAACTGGCGCAGCAGGGTGGGTTACTGGTTAACTCCCTCGTGTCCTATCACAACTCACTGGCTGGCGACGTAACCCGACTGGCAACTACATTTCGCAGCAGCCTCCCCCTCCCCTACTCCCGAATTCTGACACAAACAGTGACGGCAGGTCAATACCGCGTGCCTGTCCTGAAAAGTGGTTCCAACCGACTGAACCTGAATTTTCAGCTACTAGAAAAGTTTGCCGCCACAACAAAAACAGACTGTACCCTTTTCGTCCGTTCCGGCGACAACTTCATTACTATTGCCTCATCTCTGAACGATGGCACGGGGAGCAGAACGGTCGGTTCCCTTCTGGATCAGGGAGATGCCCGGCAGAATCTCCTGATGGGCAAAGCTTTTACCGGCAAAACAACCCTCTCCGGCCGGGAGTACATGACCGCATACCTGCCGCTCATAGATTCTAGTGGCGGGGTAATCGGCGCGTCAAGCGTCTCCCTTGACTTCACTGAAAACCTCAATGATCTGAAAGAGCGCATACGAAACACCCGGGTTTCCCCCGCCGGCTACATCTATGTGCTCAACGCCCAACAGGGTAGTGAGGCAGGAACCCTCATCATTCATCCGGCAAAGGAGGGGCGAAACATTGTCAACTCGAAGGAGAGGGATGGCCGGGAATTCATCAAGGAGATTCTTGACAAAAAAAATGGCACCATTCGCTACCATTGGTTAAACAGCGAACTGGGGGAAAAACATCCCACACAGCGGCTGGTTGCCTACCGTTATTTTAAGGAGTGGCAGTGGGTTATCTGCGTCGGAGCATCTTTTGACGAATATCTGGCAGAGGCCCGCAGCATCCGCAATAGCGTTGCGCTGGCAGCACTACTGCTGGTTTCCGTCATGGTGCTGACAATTATTTTCAGTGTCCGGCATTGGATCACCAGACCACTCGCAGCCTTTACCGCCCAGCTTGACCGGTTGGCACACGACGATTTCAGCAAGGGACAACGGCTCACCACACGCAATAACGATGAGCTGGCCTTCCTGGCACGCTCCTTTAATAGCTTGCTCGACATCGTACAGGAGCGAGGTGCCAAATTACTCAGCCGCGAAGCCCAGATTCTGCACATCAATGAAACCCTTGAGGAACAGATCGTCGAACGCACCGAAGAGTTGATGAATAGTGAGCTGCGCTTCCGTTCCTTTGTGGAAAATGCCAACGACATTCTCTTTACCCTGTCGCCGGAAGGCATCATCGTGTACGTGACCCCCTTATGGACTCAGGTCGTGGGTCATGACCTGAATGACGTCATCGGCAAATCATTCTTCTCGTTTCTCCACCCCGACGATGTTCCCGGCTTTGCCACCTTTATCCAGATGATATTCACCTACAAACTCAAACAGGGGGGAGCCGAGTATCGCCTCGCCTGTACCGACGGCAGTTATAAATGGTACACCGCCAACGGTTCTCCTGCCCTTGATCCGATTACCGGTACCGACGTTCTCTTTGGCATCGGCAGGGATATTACGGAACGGAAGATGCTGGATGCCACACTCAGAGCCAGCAAGGAATTATACCAGTCCATGATTGATGCCTTTGATGGCCTGATGTATGTGACTTCACCGGAGTATCGTCTTGAATTCATGAACAACCGGTTGGTTGAAAAAATTGGCCGGGATGCCTCGGGTGAATTCTGTTATGGGGCACTCTACGGCCTCAAGGTCCCCTGTAGCTGGTGCGTCATGAAAGAGGTACTCACCAGCGGAATCCCTGTCTGCCGGGAAATCGAAAAAGTTCTGGAAAACTCATGGGATGAGGCACACTGTTCTCCCCTCAACCATGCACAGGGCTCCGCATCACTGCAAACAATTATCACTGATATTACCGCACGTAAACAGATAGAAATCCAGTTGTTGGAGGCAAAACAGTTCAGTGATCAGGTCATATGCAGTGCCCAGGAAGGGGTGATCGTCTATGACCGTGACCTTCTCTATCGCGCCTGGAATCCGTTTATGGAACGTTTTACCGGCATGACCAGCGATGAAGTAATCGGCAAACATCCGGCAGAAAGATTTCCATTTTTACGGGACAACGGCATGCTGGAACGCCTGGCTACCATGCTCACCGACGGCGTTTCCACGACGCTGGATTTCCCCTATACCGTTCCGCAAAGAAACATCTCCGGCTGGGCTTCCGACCTGAGTGCGCCGTTACGAAACAGTGACGGGCAGATTGTGGGAATTATCGCTACCGTTCGCGACATTTCCCATCGCAAGAAACTTGAAGAGGAGCTGAATCAGAAAAACGTCCAGTTCTCCCTGTCGGCGGGATTGGCAAAGATTGTTTCCTGGATGTTTGATACGGAACGCAATGGCTTTATCTTCAGTGATCAGTACTATGAACTACTCGCCACGACGGCAGAACGGGAAGGGGGCTACTTTGTCCCGACCGAGACCTTTATCCGTGATTTTACTCACCCGGAAGATGCCTCCCTGCTTGGGCAACAGATCGCTGCCATATTCGCCGAGGGGAGTGATGTTCACTTCATTGAGATTGATCATCGCCTGATGGGACGTGACGGTGCGACCCATTATGTCATGACCCGTATCACCATTGAGCGGAATGAGTCCGGTGCCATTACCAGTCTGTACGGCATCAACCAGGACATTACCGATCGGAAAATGATCGAGCAAAAACTGTACCAGGCCATGGAGGATGCCAAAGAGGCGAGCAGGGCTAAAAGCCAGTTTCTCGCCAACATGAGCCATGAGATTCGCACTCCGCTCAACGCCATCATCGGCTTTTCCGGGTTGATCCTCAATACCGGATGGCTCCCCACCTATCAGGAGTACATCAGGAAGATACATTCCGCAGGTGAGTTGTTATTAACAACGGTAAATGACATCCTGGATTCATCAAAAATTGAGGCGGGTAAACTGACCTTTGAGGAGATAACATTTTCACCAACTGCGTTAATCGCCTCTGTGGCAGAGCTGTTACAGGACAAAGCCCGTGAGAAAGAACTCCTCCTTAACGTCGAACTGTCACCCGGCATTGCCCCCCATGTGACGGGCGACCCCCACCGGTTGACCCAAATCCTGCTCAATCTCCTCAATAACGCGATCAAATTTACCGACGACGGAGAGATAACCGTTGCCTGTGCGTTATTACAGGAAGTAAACGGGCGGCAACAGCTCAGATTTTCCATTACCGACTCGGGCATTGGCCTTTCGCCGGATCAAATTGCCCGGCTGTTTGCCCCCTTTACCCAGGCCGACACAAGTACCACCCGCCGTTATGGTGGCACCGGCCTTGGTCTGTCAATTTCCAAACAGCTGGTGAATCTGATGAAAGGGGACATGTGGGTTGAAAGCCATCCGAGAGAAGGGAGCACCTTTCATTTTACCGCCTGGTTTCCCATCGGAAACGCAAGCGATGCTTCGCCGCCATTCTCCCCCCTGCCACCGGTATTGGTCAACAGCACACCGCTTGACTTGTCACAGTACCGAATATTACTGGCAGAAGACAACGAGACCAATCAGGAACTGGCGTTGGAACTGTTACGGGATACCGGTGTCAAACTGGTTATAGTTGATAATGGAGCCAAAGCGGTGCAGCTGGTCATCAATGGCAATGGCATTTTTGATTTGATCTTAATGGACATTCAAATGCCGATAATGGATGGCTACGAAGCGACCCGCTTAATCAGAAAGGATGGGCGGTTTAATGAGCTTCCCATTATCGCCATGACCGCCCACGCCATGCTGGAAGAACGGCAGAAACTGCTGGAGGCTGGCATGAACGCCCATATTGCAAAACCGGTCAACGTAAAAACAATGTTGGAGACCATCGGCTCTTTCCTGGGTAAAACAGACACTCCACCGGCAGGCACGGGAGATACGCCAGTAAGCACGGCGATCACTCCCGAAGACGCGGTGCATGTTGACCGACTGGACGTGGTCAGTGCGCTGGAGCGCCTGGATGGCAATCGCAAAATGTACCACTGGCTGGTACGCTCTTTCATTAAAAAGAAGGAGTCGGCTCTTACGGAGCTTGAGGAGGCGATACGGGGCATTGACACCACCGTCGCCATACGTGCCGCCCACACGATGAAAAGCAGTGCCGCCACCATCGGTGCTGACCGACTGGCACAGCAGGCGCGGGTACTCGAACAGGCACTGATAGCAACCAGGCCGCCGCAGGTGGTGTGGGAAGAATATCAGCAACTTATCACAGAAATGACCCAGGTAATTACTCTTCTTCAAAGCGAAATACTGCTACCTCAAGAGCCCCCCCCTTTGCAAAAGGGAGATTAAGGGGGCTTTCCAGTAACATTCCACAATATATGGATTGATCCTGACAAGTTACCTATTTTCATTGATTTCTATTGACTTTATCCCCACAAGTACTCTATTTTGTTAAGATTAGCATTTTAATAATCTCCATCTCCCTTCCGCATAAAACGGTTGGTAGATCAATGGTCATGAGAGATACTGTCATGGGAAATAGTACGACTATTCATCTTGCAACAGCACTGACCGGGCGACGCGGCAGAGTGTTCATGATTGGTGCCTTCGGCATGATTATGACCCTCACGCTTTTTGTCATTGTCTGGCGCACCTCCGTGACCGAATATCGGCACAGCTTCACCTCGGATGCCGCCATCCTCAGTAACTCCGTCACCAACGGCCTCGCCAACTGCCTGCACGACCTGGAAGCGGTGCAACGCTATATGGCGACGGCGGATCATGTTGACAGACAGAGCTTTCAGCTCTTTGTCAAACCCATGGTGGGGCGGAACGGCGTACAGACGGTGGCATGGATCCCCGCATCACCCCGTACACTTTCGGTTCTCTATGCCGAACCACACCAGGGAAATGAGCATCTTTTCGGCCAGGATCTGGCCACAGACCGTCAGCAATCTGAACGAATAAGTTCCGCCATCAGAAGAGGTGATCCACAAGCCGATTTTATCCAGACTCAGCCCAATAGACTGGCGTTCCAGATTATTGTACCGGTGTATTCCGCGGGAGGCACCTTCCGTGGCATAGTGCTCGGACAAACGGCTGTTTCTGAATTTCTTTCCTCCATCCGTTCCACTGCCAAATCGGTAACCCTTACTGCAGAACTGAACGATCTTGCCCAGGCGAGGAAAATACATTCCGAGCCAACGCCCCCCCAGACCGACCAGGGTAGTGCGAGCCATTCGCTATTATTTCCGGAATTAAAGCAGAACCGGAATATTGAGTTCGCCGGTCGCACCTGGAATCTGCGTATTACGGCCCTCCCCGAATACTTGAGCAAAACCGCTTCCACTCGAAGTATCGTCATCCCCCCCATCGGCATTCTTTTGACGATTCTCTTTTCGGTGGCCTTCAACATAGTGCAGGCCCGGCAGGAATTCATTGTGCAGAGTGAGGCCAAAAACAACGGGCACTCGCCAACTGAAGATGGCAAAACGGAACACTATCGGGTGGAACTGTCACGCCTTGAAGAGACACTGCGCCTGAAAGATGGCCTCCTTGAACAGGAGCAGGAGGAGCGAAAGAAAATTCAGGAGGAGTTGTTAATAAAACAGATACAACTGCAGTCGCTGAATGAAAATCTTGAGCAATGGATCGCAACGGAGTTCGAGATAAACCGGGCTAAGGACGCCATCCTGCTTCAGCAGGACAAACTGGCCTCCATTGGTCAACTGGCAGCGGGAGTGGCCCACGAGGTCAATAATCCGATCGGCTTTATCATGAGCAATCTATGTACGTTCCGCACCTACGCCCAGACCATCATTTCCTATATTCAAGCCGCCGATGCGACGGTTTCCAACTCCTGCCCGCCAGAGAAGATCACAGCCCTGAGTGAGTTACGGGAGAGCATGAGCATGGCATATGTACTGGAAGACATCCCGGATCTCATTGCGGAATCCCTGGACGGGGCAGAGCGGGTGAAGCAGATCGTCATGGATTTATTGGCATTTGCCCGCCCCGGCAACACCGGTGTCATGGCCACCGATATCAACAAATGCATCCAGAGCACGGTAAATATTGTTCATAACGAGATCAAGTATGTGGCAGACCTCGTACTCGAACTGGGAGAACTACCCAAGATATCCTGCAATCCCCAGCAGATTAATCAGGTTGTTGCCAATCTTCTGGTCAATGCCGCCCATTCAATGACCACCTTTGGAAAAATCACCGTTACCTCCCGCCATGAGTCGGAATCAGTTATTATAACCGTCACTGATACCGGTTGTGGCATTCCCCCGGAAATCATCTCGAAAATATTTGATCCTTTTTTCACCACCAAGGATGTGGGGAAAGGAACCGGACTTGGCCTCAGTATCTGCTTTGACATTATCAAGAAACATGATGGCGTCATTTCTTTGGATAGCAGTCCCGGCCAGGGGACGACATTTACCATTACTCTACCGGCAAAGATTTACACCGATACGGAAGAAAGCATATGAATATCAGTACACCGGCCAGAAAAAAGAGAATCAACGACATCAGTGCCTTAATGATAGTTGGCTGGACGTTTGTCGTCCTGATTTCATTGGTAATCTACCAGGATCAGGGAGAGCAGGCCCTGCTGTCAAACAGTGTGATCATGGCCCGAAACGTCTATTCGAAGGATATCGCTTTCCGAAAATGGGCGGCGACCTATGGCACGCTGGCACAGGGACATAATCATACGAACGCCGCCACTCCCCTGCCACGCACGCTGTTCCCCCCTTCGGAAAATGCCCCGACCCAACTGAACCCGGCGGTGGTACACCGGCAAATATTTGATATAACCAAAGAGGACAAAGACGCACCCCAGAGTCATTTAACAAGCCTGAAGCCGCTCCGCCCCGAAAACGTACCCGATGAGTGGGAGCGTGCCGCACTTATTTCCCTGGAAAATGGTGCCGCCGAGGTCAGCGAACTGCTCAAAGATGTGGATCCTCCCGTCGTCCGTTTTATCAAGCCACTACTGACGGAACAGTCGTGCCTTGATTGCCATATCAAACAGGGTAACAAAGAGGGAGATATCCTCGGTGGCATTGCCATTTCGGTACCAATTACCCCGCTGATCGAAAAAATGGCACATGACACCCGCATTCAATACGGTTTCCACCTCATTGCCTGGCTCCTTGGTGTGTTTGGATTAGTAGCTGCACATCGCTACATAAATGTCACCCAGCGGGGGGCTGAGGTAATTTCCCAACTGGTCGAAGCGACCGGTCAGGGGATCTACGGCATTGACCGGGCGGGTCGCTGTACCTTCGTCAACAGAGCCGGGCTGGAAATGTTGGGATACGAGTTAGCAGACTGCCTCGACAAGAACATGCATGAGCTGATTCACCATAGTCATGGAGATGGCACCCCCTACGCCCAGAAAACGTGCCCCATATTCCGGGCAATAGACCACGGTGAAGAGTGCCATATCAGTGATGACCTATTCTGGAAACGGGACGGCACAGCGTTCCCGGTTGAATATTCATCACACCCGATCATTGTAGACGGAAAAACCTATGGCGCAGCCATCAGTTTTTCAGACATAACTGAGCGGTTTCGTGCCGTGCAGGATTTGCAAAAGGCCAAGGAGCTGGCTGAGCTTTCCCGTGAACGTGCCGAAGCGGCCACCAGAGCCAAAAGTGATTTTCTTGATAATATGAGCCACGAGTTTCGTACACCATTAAACGGAATCTCCGGCATGATCGAGCTTCTCAAAATGACCGAACTGACATCAGAGCAGCTCAGATATCTGAATTCACTTGAAAAATCTGGCGATGACCTTACGTCGCTCATCAATAATGTGCTTGATCTTTCTAATATTGATGCTGGTCACATTTCGCTGAAGCTCTCCCGCTTCAGTCTTAAAAAATGCATTGACGATATTGTTCAGACACAGATGCCGTTTATTACTTCAAAGCATCTTTCACTAGGAGTTGAGTATGGGGAGGATATCCCCTTTGGCATCGTTGGAGACAAATTCCGTTTCCAGCAGATTCTACTCAATCTACTGGGAAATGCCATAAAATTCACTATCAAAGGTGGCGTGACGGTAACAGTTTCTATCGTTGAGCATAACGACCCCTTTATCGTGGTGCAGATAGCGGTACGTGACACCGGTATCGGCATACGACACGAGTCGCTTGAACATATTTTTGAGACCTTCAGCCAGATTGAACGCTCCGCAACCCGGCAATTTGGCGGAACCGGTCTTGGCCTCACTCTGGCCAGACGCTTGGTTCGTATCATGGACGGCACCATTACCGTTGAGAGCAAGCCCGGTACGGGAAGCTGTTTCAACGTCAGAATCCCCTTCATCAGTATCAGCAAGGCTCTGGTTGAAGAGGAAGAAGATTCCCTACGGCGTTTAACGTCAGAATTCTCCAATAAACGGGTACTTGTGGTTGAGGACCATCACATTAACCTGGAAGCGGTCACATCCATACTCCGAAAACATGGCTACCTCGTTGAAACGGCCTCCAACGGTGTTGAATGCCTTGCCGCTCTGGAGCAGTCCCCCGCGGATATTGTCATCATGGATATCCAGATGCCGGTAATGAACGGTGAGGAGACTCTCAAGGTCATACGGGATAAAGAGCAGGGCACCACCACACATCTTCCGGTGCTTGCCCTTACCGCCTATGCACAACTAGGTGACAAGGAGCGACTGTTGCAACTCGGCTTTGATGGCTATATTTCAAAGCCGGTTAAATCCGTCGGGTTGATTGCTGAGATCCATCGAATACTGGTGTTGGAGGGAAAATGACAATCACGGGACTATTCACTTAATGTACGCACATCCTGATATTAAAAAAGATGCCTCCGCAAGTACCTCGGTGTGGGCTGCTGTGTTGGTCTGCCTGTTCCTGCTGGGGATAGTATTCGGCGTAAGAATCTACGTAGACCATGAGCGAATAGAACGCCGCTCCGGTGAAATGGCCCTCACTCACGACAGGACGATGACGAATGGCACCGGCGACGCAGCGACCATGGCGGCACCTCGCAATCGGAGTGAACTGTTCGCCGAGTGGCGCGTAGATGCACTCATAGAATCCTCCATCTATCTTTTGTTTGCCATCGCCACTGTGGTGGCTACCAGAATTATGGTGGCACACCAGACCAAACTGAGGCAGATGGCGGCGACGCAGGCACATCTGGCTCTGATTGTGGAAAACACCGACGACGCCATTATGTCAAAAAGCCTGGACGGCACCATTCTCAGCTGGAACAGAGGTGCCGAGCAGCTGTTCTCCTATCGGGCGGAAGAGGTCATCGGCTTATCAGTCGATCTGCTCATCCCGGAACACCAAAGGGCAGAAGAAGACCGTATCCATGAACAATTAAAAGCGGGAATCCGTGTTGACCACTATGAAACAATCCGCATAACCAAAGAGGGACTTGCGCTCAACGTCTCAATTACATCTTCACCGCTGCGGGATACTGACGGCACCATTACCGGTGCCTCTAAAATCATCCGCGACATCACCGCACAGAAACGGGCAGAGCAGGCAGTAAAGGAAGCCTATACCCAACTTGAAGCGGTCAATGACCAACTCCAACTGCAGTACGAGGAACTTGAGCTGCAAAGCGAAGAACTGCTCTCCCAGAGTGAAGAGTTGCAGGAGAGCGAAGAGCGTTTCCGACAACTGTTCGACGAATCTCCCGACGCCTACCTGCTGCTTTTGGACGATGGTATGATCGCAGACTCGAATAAAACTGCGGAACTGCTCCTCAATTTTCAGAAGCAGCAGCTCCACGGCATGTCTTCCGTAGCGCTGTCCCCCACCCACCAACCCGATGGCCGTGACTCAGCTGAAGTTATCGCCGAATTGCTCCCTGCTGTTTTTGTCCAGAATATTGAGACCTTTGAGTGGCTCTGCCTCCGTCCCGATGGCTCTGAATTCTGGGCTGATATTTCTCTTAAGGCAATTGTACTCCAGGGAAAACAAGCAGTTCTCGTTGGCTTGCGCGATATTTCGGTACGTAAGGAAGCGAAAAAAGAACTTGAGCAGGCACACCGGCAAACGGAGCAGTTCAACAGGGTTCTCAATTCTATCCTGGAAAACATGGCCGATTGGGTTTGGGAACTGGATCGAAAGGGGAGATATACCTACTGTTCCCCTCGGGTGGAGCAATCTCTGGGCTATACACCGGCGGAGATGCTCTGCAAATCCCCTTTGTGCATGATGCCGGCCGAAGACGTCGAACGGCTCAAGGCCATCTACATCGAGATAAGCGAATTTATGTTACCGATACAGAACCTGGAGTTCTGGAGTATTGCCAAGGATGGCCAACGGCGGCTCTTTGTTGCAAACGGTGTACCCATCACCGGTCACGACGGCACCCTTACCGGCTATCGGGGTGTGGCTCGGGATATTACCGACCTGCGGCTCTTCGAGTCAAAACTGCGTAAGCTGTCACGGGCGGTTCAGCAAAGCCCGGTTTCCATCATCATCACCGACCTGGCCGGCCGTATCGAATTCGTCAATCCAAAATTCAGTGAGGTCACCGGTTACAGTGATGAAGAGGCCATTGGCGAAACTCCCCGCATTCTCAATTCAGGACTAACCCCTCCCAGCACCTATGAGGAGATCTGGGCCGTCATTTCTGCCGGTGGCACATGGGAAGGCGACCTTCTCAACAAGAGTAAGGACAATGAACTTTTTTGGGAACACGCTCTCATTTCTGCACTCTGTGATGAGTCCGGCACCATTACCAACTACCTTGCAGTTAAAGAAGACATCACAGAAAAGAAATACATCATCGATCAACTCAGCATCGCCAGAGAAAAGGCCGAGTCTGCCACGGAGGCAAAAAGTTCGTTTTTGGCAACCATGAGCCATGAAATCCGCACTCCGATGAATGGCGTCCTTGGCATGAACAGCATGTTGCTGGAAACCCAACTGACCGCTGAGCAGCGTGAATTCGCCGAGATTGTACGAAAAAGTGGTGAAAACTTATTAACCATCATAAATGAAATTCTTGACTTTTCCAAGATTGAAGCCGGAAAGCTCGACCTGGAAATTCTCGATTTTGACCTACGCATAACCCTGGAAGATACGGTTGAACTGCTGGCCATGCGAGCCAACGAGGCAAAGCTTGAGCTGATCTGCCAAATAGACCCGGCAGTGCCTACTTTCCTGAGAGGTGATCCGGGAAGGATCAGGCAGATCATCATTAACCTGGTGGGTAACGCCATTAAATTCACCCGGAAGGGGGAAGTTGCCATCAGGGTATCACTCAAATCGGAGCAGGGTCTTGACTCGGTCATACTTTTTGAGATTCAGGATACCGGCATCGGCATTCCCCGGGATCGGCTCTCTTCCATTTTTGACCCCTTTACCCAGGCCGACGGCAGTACCACACGTAAATATGGCGGTACGGGGCTTGGCCTTGCCATCTGCAAACAGTTGGCAGAACTCATGGAGGGTGAAATCGGGGTTACCAGCGAAGATGGTGCCGGCTCGACCTTCTGGTTTACCATCTGCCTGGAACGGCAGCTTAATCAGAATAACGAAGCCTATAAGGCTCTCCAGCAGGCCGGCAAGGGGGAGCTGGTCAAGGAGCGGATTCTGGTTGTGGACGATAATGCAACCAACCGTGTCCTGATGAAAGGCCTCCTCAGACAGTGGGGATGTCGCCATGACGTAGCCGCCCACGGCGCAGAAGGACTTGAGATGCTCCGCGAGGCGGTGGAGGCAGGGGATCCGTTCCGTATCGCCATTCTTGACCAGGAAATGCCCGATATGGACGGCATGGAGATGGGTACCAGAATCAAGGCTGATCCGCTTTTAGCCCCTACCCTGCTGGTTATGCTTACCTCCATCGGTCTGCGCGGTGACGCCACTATTCTCGAACGGATCGGCTTTGCCGGGTATCTTCATAAACCGGTACGCCAGAGCCAGCTCTATGATTGCCTCGAATTGATTATCGGCCGGGATATTCACAACACTATCGAGGGAAATGACTCCACCCCCCAGAGGATCATAACCAGACATATCATAGCAGAATCACTCCATTCCGGTGTCCGCCTGCTGCTGGTCGAAGACAACATTATCAACCAGAAGGTTGCCCAGTTCATGCTGAAATCACTCGGATTCCGGGTCGATGTGGCCGCCGACGGTCAGGAAGCGGTGCGGGCTCTTGAGATGATTGATTACAATCTGGTGTTAATGGATTGTCTGATGCCGGTCATGAATGGCTATGAGGCGACCGCCGCCATCCGCTCGGGTGGTTCACGGATCCGCAATACCGCCGTACCGATAATCGCCATGACCGCCAATGCGACACAGGGTGACCGGGAAAAGTGCCTTGAGGCAGGGATGAATGATTATATGTCGAAACCGGTCAAGAAGCAGATTTTGGCAGAATTGATCGAGAAATGGCTCAGAAGTGACGGTGCCGGCACCACAGATCACCCGGTGGAGGAGGCTGCTGGCCTGACATTCTTTAATAAAGATGCGATGTTTGAGTTCATGGATAATGACGGGGAGTTCATGCGTTCCATCCTCAATGAATCAACCGCCTCATTACCGGGTGAACTGGACAAATTAAAGTCAGCTTTTGAAACCAATGATGGAGCGGCTATCCGCATTCTGTCACATACCATGAAGGGTATCGCGGCAAACATCTATGCGCCGGCTCTCCACGATGTCTGCCTACGGATTGAAACTGCCGCCAAGGCAAATGACAGAGAAACGGCCCGGGAAATCATCCCCGAATTAACAGAAACCATTTCCCGAACCATTGAGACAATCAAGGGGACGTATCTTTAGAGCGACTGCAAAACATACTCAGGAACTCTCATAACAACCGGAGGAGCTACGAGACGTTTCTCGTACTGCTGCTGTACTGCCAGTAAATGATCTTTGTAAGACACACATATTCCGTTCAATTTTCACACGAGTTTGCCATACTCCATCAACGATCAGATCTTTCATCGTAGAGTACCTCCATCAATTCTTCCGGTGTACACTACCTGCATTGAGTATCCCATTGAGGTATTTTCACTAGAAACTGTTCGCGTTATATTTTAAATTTCTCAATAATCCGGTCAAGATCCGAAACCACTGAATTCATCCCTGAAATGGCGGTAGTGATACCGGTCACGGCGGTTGCAAATTCGAGGGAGAGGGAAGACATACTTTCCATATCACGGGAGACGGAACCGGCAGTCACCGACTGCTCTTCCGATGCCGTGGCCATTCTCTGAATCATTTCGACTACCAACAGTACGGAAGCTGAGATGGAGCCGATTGCCCGAAGTGCATCGGCGGTTTTCTCCTTGACCCGCCCGACCCCTGCCCGTTCATCCATCATACCGGCCATAGACTGTCTGACCCCCTCCTGCATATCCTTGATCATTACGGCTATATCATTGGTTGCATCGGTGGTACGCACTGCAAGGGTTCTCACTTCATCGGCCACAACAGCAAAACCTCTCCCCATGTCACCTGCCCGTGCCGCCTCAATGGCCGCGTTCAGGGCAAGGCGATTGGTTTGATCCGCAACGCCCCGGAGCAAACTGAGTATTTCACCTATCTGCTCTGACTTTGCCCCCAGTTGCTCTATTTTCTTACCCGACACCTCCACATCCAAGATAAATGAATCGAGGGCTGAGGCGGTCTCAGTGATGGTAGCGGTGCCAAATTCAGCCATCTTTTTCATTTCAAGGGCGGCATCCGATACGGCATTGGCGTCATGAGCCATCTCCTGTGACACCATCACCATCTGGGACATGGCCTCTTTGGTCATCTCAACGGTTTTCCCCTGTTTTACAACACTTTCGTTAACGGTGCCAACCGCACCATTCAGTCGACCACCGTTATCATCAAGCAGAGACACCACATTCCGTAGTTCATTGATCATGCCGTGCAAGCCGCCGGACATGGTACACATTGATGTCTGGACGTTGCCCATTTCATCATTTGAGGCTCCGGACAGGTCAACCCGCAGATCCCCCGAGGCGATGGTATCGGCGGCAGTAATTAGTTTTTTCAGTGGTGAAGTAACCGAGCGATAAATCCAGATACCGAAAAAAGAACCGGCCAGGGCAGCCACAACCCAGATAATGCCGATGAGCATGGTACTGGTGCCGACAACCTTGTTAAGTGAAGTCACAGACTTTTCCTGAGAGTCACGGGCATTTTCAAGATTTTTCTGCCCTACAATCGCCTGCTCCCCGGCATACTTCCGCAGTTCAGCAGCCGCTGCCCCCGCCTTCGTCTGCAGATCAATACTTTTGGTTATCTGGGAGATCACCCCGTTTTCAGAGACAATCATCCGCTCCACGTTCGAAAGCGCGGCGGAGGCTGAGGTAAGCAGCGTCAGCTCGTCCTTGGCATGAATCTTCTTTAAACTTGCTTCCAGGGTTTTCCGCGAGAGCCCCAACTCGCTGCGCACCGAGTCGATCTGTTTTTTCAGTGCGTCAACCTCTTTACGGCTGGTTGCCGAAAAAAGTCGGCTGGCTAGACCGTCCAGAATAAGCCCCTGGGAGAGGAACGACGCGTTAACGACCAGAACGTCGGTCGAATTACCGTTATTCTTATAGAGTCTATCCTGGCGCCCTGTTTCGTTCTGATGATTTTGCATTGCCGCATTTATTGTCTGTTCTACCAGAATTAAGGCGGCACCAATCCGTTCACCCACTTCACCGGCCAGGCGATCCCGTACCGCAGTATCTCCCTTGCCATTATTCCCCGCAAGAAGATGTAACTCTTTAATCAACTCAAGACTCTTAGTCTGTGCCGCTTTCAAGTCTTCGGCAAGGGCAGAACTCCCCTTGGTATGGTCACTGGTTTTCGCCTTATTGAAGGCAGCGTTGAGCTTACCCTGCGCCAGCATAATACCCTTTTTACTGTTCGCCCGCTGCAATTCGTTATAGGCCAGCTGCATATCCTTGATGGTCAGACGCAACAGCTCTATGGTACGAAGATTGCCGGACACCTTTGCCGTGGCGGTTACGGATTGGGAATAGGAACGACTGGTTGAGGCCTGAAGCAGCTTCACCTTTTTGTCCAACGCAGCCAACCGCTGCTTGATCCCCCCCATTTCCTGCACTATTTTTTTAGATGATTGTTGAGCCGCTTCTTCGGCTTCAATACGCTGTCCCGTGAGGGACGTCAGTTCGTCGGCAAGTGCCTTCAATCTGGTTTCAGAAACCACGTTCCCCATTGAAGCGAGATCCTCTGCGGCCTTAAGAGACTCTGCAACGGCCTTCTCCGTCCTGACTTTCGCCGCCTGATATTCCTCTTTTGTCTGGGTACCGGCCAGGGTGGCAAGCTCTGCCAGAGCCGCATGGAGGGTTCGTTGGGACTCCATGGTTTTAACCTGGAAGGGGGTACTCTTCTGGGTCAGTTCCCGCAGGGTTGCCCGTACTTTCGACATACCGGCAATGCTGGTCACCGCCACCGCAGTAGCAATGGCAAGGACAAAGAGACTGTTTATCAGCAGTTTAGATCGTATTTTCACCAGAATCTCCCACGTACATCACTATTACGGTTTGACGTATTTTTGACCGGCTCCCGTGATAAAAGTCAGCAGTCGTGACACTTTGGCTGACGGTTTCCCTTTGGTGATGGCAATAACGGGTCGCTCATAGGCAGGAATTTTCGGCAGCTTATTCCCGTCGCCAATACTGAAGGGGCCAAAACCGATTGCCCCCGGATTGGAGGTAATCATGTTGGTCATTTCGGCAAAGGTCGGCGTATCGAGGCTGTCCTTCAAAAAATCCTCACCAGTAAGAGCCAGTTTTTTAAACGCCCCCATGGTGGCAGGGTTTTGAGTGGAAACAACCACCATGATCGGCTCATCATTACCACCAACCTCCTTCCAGTTTTGGATTTTTCCGGTAAAAATCCCCTTAATCTGGTCACCGGTCAGCGACTGCAGAGGATTTTCCTTGTTAAGTGCGATATACAATACACTTTTTCCTATGACTTCCGAATGGTACAGTGACTTATCTTTGATGTCATAGGACTCTTTTTTCAGTGAGGCAATAAGGTCATCAAACGCAGTACCGGCAAGTGCCACATCGGCTCCCCCCCGATCCATGGTTTTGAATGAGATGGTGGCACCGCCAAAGATCAGGGAAATCCGGTCGCCGGTGGCTTTTTCAAATGCGGGAGTAACCGGTTTGACGATACTATCAACCGGAGCACCACCGGCCGACAGGCGAATTTCGTCGGCCATACTGTTGACAGAAAGCAAAGACATACCACACGCAAGCAAACAACAGAAAAACTTCGGGGTTCTTTTCATTAACAACCTCCACAGATAACGTAGTTGCCCCACTCCGGCGACAATATTCCTCGGAGTCTTAAGGGCTGAAAAACATTTGCGAAGTATAATCTTCTAACCGTGTATGTCAATATGATACTTATTCGGATGCGAATATGTGAAAACTACCCCATGGGGAGCACGGCCTTAATCGAATCCCGCAGTACATCCAGCAGAAGTTCCAGCTCAGAATCGGTGATAACCAGTGGTGGATAGATGACGATGGTGTTGCCGAGGGGGCGGGAAAACACACCCCGTGAGCGTGCTTCCAGACAGACCCTGATACCAACCTTATCCTGCCACGGGAAGGGAGTAGCGTTTTTTTTGTCGGCCACCAGTTCAATCCCCGCCGCCATGCCGCAGTGGCGAACATCACCAACGTAAGGCATTTTGACAAACTCCGCCAACCGCTCCCCTAATCGAGCAATTTTGGGGGCCATTGACGCCAACAGATCATCCTCCTGAAACAGCTCCAGACTCCTCAGTGCCACGGCACACGCCAACGGATTGCCGGTAAATGTATGGCCATGGAAAAATGTTTTCAGTTCAGCGTAGGGGCCCAAAAATGCCGAATAGACCTTCTCCGTGGTCACCGTAGCGGCAAGCGGCAGGTATCCGGCGGCTATCCCCTTGGAAATAGCCATGATATCCGGAATAACCTCTTCGTGTTGACAGGCAAACATCTTCCCTGTCCTCCCGAAACCAGTGGCAACTTCATCGACGATCATCAAGATATCGTACCGGTCACACAATTCCCGGACCCGTCTGAGAAAACCACTCGGCTGTACCAGCATGCCACCAGCTCCTTGCAGGAGCGGCTCTATGACAAGACCGGCAACCGTACCGGCGTGTTGTGCCATGAGATCATCGAGCGTCTCCAGACATGCCATGCCACAGCTGCTGAGAGTACAACCAAGCTCACAGCGGTAGCAGTAGGGTGCCGGTGCCTGAATGGTTTCGAACATGAGCGGTTTGAAGGTGGCATGATAAATTTCAATCCCCCCCACACTAACCGCCCCCAATGTGTCGCCATGGTAGGCATGGCGAAACGTGATAAAACGGCTCCGCTCCGCCTGTCCCCGGTGTACCTGATACTGGAACGCCATCTTGACGGCGACTTCCATGGCCGTTGAACCGTTGTCAGAATAGAAGAACCGCTCAAGTCCGGCAGGAGTGATTTCAGCAAGCCGTGCCGCTAGAATAATGCTCTGTTCGCTGGCAAGCCCCAGCAGCGTTGAATGTTCCAGCCGATCAACCTGGGTCTTGAGGGCTTCATTTAATTCCGAACGACAGTGGCCATGAACGTTGGTCCACATGGAGGCGACCCCATCCAGATAGCGGTTTCCCTCACTATCAATCAGCCAGCACCCCTCCCCCCTGACGATCACGACCTGCTCATCACGCTGCCAATCCTGCATCTGGGTAAAGGGGTGCCACACATGCCGTTTATCCCACTGGCGGAGCTGTTCGGTTGTAATGGTGCTCGTTTCGGACATGGTGCATCACCTCAAAATGGCATGGCAGGTACAAAAAGACCCACCGAAATGGCTCCGGTGGGTCTGTACCTGCATGGTATGTTATTTAGACAAGTCTGTCAGCGTACAGGGGGAAGTTTTTCATTAACCCATTCACCCTGGTTTTAATGGCAGCCAGTTCGGCATCATTGCCGATGGCAGCAATTGCATCGGCGATAAATCCGGCCACCTGAACCATCTCACCCTCTCTAAGACCGTGGGAGGTACAGGCAGGAGTGCCGACCCGGATACCGGACGTCACAAATGGCGAGCGGGTTTCAAAGGGCACGGTGTTCTTATTAACGGTGATACCGGCTTTGTCCAGTGCCTCTTCGGCAGCCTTTCCCGTAATGTCCGAACCAGAGAAGTTGATCAGCATGAGGTGATTGTCCGTACCGCCGCTGGTCAGGGTAAAACCACGGGCGATCAGTCCTTCTGACAGTGCTTTGGCATTTTTGACAATCTGCTGTTGATAGGTTTTGAATTCTGGCTGCAGTGCCTCTTTGAATGCCACCGCCTTGGCGGCAATCACATGCATCAGCGGCCCCCCCTGAATACCGGGGAAAATCTGGGAGTTGATTCCCTTGGCAAACTCTTCACGACAGAGAATCATCCCCCCCCGTGGTCCCCGCAAAGTTTTGTGGGTGGTGGTGGTCACGTACTCCGCATAGGGAACCGGACTCGGGTGAACGCCCGCAGCAACCAGACCGGCGATATGGGCCATATCGACCATCACCTTGGCACCCACCTTGTCGGCGATAGCCCGGAAGGCAGGAAAGTCAATGACACGGGGATAGGCACTGGCACCGACAACAATCATTGTTGGCCGATGTTGATCCGCCAATCGCTCAACCTCAGCATAATCAATGGTTTCCGTCTCCGGAGAGACACCATAGGGAACAATATTGAAAAACCGGCCGGAAAAGTTAACCGGGCTGCCATGGGTGAGGTGACCGCCATGGGAAAGGTTCATACCCAAAATGGTATCGCCCGGCTTACAGGCGGCAAAGTAGACCGCCATATTGGCCTGTGAACCAGAGTGGGGCTGGACGTTGGCATGTTCGGCACCAAACAGCTCTTTGGCCCGGTCAATGGCCAGCTGTTCCACCACATCCACATGCTCACAGCCGCCATAATAGCGCTTGCCCGGATACCCTTCGGCATACTTGTTGGTCATGATCGAGCCCTGGGCTTCCATCACAGCCGCAGAGACAAAGTTTTCAGAGGCAATCAGTTCCAGATTGAATTCCTGCCGCTCGGTCTCATGACGAATGGCTTCGGCAACCTGGGGATCAAAGTTGGAAAGGACAGACATGTGGTTCTCCTTGTTGCTATGAATATTTCTTTTCGATTTCGGTGATTTTATCAAGGCGGGACTGGTGTCGCCCTCCCTCAAACTCGGCATCCAGCCAGGCACCGACCAGCTCGCACCCCTTCTGACTGTCCATAACACGACCACCAAGAACCAGAATATTGGCGTTGTTATGTTCCTTGGCCATACGTGCCATGAAGGTATCTGTCACCAGGGCGGCACGAATACCGGGTACTTTATTGGCGGCAATGGACATACCAATGCCGGTTCCACAGACCAGTATGCCCCGTTCCGCGTCACCGCCGGCAACCGCTTCCGCCACTTTCAGGCCAAAATCCGGATAGTCAACGGACGAATCATTGTCAGTACCGGCATCACTGACGGCAAAACCTCTCCGTTCCAGATAACTTTTCAGGTCGCCCTTCAGCTGCAGGCCGCCATGGTCACTTCCGATAATTATCATCTGTACCGTCCCGGACTACAGTTTTTTAAAGAGCAGGGTAGCATTGGTACCACCAAAGCCGAAGTTGTTGCTCATGGCGTACTCAAGCTTGGCATCACGGGCACAGTTCGGCACATAATCAAGATCACACTCGGGATCGGGCTCCGAATAGTTGATGGTCGGCGGCACCACGCTCTTGTCCATGGCCATGAGGGTATAGACCGTTTCAATACCACCGGCTGCACCAAGCAGATGGCCGGTCATTGATTTCGTGGAAGAAACCATCAATTTGTGGGCATGGTCGCCAAAGATGCTCTTGATAGCCATGGTTTCATAGACGTCCCCGATGGGGGTTGAAGTGCCATGGGCATTGATATAGTCCACCTGTTCAGGGGCAATGCCGGCATTTTTGAGAGCCATTTTCATACTGCGAGCACCACCTTCGCCACCCGGTGCTGGAGAGGTCAAGTGATAGGCATCACCGGTCAGACCATAGCCGACAACTTCCGCATAGATTTTGGCACCACGGGCCTTGGCCGACTCGTACTCTTCGAGGATAACGATACCGGCTCCCTCACCCATGATGAAACCGTCACGCCCCTTGTCAAAGGGACGGGAAGCCGTAGCAGGGTCATCGTTTCTATCAGAAAGTGCCTTCATTGCGGCAAAACCGCCAATGCCAAGTGGCGTAATAACCGATTCCGTACCACCGGCAATCATAGCATCAGCGTCGCCCCGTTTAATGACATGGTAGGCGTCACCAATGGAGTGGGTACTAGTTGCACAGGCCGACACGGAAGAAAGGTTTGGCCCCTTGGCTCCGTATTTGATCGAGATGTGACCCGGCGCCAGATTGATGATCAGCATAGGGATAAAGAAAGGGGAAATTTTCTTGGGGCCGCTCTCAGCAAGGATAGTATGGTACTTCTCGATCGTCGGCAAACCGCCCAGACCGGCACCAACCAGTACTCCAACCCGTTCGGCGTTTTCATCATTGATAACCAGTCCGGAGTCTTCCATTGCGTAATGAGCTGCCGCCAGAGCATATTGAATAAAGAGATCCATCTTCTTGATCTCTTTTTTGTCAATGAACTCCTCAGCATTAAAATCTGTGACCTCACCAGCAATTTTAACCGGCATGTCGCTCGTATCAAAACGGGTAATCAGACCAATGCCTGATTTTCCAGCCATCAGCCCATCCCAGTTTTTGGCATTACCGCATCCGAGTGGAGAAACAGCTCCAACACCAGTAACTACGACTCTTCTCATAATAAATGCTCCGTATTAGCGATCTCGTTCATAGTGACGGAATGAAAGAGAGGGGCCTGCGCCCCTCCCCGGTTTCGTATCAGCTGTGGTCGGTGATGTATTCGATAGCATCACTAACCGTCTGGATTTTCTCGGCATCTTCGTCAGGAATTTCGATATCGAATTCCTCTTCAAGTGCCATTACCAACTCAACCGTATCAAGGGAGTCGGCCCCGAGATCGTCCATAAAGGATGAATCCGTTTGTACCTGAGATTCTTCAACGCCAAGCTGCTCCGCAACAATTTCTTTAACCCGTTTTGCAATATCAGACATACTCCACCTCCATGTGATTTTAAACCTTCTCAGGTTCTGTGTATAAAGCTTCGTGCTTAATTAAGCATGAAACATTCAAAAGTCAACCGATATTTCATATTTTCTACATGTACATACCGCCATTAACCGAAAGTACCTGCCCCGTAATGTACCCAGACTCCGTGGAAGCGAGGAATTTAACGGCATTTGCCACATCATCAACGGTGCCAAGTCGCTCCATGGGAATACTCTGCAACAGTGCCTCACGCCCCTTTTCCGGCAGCACAGCGGTCATGTCGGTTTCGATGAACCCGGGAGCCACGGCATTGACGGTGATAGTCCGCTTTGCCAGTTCCCGCGCCGCAGATTTTGTCATACCAAAAAGCCCCGCCTTGCTGGCGCAGTAGTTAACCTGCCCCGCATTGCCCATCTCACCCACCACGGAACTGATATTGATGATCCGTCCGTAACGAGCCTTGGTCATAATCTTCGAGGCTTCCCGCAGGCAGTTGAAGGCTCCTTTCAGATTGGTATCAAGCACCATATCCCAGTCGGCATCCTTCATCCGCATCATCAGGCCATCTTTGGTAATCCCCGCATTGTTGACCAGAATATCAAGGCGCCCCTGTTCGGCCATGATTTTCTTAAACAGTGCCTCCACCTCCACCGAATTGGTGACATCCAGTTTGAGGGCACAGGCATTTCCCCCTGCCGCTTCGATGGCGGCAACCGTACCGGCGGCACCGGCTTCACTGGTGGCCGTTGCCACCACAAACACGCCCTCTGCGGCAAGCTTCAGCGCAATTGCCTGGCCGATACCCCGTGAGGCCCCGGTTACCAGTGCGACTTGACCGGTCATCATAGCGTACCTCCCGCAGCCTTCACTCCGGCGCTGTCTTCAATGTTTGACAAGGTAACTTCTTTGGTAATCCGCTTCACTAGCCCGCTCAGCACCTTGCCCGGTCCAAGCTCCACAAAAGAGGTGACACCGAGTGCTGCCATGGCACGTACTGACTGTTCCCACAACACCGGTGAACAGACCTGAGTAACCAGCAGGGACTTGACCCGCCCACTCTCACTGTTAGGTGCTGCGTCGGCATTGGCAATAACCGGTACGGACAGTTCTGACACCGTAATACCCTCAAGCACGGCCGCCAGACGATCGGCCGCAGGCTGCATCAGGGCACAATGAAACGGTGCGCTGACCGGAAGCTGCATCGCTTTCCTGAAGCCACGCCCCTTAGCTATTTCGATGGCACGGGCAACTGCGGCCACACTGCCGGCAATAACAATTTGACCGGGCGAATTGAAGTTTGCGGGGGATACCACCTCCCCTTCAGCAGCGGTACGACAGATATCGTCAAGAACGTCGATTTCAATGCCGAGCATGGCGGCCATGGTGCCGGTACCGACCGGTACTGCCTCCTGCATGAAGGTGCCCCGGGCACGCACCGTACGGACGGCATCGGCAAAAGAGAGGGCACCGGCGCAGACCAGGGCCGAATATTCCCCCAGCGAGTGACCGGCAACAAAATCCGGTTTCAAACCGGTTTCCTGTGCCACTGCCCGTAACACGGCGATACTGGTAGCCAAAATAGCCGGCTGGGTGTTGGCCGTCAGCTTGAGATCGGCCTCACTACCGCTAAAACAGAGTTCGGATAGTTTGAACCCCAGTGCGTCATCCGCCTCTTCAAATAGCTGACGGGCAACCGGATAGGCATCGGCCAGTTCCTTGCCCATTCCTGAGTACTGGGAACCTTGACCGGGAAAAATAAAAGCTGTCTTGGACATGTGACCTGTTCCTTGTCGAAGTGGGTTGTACTGTTGTTACCAGGTAATAAGAGCGGAACCGTAGGCAAAACCGCCACCAAAAGCCACCAGCAGTATCTTGTCATCCGGTTTGATGACATGCTGACGATTCGCTTCATCAAGAGCAATCGGGATTGAAGCGGAAGAGGTATTGCCGTAACGATGAAGGTTGGTAAACTGCCGATCCGCCCCGATACCAAGCCGCTTTGCCGTGGCGTCGATAATGCGTCGGTTGGCCTGATGGGGTATCAGAAGGGAAATATCGTCGGCAACAAGTCCATTTGCTTCAAGTGCCTTCAGGGAAGCCTCCTCCATGGCACGTACCGCATGCTTGAAGACCTCATTCCCCTCCATGGTGATGTGGAGCAGATCAGCGTCAATGGTACGGCTGTCCGTTGCCGGATGACGGCTGCCGCTCCCCGGTTGGTAAAGCAGATTCCAGTGGGTACCGTTACTGAAGGTATGGGTTGAACAGAGCCGGTGATTCCCTTCCGACGCCTCTAGCACCACGGCACCGGCACCATCACCGAACAGTACGCAGGTATTACGATCCTTCCAGTTAACGATGCGGGACAATACTTCGGCACCGATGATCAGAATTTTACGGGCTGAGCCGCTGCGAAGAAATTTTTCCGCCACCGACAGCCCGTAGATAAACCCGGAACAGGCGGCAGAAATATCAAAGGCGGTGGCATTAACCGCACCGAGCAGATCCTGAACAATACAGGCGGTAGAGGGGAAAGGGAAATCGGGAGTGACGGTACTCAGAATAATGAGGTCCAACTCGTCCGGTGCGATTCCTGCCATTTCAAGGGCTCTGCGACCGGCTTCTGCTGCAAACGTGGAGGTAAACTCCCCATCAGCTGCAATACGGCGTTCCTTTATTCCTGTCCTGCTGGTGATCCATTCATCACTGGTTTCAACCAGCTGTTCGAGCTCGGCGTTGGTGAGAATCCTGTCTGGTAAAGCTGATCCGGTTCCGGTTATTCTGATATTCACCATAGAATCTCCATTACTCTGCCGGGGGCGCAGCTGCTATATCCCCTCGTATCGAGACCAGACGATTTTCCGATAGTTTCTCGGCAACATGTTCTGAAACACCATTTTTTGCATATTCATGGGCAAAGCGGATGGCATTTTTGATCGCCTTGACGTTGGAACCGCCATGACAGATCATACCAACGCCATTTATTCCCAGCAACGGTGCCCCGCCATACTCGGCATAATCAACAATTTTTTTGAAGCGACCAAAGGCACTGGCAACAAAGAGATAGCCAATTTTGGAAATCCAGCTCTTGACGATTTCCCGCTTGAGCATTTTACCGGCAGCGTCCGCCAATCCTTCGGAAAGTTTCAGCACGATATTACCGACAAACCCGTCACAGACCACCACATCCACCGCACCGGCAAAAATATCCCGTCCTTCGATGTAGCCACAGTAATTGAGGGATGACGTGCGGAGTGAGCTGTTGGTTTCCCGGGTCAGATCATTCCCCTTGGAATCTTCTTCACCATTGGAGAGCAGACCGACCTTGGGTGATTCTATGCCCATTGCATAGCGGGCATAGACCTCCCCCATAATGGCGAACTGTACCAGATGGAGCGGTTTGCAATCAACATTACCACCAACATCAAGAACCAGCGTCTGTCCTTTGAGGGTTGGAAACAGCTGGGCGATGGCCGGCCGTTCTATCCCCTCAATCCGTTTCAGCACGAACATCCCCGCAGCCATGGTCGCCCCGGAATTGCCCGCACTGACTGCAGCACACGCCTTACCGTCCTTCACCAACTCAAAGGAGCGGCGCACCGATGAATCCCGCTTCTTGCGAATGGCATCGGAAGCGGAATCATGCATACCGACTACTTCACTGGCGTGAAATATATCGATATCGAGACCATCCACCGAATGTTTGGCAAGCTCGGCTTCAAGGCGTTCACGGTTACCAACCAGAGTCACCGACAAGCCGAATTCACGGCAGGCAGCAATGGCACCCTCAACCTCAACAGCGGGGGCGTTATCCCCCCCCATTGCGTCAACAGCAACCCTCATCTGTAGTGGCGTATGCACGAAATATCTCTCTAGGCTTGGGCGGAAGAAAGTTCGATAACCTCTTTACCTTTATACGTACCACAGGCCAGGCAGGCCCGATGGGGCAACTTGGCTGCTTTGCACTGGGGGCAGATTGACAGGGAAGGCGTTGTCAAAAAATCGTGGGCTCTTCTCATATTCTTGCGGGATTTGGAGGTCTTTTTCTTGGGTACAGCCATGGTGTTTCTCCTTTTTCC
Organism: uncultured Geobacteraceae bacterium; assembly: GCA_903876875.1. Lineage (GTDB taxonomy): Bacteria > Desulfobacterota > Desulfuromonadia > Geobacterales > Pseudopelobacteraceae > JACRCG01. The sequence continues at coordinate 33,815 of CAIRBT010000016.1, forward strand.
GGTGTTACACGTACTCGTGCCACCGCTCTATTAATGGTTTACCTTAAAGTTTTTCAGCGCACTGAAAGTCAAATGAACCGGCTCGTTACTGCATGAGCAGGCAGAATGATTCAAATCGATGCCACAGCCGTGGCAAAGCCCTTTACACTCTTCATCGCAGAGCGGCTTTAACGGGATCTCCATGGCTACCTGCTCTTCAATTTCGTGGGTCAGGTCTATGTCATCGCCACTATACGTCGAAGAAAGCAGATCCATTTCGCCAAGTTCAAGCTCTTCCTCTGCAGTCAGGGCGTTGGGGCTTTCTTTGCGAAAAAAGATAGTGAAATTGGTATCCACAAAGGAGTCATAATCAACCAGACAACGGGAACATGACAGGGCAAGCGGAGCCGAAACCCGTCCGGTTACCCGGATAGTGTCATACTCCTTGGTTGCAATCAAATCTCCGACCACCTTGCCGGTGATGCAGCAACTGTGATCCTTCTGCATGGCTTCAAGGAGCGGAAATGCTTCCGGTAGTTCCTCAAAATGCAGCGCAACCGGTACATCTTTTATATGGTCAATTACCAGTTTCACAGTTCCCATCCGGCGGTTCAAAGCTAGTATAATTTAAAGCAACCCAGTATAGAGAATATAGCTGATTTGTCAAGATATTTACTGATTGTTTTTTTCACAGCCGCCCGAAGCATTCAAGAAGGCTACGCACCCGACTCCCAAGCTCTTCAGGAATCATCTCCCAGTCAAATCGCCACCCCCAGTTTCCAAAGGCGGTACCGGGAATATTCATCCGTGCCTCACTCCCCAGCCGGAGCAGATCCTGAAAGGGAATTATTGCCGTAGTGGCAACCGACCGAAGCACGATGGCCTCAATCCCACCGACACCATCGTCCCCGCCCCCCACATACAAATCAACCACTTCACGCTGCTGAGTGGAAAGTGCCTCGTACCATCCAGCGGTCGTATCGTTATCATGGGTACCGGCGTAGACCACACAATTTCGCGGGAAATTATGGGGCAGGTAGGGATTTGTCGGGCCGGAATCAAAGGCGAACTGAACTATTTTCATACCGGGAAAATCATAGCGATCACGCAGTGCCTCAACCTCCGGTGTAATCACCCCCAGGTCTTCCGCAATAATCGGCATCGTTCCCAACGCCGCCTCTACCGCATCAAACAGCTTCACGCCGGGTGCCGAAACCCACGTACCGTTAATTGCGGTTGTTTCGCTGACCGGCACATGCCAGGCGGCTTCAAAGCCCCGAAAATGATCAACCCGGACGATGTCGAACTGCTCGAACATGAAGCGAAAACGCGTGATCCACCAGTCGAAGCCCGCTTGTTCCATCGTCTCCCAGTTATAGAGTGGATTCCCCCACAGCTGACCGGTTTCACTAAAATAATCGGGAGGCACGCCGGCCACCACCGTCGGCTTACCCTTGGCATCAAGCAAAAACAGTTCACGGTTACCCCAGACGTCCGCAGAATCATACCCCACAAAGATCGGGATATCTCCAATGACGGCAATGCCTTTCCCGGCAGCATATGACCGCAGTTTCTGCCATTGCCGGAAAAACTGCCACTGCAGGTATTTCTGCACCCCGATTTCCTGACCAAGGTCAACGGAAGCCTTCTCATACTTTTCCGGAGTCAGCAGTGCATAGGAAGCGGGCCAGGTATCCCAGCAGCGCCCTTTATAGCGACGTTTCAAGGCCATAAACAGCGCATACCGGTGGAGCCAGGGGGTCTGGTTGCAAAAATCCCAGAAGTCCTGTTTACCGGGGGCGGCATCGTTGGCCAGAAAAGCGGTTCCTTCCCGCTCAAGCCATTTCAACTTGGATTTGGCCACTCGCTCAAAATCCACCGTACCGGAATGTATCGCCTCTTTACCGGAAAACCCGGCGGCCGAGGCATTTTCACTACAAATCTGTTGCCGGTCAATCAGCAGCGGATTACCGGCAAAAGCGGAAAAAGCCGAATAGGGGGAGTTGCCACAGGCCGGTGGAGTAAGCGGCAGCACCTGCCAGTAGGTCATGCCCATGGTAGCCAAAAGATCAACAAAACGATAGGCTTCTTCACCAAAAGAGCCGATCCCCCCCTCCCCTGGTAGTGATGTCGGATGCAGCAGAACTCCGCAGGAACGTTTTGAGAGCATTCCGCTCCCCCCCGCACTTTCTCCCCGGCTATTTTCCCTCATATTCTCCCCCTGACAGAGCCAGCCCCTCAAGTAGTCCAAAGTCACTCACCTTCATACGCCCGAAGGTAAAACGATCCATGACCGCCATAAGTATGAGCATTCCGGCAATAATAAGATCTTCCCGCCCCTTTTCCAACCCCTTTACCGCCAGTCGTTCCGGGAGCGTCATACCGGAGAGGCGGGTAAAGAGTGTGCCGATGTCGATTCTGCTCACCGTCGCATTGTTCACTTTACGGTAATCATAGTCGTCCATTTCCAGGTGAACGGCAGCAATGGTGGTTGCCGTACCAGCCGTCCCCACCAGTTCGGCATCGACCGGCACCGTCAGGCCGGCAGCAGACAGATCATGCTCCAACGCCCCAATCACTGCTGCCACCCGTGCCAACATCTCATCATGTGACGGAAATCCTTCCGTCAACCGGACAACGCCAATCGGCATGCTCCGGATAAATACCGGCACTCCCCCACGGGAAAGCACAAACTCGGTACTTCCTCCCCCCACGTCAAGGATCACCAGTGATTCCGGTTGACTGTCAAGGCAGGAGAGTACACCGGCCAGGGTCAGACGCGCCTCCCGTTCGCCGTCGATAACCGTGAGCGTAATGCCGCTTTCCGCCAGAGCCTCAGCAACGAAAGCCGCACCGTTTACCGCATCGCGAACGGCACTGGTTGCCGAAGCATTGACCACAGCAACATCGTAGCGGGAAAGCAGTGCGGAAAATCGTCTCAGACAGGCCTGGCCACGGAGCCAGGCTTCGTCAGAAATTCCTTTTTCATCGGTAAAACCGCCACCAAGCCGGATGATTTCCCGTTCAACGTGAACCGGTGTAATCCCGTGCTCGCCACGCCGGGCAATGAGTAAACGGGCGGTGTTGGTGCCAAAATCCACTGCTGCACACAAGTCGTTTTTCATAACTAATGGCATGATTTTTTCAAATATTTTTTAAAGATAACCGCTGCATCGTCGTGGCGACCAACCTCTTGCAACAGGGTATAAAGCCGTTCTCCGGCAGAGCGTGCAAGGGGAGTTGCCAACAGCTCAACATACTGATTAATGGCACTTTCATGCTGGCCGGTCACCTCAAGAATATCGGCCCGGAGCAGTAGTGCCTGTTCGGGGAGTATGGAGGCATTTACCATGGTATTCACCGTTGTCATGGCATCCGTGAGGTTTCCGGTTTCACGGAGCATCAGGGCAAGGGTAAGCCATGCCAGTGAATTAGCCTCATTACTCTGAATCGCACTACGCAGGTGCCGTTCCGCCTCCCGATCCCTCCCCAGTCGATGGAGCACTTTCCCCGTTTCGAAATGATAAATATCCGGCGGTAACAGATCGGCACACCCTTCAAAGCCGGCAAGTGCCTCACCATGGTGGTCCCGACTGGCGGCGATGTACGCAACGGCAAAATCTTCTCCTAGCAGGGCATAGCGTTGATACTGCTCTTCCGGCAGTTGGTGAATAAGCAGCTCATAATATTCGAGGGGGGGCAGAGCTTCATCAAGATAGGAGCTGTCAGACAGCTCAGAACTGGAAGAACCGGAACAGGAACCGCAGGAGGAGTGCGCCACGCGACTGGTCACCGGTTCACTCTCTTCGGGAGAGATACCGCTCAGCAACCGCTCCGCCTGGTGCCGGACAGCCTGATCGGTTGTCTGGGTCAAGGCCAGTTCAAGATGGTCAGCCGCTTTTACGGCATCCCCGCGCCCCAGGGCAAATTCAGCCTCCTGGATGTTCCGCCCGGCAAGACCGTTGTTGGCAGATACTATGCCCTTCAGAAACGATGAACGCAATGGATCATCCACCGGGTCGGTCGTACAAAGCTTCAAGCCATCCTCAAAAGAGACCCGAGCCTCAAAATAGCTCTCCGATGATAGATATTTGTCACCCTTTGCCAACAGATCCGCAGGGGACTTGGAAAACCAGCGGCTGATAAAATTCACGTCACATCACCTTTCCCGGCTTTGCCGAGCAGAGTTATACTTTCAATATGGTAGGTTTGGGGAAACATATCAAGGGGCACGGAGCTCACAACCCGGTAGCCACCAACCATGAGCCGCTCACAGTCCCGTGCCAGCGTACTTGGATCACAGGATACGTAGATAATTCGCTCGGGCTGCAGGGTGACAATGCCGGAAAGCACCTCCCCGGCACCGGCTCGTGGCGGATCCAGCAGTACGACGTCAAACGTTCTGCCGAGACGAAGTAAACGAGACACCCCAGTCGCTGCATCATCACAAATAAATTCAACATTTGCAACCTTGTTGATTTCAGCGTTGGCTGTGGCGGCGCGGCAGGCTTCCGCATTACTTTCAATACCGGTAACCTTTGCCACCTCAGAGGCCAGGGGGAGGGAAAAGTTACCGTTGCCACAGTAGAGATCCAGAAGGGTTTCTGTGGGGTGGCATGCAGCAAGCCTCGTGACAAGGGACACCATGGCACTGTTTTGCAGGCGGTTTACCTGGGCAAAGCCACCGGAGGGATAGGCAAGTGACAGCGATGCCCCCCCGGAGGCAGCAGCAAGAGAGTAGCAGACCTCCCCGTCTCCCCGGATTTTTTTGGAGCCGGAACCATCCTCGGCCGCCAGAAGCAGTCCGCTGCAGGGGCCAAAATCACGAGCCGGGTCGGCAAGATATCGCCGTTTCCCCGCCGACAGTTCTCCCCGATCGTGGATGACCAGAACCACTCCGTTTTCCCCGGCATCAATGGTTAACTGGGTAAATGTTTCAAAACCGGGACAGCCGGGCAACTCACACCGACAGCGTGCCAGCAATTCATTGACCACCGGAAGGGCGACTGGACAGCCGGTGGGGGCATCAACCACACCATGGGAAGCGTGCCGAAAAAAGCCGATCAAAAGCCTACCAGAGGAAACCCCAACCTTGAACTGCACCCGGGAACGATAGCCATAACGGTGCGGAGCGGCTACCGTTTCCTCCACGCAATCGGCCGCAATACGGGCACCCTTCCGGAGGCATTCGGCAAGGATATTCCGTTTCTGCTCACACTGAACTTCATAGCTGATATGCTGCCAGTGGCAGCCGCCACATTGGCCAAAGAGTGGACACTCCGGTATCACCCGGAAAGGGGAAGGCTCCCGCAGCTCTGCCAGGGAGCCAAGCGAGTACGACTTTTTTTCTGTAGTAATCCGAATGGAGGCGTGATCACCGGGACAGCTGTACGGGACAAAACAGACCTTGCCGTCAATGCGACAGACACCGTTACCGCCGAAGGCGAGCCTCTCAATGGATGCAACCGGAAGTGCCACCTTACCTCCTGCCATACACCGGCTTCTTGAGACGTTTTTGGTATTCACCCAGTACAAAACGGGGCGCAAAATCGGGAGCTGCCAGATACCGGACGGTCGTTTCGCGGAACGTCTCTATCAGGTGACTCCGCACTGCGGCGACTTCCGACTCCGGCACGGCCATTTTCTCTAGAATCCGCTCAAAGCGCACCGCCGGGCCGATTTTTGCCACCACCGCCTCAAACTCAGCCGACGTATCACAATAGGCTGCGAGAACCGGCACCTCACACCAGGCCACTACCTTCACATGAAAATAGCCACCGTAATAATGCTGTGTCTGGTCAACCAACGTGACCCTGTGGGTACCATCAAGCAGAATAGTTTCCATACTGTTCATAACGCCCCCAGCATTCGATGCATCTGGGGAATCACCCGCACATCCGAAAGACGGGAGGCGGCCAACGCCTGCAACTCCAATAGCGTAACGGCACCGATACCAACCGATCCATCGGTCAGGGAAAGCGGTTGAATAAAGAGAGGAATGGCTCCATCTACCCCACGAATCAGACCTGTAACCTGCCCGATCTCCTCAGGGGTGGTTCGGCCACTGACCACTATTTTGACCGCCAGGGAAATGCCGTATGCCTCCCTGAGAAACAGGGCGTGCTCTTCCCATAACGACCTGTCGATACCGGAGGTGGAGGGGAGCTTGATATCCATGCTGATATGGTGCAGCAACGGCTTCACCTGACGAAGTGCCTGAGACAACGTGCCGTTGGTTTCCAGATGAACCGGTAGCAAGCGTCCCAACTCGGGAAGCCATCCAGCAAGCGTCGCCAGCGAAACCAGCGGTTCCCCCCCGGTAATGCTTATGGAGTGGTGCGCTCCCGGCAACCGGGTCAGCCACTCCTTGACCAGTGAGGTGACAACCGGCAGGGATACCGGTTGGTTAACGTCGCGGGATACTCCGGAACCGGGGGCGGTTTCACACTTCCCCACGGCCGACATGGCAAAATCGGTGTCGCAATACTGACAATCCAGATTGCACTCCATCAGACGGATAAAAATCTGCCGTCGACCGGCAAAGAGCCCCTCCCCCTGCACCGAGGAAAACAGCTCACTTATAAAGGCAGTGTTACTCATAATAGCGGGCTGACGCGTTGTCCGATTCCCAGACGGTGATGGAATCAACGGTCACATTACCATTATTCAACCGTTCGGAAATACGACCGTACAGATACTTGGCGATGTGTTCCGAAGAGGGAGATAATTCCAAAAATGGCGGGATTTCGTTGATATACTTATGATCCAGTTCATTAATAATGGCACAGGCTTCCCGCTTGAGGATTTTAAAATCGATGCCAAGACCCGCTTTATCCAGTTCACGGGCGGTGACCGCCACTTCAACCTTCCAGTTGTGTCCATGGAGATTTTCACAATCTCCCTGGTAATTCTTCAAATTATGAGCGGCGGCAAAACTGCTCCGAATGGTCAGCAAAAACATAATGAATAACTCCTCTGCTCAACAGAAAGTAATTTCAGCATCGGCTGATACTACACAAAAAAAAGGGCAACCACAAGGATTGCCCTGATTATGGGTAAAAAAGTGTCGGTTATCAGCTTTGTGAGACCACCAGAGCCTGTTCGATGTCGGCGATAATATCCGCCACACCTTCAATGCCAATGGACAGCCGGATAAAATCAGCCGTGACCCCGGAGGCGACCTGCTCTTCGGCGGTCAGCTGCTGGTGGGTAGTCGAAGCCGGGTGGATGACCAGTGATTTTGCATCGCCGATATTGGCCAGGTGCGACAGCAATTTAACGTTGTCGATGAACTTTTTACCCGCTTCCATACCACCTTTGATGCCAAAACCGATGATCGCCCCCTCTCCCTTCGGAAGGTATTTGAGAGCTCGGTCATGATCTTTATGACTGGCAAGGCCGGGATAATTTACCCAGGCCACACTCGGATGGGACTCCAACCAGCGGGCGACGGTACGGGCATTCTCGACATGGCGTGCCATCCTGACATGGAGCGTTTCCAGCCCCTGGATAATCTGCAGGGAGTTGTAGGGGGATATGCAGGCACCCATATCACGCAAGAGCGATACCCGCATCTTGATGATATAGGAAATGGCACCAAGGGCATCCCAGTATTTCAGGCCATGATAGGAGGGATCCGGCTCGGTGAATTCGGGGAATTTCCCATTATTCCACGGGAATTTACCACCATCAACAACCGCGCCACCAATACTTGTGCCATGGCCGCCAATGAATTTAGTCAGTGAATAGACCACGATATCGGCACCATGCTCAAGGGGCTTGAAGAGGAACGGGGTGGTCACAGTGTTATCAACCACGTAGGGGAGACCGGCGGCATGGGCGATGGCAGCGATGGCCTCGAAATCATCGACGTTATTCTTCGGGTTGCCGACCGATTCGCTGTAAACCAACCGGGTATTTTCGTCAATAGCAGCGCGGATATTTTCGGGGTTGGAGGTATCAACGAATTTCACCGTGATACCCAGCCGTGGCAAGGTATAATGGAACAGGTTATAGGTACCACCGTAGAGATAATTGGTGGAAATGATGTTGTCACCGGCCTTGGCAATATTAAGCACCGCATAGGTAATTGCCGCCTGTCCAGAGGCAACCGCCAGTGCGGCAACACCGCCATCCAGGGCGGCCAGGCGCTGCTCAAGCACATCGGTCGTCGGATTCATCAACCGGGTGTAAATATTGCCGAATTCCTTAAGACCAAAAAGATTTGCCGCATGTTCGGAACTTTTAAAAACATACGAGGTGGTCTGATAAAGCGGCACCGCACGGGACAGGGTCGTTGGGTCAGGTGTCTGGCCTGCATGAAGTGTGAGCGTTTCAAATGATTGTTTCGTATCCGACATAAATCCTCCCGGGCAGTATGCTGTTACTTATCTGCTCAAGGTACTATTTCCGCCTAATAGAGTCAAGATCATTTGTTGACCGAATCACGAACGCCACAGTAACAGCAACAGATCGGTCAATACACCGTTTTCCGTTCACCCTTTTACAACAGCCAATGACCTGGCCACCCCTATGATAATCTGTCTGATTTCACTTTTGGTCTGACGATAGGGAAAACGTAACTCCGGCTCACTTTTCATATCAACAGCGGATCGATTCATTGACGTACCGATCTCCTTTTTGCCACCGCTCTGCATGCTCCGCATCTGAAACTCCCCCCTTCTGAAATTGATATATGTTCAGAGGAATAATTGCAGATAACATGCCACTGTATTAGCCGTATTTTATATAATAATTATTGGTTGTTATGACATAAACCCCACACAGACCCCTGCGACAAAAGTTGACAGGAGGTTCAACACAATGGCCGTATCATTGTAATTACAAGAAGATACGATTATTGCCGTCGGCAACTTTTGTCGCAGGTATTGGTATAACCTGTTATTTAGTGTACAGTGCATCGGGAACACATCAGCGATAAAACCGTCAGGACAGGAATATGCGTCATCTACTCCAGCAGTTGCTCCAACTGATTCCCATTGTGACCTGGCTCCCCCGCTATCAGGCCGACTGGTTACTGCCCGATCTGATTGCAGGGATCACGCTAGCGGCCTATGCCGTACCGGTGGCCATGGCTTATGCCACCCTGGCCGGTCTGGCACCACAAACCGGCCTCTACTGTTACATCTACGGCGGCATCGCCTTTGCGCTGTTTACCACCTCACGCCATCTGTCCATCGGGCCAACCGCCGCCATATCGGTCATGGTGGCCAGCGTTGGAGGAGGGATGGCAGCCGGAAACCTAACTACCTATGGTGCCATTGCAGCCATGACCGCCGGCATGGTCGGCTGCCTCTGCCTGCTGGCCTGGTTGTTGCGACTGGGCACCTTCGTCAACTTCATTTCCGAATCCATCCTGCTCGGCTTTAAAGCCGGTGCCGCCCTCAGCATCGCTACCATGCAGCTTCCCAAGCTGTTCGGCATCGCAGGGGGGGGGGATACCTTTCTGGAACGGATGGTTACCTTATACCATCAACTTACCACCGTGAACCCCACCGTCACCGCCCTCGGTATCGGCGCATTGCTGCTCATTATCCTCGGCAACCGACTACTGCCGGGACGACCGGTTGCGTTGATCGTCGTCGTCTGCTCCATCGGCCTCGTGACCTTCTTCGGCCTGGATAGCCGGGGGGTAAAGGTTGTCGGCCACATCCCGGACGGCTTGCCACTCTTCCAACTCCCCACATTTCACAGGGATCAGATTGAAGGCTTATTGGAGCTTGCCTTCGCCTGCTTCCTACTCTCCTATGTGGAGAGCATTGCGGCAGCACGGGCTTTTGCTTCCCTCCATCGCTATCCGGTCAACCCACGGCAGGAATTTCTGGCACTGGGAGCCGCCAACCTCATCGCCTCGGTGAGCTATGGCTACCCGGTCGCCGGGGGCTTGTCCCAATCGGCAGTGAACGAAAAGGCGGGAGCCCGTACCCCCCTTTCGCTGATCTTCGCTTCGTGTACCCTCATCCTGGTTGTCAGCTTCATGACCGGCCTGCTGCACAATCTACCGGAAACCGTACTCGCCGCCATCGTCCTGGCGGCGGTTTCAGGGTTTATCAGCATAGCCGATTTCAAGCAACTGCGCCGCGTCAGCCGCACGGAGTTCAATGTGGCACTGGTGGCATTCGCCGGGGTGCTGCTGTTCGGTATTTTGAAGGGGGTCACCGTATCGGCGATCACCTCCATCCTCTTCCTGCTCCGGATGCTGGCCAAACCCCATGTGTCCGTACTTGGTAGAATCCATGGCAGTACCCGTTTCAGTGATTCGGAGCGCCATCCAAGCAATGAACGTTTCCCCGGACTGTTCCTCTTCCGGGTCGAGGCACCACTGCTCTATTTCAACGTAAATGCGGTCAACAGTCAGGTTTTTGAGGCGTTACACGCCGAAAACGGATCGGTACGAATGGCTGTTTGCGACCTGTCAACCTCCCCCTATATCGATGCAGCCGGAGCAAAAATGCTGCAACAACTGGGTGAAGAGTTGCGTCGGGAGGGAATTCAGTTCAGGGTAACCGAAGCCCATGCAGAGGTACGGGAGATTCTCCGGACCACCGGTATCAGTGAGTCACTGGGGGGGGTCAGTAGATATACATCTCTGGCAGATATTGTGGAAGACTATGAGCGTGACCGGCAACATGCCGCTACCGGTCACTATTAGGAGGGATAAATTACACGCCCAGTTCCCGCAACACTATACTGGTTTCCGCCTGACCGTCGAGCCAAGCCGACAGTTCATCCACCAGCTCCATTTCATCGTTTTCCGGGCGGCGGGGCCAGACACCCAGTACTGGTGCTCCGCAGAGTGAGCCGATCTGATGGGGGGCATTTTTTTCCGCAAGACCCGGTTCTTCCGGCATGCCATTGATTATGACACCGGCCACCTGAAGCCCCATCTGCTGGGCGGCAAAACAGGTCAATACCGTGTGATTGATGGTGCCCAGGCCGGGACGAGCCACCACCAGCAGCGGCAATTCCAGTTCACGAGCCAGATCGGCCACCAGCAGCCCCCCCGACAACGGTACCATCAAGCCACCGGCTCCCTCCACAATCACGTACTGGTAGGCTGACTGGAGACGGAGAAAGGCTTCTTTAATCAAAGAGAAATCAATCCTGACACCATCAATGCGGGCCGCATCGGCCGGAGCCACCGGTTCACGCAGACGGTACGGTGCCATATCATCGGTCAGTTCCAGACCGCCCGCCTGGCAAAGCAGCTGGGCATCATCGGAGATAAGCCGCCCCTCCTCCCGGCGGCAACCGCTGGTGACCGGCTTCATAACCGCCACCGACACGCCATTCATGCGGAGCAACCGGGCCAGGGTGGCGGCAACAATGGTCTTGCCGACCCCGGTATCGGTTCCGGTAATGAAGATACCCCGGGGCGCCGTCACTGGTCAGCCCCGCAACACCCTTCAACCGGCATCTCCAGATCGGCAAGCATCTGCTTATCCAGCTCAGGGGGACGCCCGGGGGTGGTCAGGTAATTGCCGGTCATGGTGCCATCGGCACCGGCAAGGAACATCCAGGATTGCAATTCACGAAGATTTTTCTCCCGTCCGCCACAGACCGACAAGCGCGTGCCCGGCAGCAGGAAACGGTAGACGGCAATAATCGTCAAGGATTCCAGCGGGGTCAGGTTGTTGGCGTTTTCAAGCCGGGTTCCGGCCACCGGATTGAGGAAATTAAGGGGAATCGAGTCCACAGCAAGCTCACGGAGCGTTAACGCCATCTCGATCCGTTGGGCGAAACTTTCACCCAACCCGAAAATACCGCCGCAGCAGACCCGTAAGCCGACCTTTTTAGCGGCGCGAATTGTCGCCACATCATCCTCATAGTCATGGGTCGTACAGATCTGCGAAAAAAAACTGCGGGCGGTTTCCAGATTATGGTGGTAGGTTTCCATACCGGCATTTTTCAACCGGAGAGCGGTCTCTTCATCCAGAATACCGAGGGAGCAGGAGGGGGATATGCTGGTCTCGGCCTTAATGCGACCGATAGCCCGGCAGACCCTGTCCAGCTCGTCCCCCGTGTTGATCCGGGTCCCGCTGGTAACGATACCATAGCAACCGGCTCCGTTTTCTTCCGCCAAGGCGGCAGAGCGGACAATTTCATCCTCGTCCACCAGCGGATAGACCGAAACGCCGGTGTCATGATGGGCTGACTGGGCACAAAAAGCACAGTTTTCCGCACAGCGCCCCGATTTTGCGTTAATGATTGAACAGAGGTGTACCACATTACCGAGAAAGTGTTCCCGTATCCGCGATGCCTCGGCAAACAGCAGGTACCGGTCACTGCCAGTGACCATTGACAGCTGTAACGCCTCAGCGGCTCCGATAACTTCTCCCGCCAGTACCCGTTCCGCCATATCCAGAATAAATGTTCGTTGTGTCATAATTTCCCCCGTGGGGAGTCGATACCATATCCCGTGACCATTGTCAACCTAACGACAAAAACAAGTTTACGAGGAGCTATCGGGCAAAGCAGAATGAATTATGGGGCTTGTACCGGATAAATTTCTCGACTATACTGACAAAAAAAATCAGAGGTGCCGCCATGTTTAAATCGCTTGTTTGTCGGGTACTCAGCTACTGTTTCCTTGGGGTGTTGGCAAGTGCCAGCACGGTTTGTGCTGCCTATCTCACCATTACTCCGGCCGGTGGCACTAAATACACCGTGCAAAGCCCCAACCTGGACGGAGTGAGCGGAATATACTTCAATGTGCAGTATAATACGAACGTATTGTCCGGGCCAACGATGACAGCGGGAAGTGCCGTTGCCGGGGCCATATTTTCAGCTAACACCCAGGGGCCGGGTCTTATCCGTGTGGCGATTATCAACGGCAGCTCTTTTTCAGGCGGTGGTGTCGTTGCCACAATTTCATTCGCCACAAAAACAGCTAACACCCCCCTCCCGGTTATCGTTTCACCCCAGATAATTAATGCAAACGGTACAGATATACTCACGACCGCAGAGAGTAGCGGTTCATCAAGTACAACCGGAAACAGTGAAACAAGTCAAAACCCCACGGGTGGAAACCCGGAGAAAGGAGGGACCACTACAACCACGACAGGAACAGGTACCACATCTGCATCAACCACCTATGCACCGGGTACCATCACCCTCCCCACCGATCTTCAGCGGAGTGACCCACCGCCGGTAACAGCACGGGTTGAGCCACCGCCTGCTGCTGAGCCGACCAAAAGCGAAGTCATCCCGTCACGGGGTACTGACTCCACCGCGACGCCGGAACAGGCTGCCGGTGAGCCAAAAGCGGAAGAGCCGCGTCAATCGGTGATCTATACCGGGATTGTTGATAAGTTCAAACTGGTGAAGGGAGCTAAAACACTGGAAGCACTGACCGCACTTTTCGCCACCGGACCAAGTCACCTCATCCGGCAGGAACCGGCCATTGTGCTCAGTAACGGTAAGGAGCATGCCACACTGACCATTGATTTACCGGAGCGGCTCACCACCTCACCCAACTTTTCCATGACCGGTGGCAACCTGGTTTCATTCAAGCAGGACACTGTAAAAAAAGGTCGCTGGTCCGTTGTGGTTCTCCCTGAGGTAGGTGCTGTTGCCGCTTCCATAACCGTGGTCGCCGGTGCCGATGATTACGAGGTACCCCTGACAGTAACCCCCGTCCTCACCACCAAACTGCCGTTAAATGAGCAGGGGTGGGAAACGTTCCAGCGGGAAGTGGGCACTCCCCAGTCGCCGCTCCACGACTTTAATGGCGATGGTATCCGCAACCATCTGGATGAGTTCATTTTTGTCGCCAACTATCTGGTACAACTGAAAAAACCGGCTCCTCCGGCTGCTGCCCCGGAAAAGCCGGTCAAAACAAAAACCGATTATCGCTAACCCGCCCTCTCCCTGCCCCCCTTTTTCAAGGGGGAATCAGGGGAGTATTAAGCCCCCATCATGTGGCAGCGTTTTTCTTTATGATATCATTCTTCTGGGCTTCAATACGTTTGGCGACCTGCTCCATAACCTTATCCGGCGACAATGCCGGTTTATGAGACAATTGCCCGGCAACAACCCGCTCCCCCTGAACGGGAGAAGCACCGACAGGTGCGTGATGGAGGGGGGCAACCGCATCCTGATACAGCAGCATGGTTGACAAAAAGTTTCTGAACATCCGGTAGCCGAGCCAGAGGCACAACATAAGCGGAACAATATCTTCCAGCCAGTAATCGGTACTCTGCTGACGCACCATCTCTCCAGCCAGTAGTCCCCCGAAGGAAATTAACAGTCCCACCCCGTTGCCGATTACCCGATACTCAATATCGTCAGCTATTTTAATTTCAGCCGTTTTCGCCACACAGGACCCTTGATAAAATCAGAATTGTGCCAATTTCCACCCTGTCATTCCTACCACGGTACTCACCAGTACGTTCTTTTATCCATCGGCAAAATGCCAGGTTTCTACAGGTCTATTATTGATAAATTGCGTACCCGAGTAATTATACCGTTATGTATCCACATTACAGAGGGTGATTGACCAGCGGACGACGCTTTGCTACACTGTCATTAATAACTATAAAGGAGGTACCTATGAAAAAGACCTTGGTAGGGGGAGTTCTCGTGGCGCTGGCACTGGCTGTTTCACCGGCACTGGCTGCAGATATCAAGTTTTCAACAACATCAATAATCGGACAGAATGATTTCAAAACCTTGAGCAAAGAGGCGGGTGCGCTGATCGGCTACAGAAATTTAGCACCGGCAGAACCGCTCGGACTGACCGGTTTTGATATCGGGGTGCAATTATCCGGCACCGGTATCGACAAAAACAGTAGTGGCTGGAAAAATGCCTTTAATGGCACCGCCCCCTCACTCCTGGCAATTCCGAGCGTTCGGGCACGCAAGGGTCTGCCGTTCGGCATTGATATTGGTGGGCTCTATTCGTATGTCCCCGACAGTAATATCAAACTCTATGGGGGAGAGGTAAGTAAGGCGGTGCTTGATGGCGGGGTAGTTTCACCGGCAATCGGTGTCCGTGCCACCTATACAAAACTGACAGGCGTTGATGATCTTTCGCTGCAAACCTACGGCATTGACACGTCAATCAGCAAAGGTTTCCTGTTCCTCACCCCCTATGCCGGGGCTGGTCTGCTCTGGATCAGCAGCGAAGCCAAGGGAGATTTGGCAAAGAACAGCAGTGTCACCCTGAAAAGCGACCAGACAATCCCCCGCTATTTTGCAGGAGTAAAAGCATCGCCCCTCCCCCTGCTGGGAATCACGGCAGAGGTTGAATATGCCGTACATCCCATCTACTCACTGAAGGCGGCGATAAATTTTTGATTGCAGGCTCAGTCCAAGCCCGAAGATGACACCTGTTGCGGCACCATCTTCGGGTTTAAAAACAACAGCAATGGATTACCTTGATTTTTGCGGTACGGCTGGAGGCTGTTGAACAACCGACGGGGGAGTCACAGTTGGTCTGTTCCTCAGTTGGGTTTCAGACGTGAGATTCTTCTTCGTGGCTATTTCCACAACACTGCCGGACAGCACGTACTTCAAGGTGCTGTCAACATAGAGCACCGATGGCTGTTTGTCGATGGCAACGACCACCTCGTAGACATCCTTGAAAGCACTTACCTTTTCCACCGAGCTGACGGCAAAATTTGGCGGCATGATCGGCTTCAGAGCTTCAGCAACCTTTTCCTTTGTGGGTACCGAACCACATCCGGTCAACATCCCTGCAATAATAACCGTTACTACGATATTCCATGACTTCATCATCACAGACTTTCTCCTTAGGGACTCGGAATTACTAATTACAGAACCATCCTCTGCATGACACTGTTTTTACGCATGTAGAAACGACGAGCACCAAGTACTGCCATCATAAAGCCCGCTATCAAACCAAGCCGACCAAGTTTGACAACGACAATTAACGGCGTTAACGCAAAACGGGTTAACAGACGCACCGTATCATGTTGCGCAATGTAATCGGCAATCGGCGGACTATACCGGTAATAAAACCTGACAAATGCAGTGCCAGCCTTTGATTTCAGCAGCACGTCATCCCTGAAGTGACGCAGTACCATAACATGGGGATCAAGATAGCTACCATAGGCGGCAGTCGCAATAAAACAGCCACTGCCACTACTGGTTGCAGGTGGTGGGTTGTTGTTAATGACCGTGCTGCTTTCACCACCACTGGAATTTGCAGCAATCGAAATACTCAACTCTTGGAGAACCGTCTTACCACCTTTGTCTGTTGCAGACGCACGAAAGGTCACATCACCTGCCACAGTCGGCACACCACTGATCACACCGGAAAGGGCATCAAGATAGAGACCGGTGGGGAGTGTTCCCGAGGAGAGTGCCCACACAACAGATCCGGTACCACCAGTAGAATGAAGTGTCTTACTATAAACCGTATTAACCAGACCACTTGCCAAAGAGCTTGTTGTAATCAACAATGGAGGATTGATAACGACCGTAAACTGTCTGCTATCGGCAGAATTACTACCGTCGGTCGCCGTCAGGGTGAAGGTAAAGGTGCCGGTGGTCGTTGGGATACCGGTCAGAGTACCGGTGGCAGCATTGAGTGTTACGCCAGGGAGTGGCAGCAGGGTACCAACACCGCTTCCGGCGGTTATTGACCAGGTATAAACACCGGTACCACCCGTTGCAGCCACCGTCTGACTGTACGCCGACGTCGAATTCACCGTCCAGAGGCCCATTGATTCGGTGGTAACACTAACCGGTGTACTGACCGCTATGCTGTACGTTTTTTGCACGACTGTCCCATTAACATCCTGTACCTGCATAATAAAAGTATAGTTTCCGGCAACTGTGGGCGTACCGGATATGACACCCGTGTTGGCGTTAAGTGCCATGCCGAGCGGCAGTGCGCCATTGGCCACTGACCAGATATACGGTGCGATGCCACCGGAGTTGGTCGTAAAGGTGAATGAGTACGGTAAATTGGCTATTTCCGCTCCGGGGATCGTGTCACCATCAATATCGAGAGCTGCGTTTGTTGTGATTGCAAGTAACTTCGTGCAGGAGGCCCCTGTAGCATCCGTAACAGTAACTTCGATCGGGTAGTTTTCCTTTGTTGTCGGAATACCGCTGATAACACCACTCCCGGTGTTAAAGGTCAGTCCCGGCGGCAAACCACCACTGAGCGACCAGCTGATCGGCAATGTGCCACCGGTCATGGTCAATGTCTGGGTATAGGGGAGACCGACGACACCATTTATCAGGCTGGTTGTCAGAATCGTTGGTGCCGGATTTATGGTTATACTGAGGGTGGCTTGAGCTGTCTGCGGCGTTCCGCTCCCATCGGCAGCACGGGCGGTGAACGAGTAGACACCGCTTCCCGTCGCCTTGCCCCCCAGAACACCGGTTGCCGAGTTGTGCGTTATTCCGGGAGGCAGCGCACCTGAAACAATCGACCAGGTATAAGGTAATGCACTACCAACTGCCGTTAGTGTATGAAGTGGAGACAACACATAATCAACCCCTTGGGTCCAGGGACTGAGGGTGGTTGAGGTAACACTGACCACACCAACATTCATGGCAAACGTGCGGGAGGCGGTGGCAACCGGTGAGTTGCTGTCGGTGACGGTAACAATGACCGTATAGGAACCGGCAAGCGGATTATTGCCCGATATAACACCGGTCGATGAATTGATTGTCAAAGCGGCAGGCAGTCCACTGGCACTCCATTTATAGGAGTAGACACCACCCGCAGCAACAACCTGATAGGAATATGCCCCCGTGGTGCCCGCATCCGGCAGGCCAACCGTGGTAATACTCAGCGGATTGACACCAAACCCGCTGCCGCTCAGATAGAGCGTGGTATTGCCGCCATTGGAAACAATAGAGGTATAGAAACTGCTGCCGGAACCGGTCGTATAGGAACCTGCCGCCATTGGGCTGAAACGAACCGTCATGTTATAGACCGTTCCCGGATTTATGGCAACCGGCATAGGTGTAACAAAAGAGAAGGGTGCATCGGGGCTGCTCATGGAACCAATCGTCAGCACGGTGTTGCCATTATTCTGCAGCTGGATGGTTTTATCCAGATAGCTCCCCACAGGGACACTACCAAAATCGAGGGCACCGTTGAGAATGGGGCTACCGGTACCATCGGCAACGACCAACTGGGGCAGCTGGGAATACTGGAGCAGCTGACCTGAAATAGTGGACTTTACCGGATTGACACCATTGGTAAAAATAATCAGAAAATCACGGAAAGTGACATCACCAAAGGCAACCGCAGGTGCCAACTGATTACCCTGATCCACGTTGATCGGCACATTACCACCGGACAGATTACCTTGGGGATCGATAAATTGACCGTAAATATCGATATTGGAAATATTGGCACTCTGGTTACGGGCATCCTCCCAGGCAATCAGGTGGCGTTGATTCACCGTATCAAAGGCAGCCGCCGGAGAGGTCTGATCACCGGTTGCTTTGGCAACGGTGATCAAGCTTCCATACATGACAAAGTTTGACAAATCAAAGAGTTGGGCACTGATATCTTTGCCGGTGGTGGCAACCGTCGCCGAGTTTTGTTCTTCCCAGGCTAGCAACAGCCGTTTGGAGATCGGGTCGATAGAGTATGTTGGTGAAAACGCCGAAATACCAAGAAGAGTATCGTTATAGACACCATTGATCAACCTGCGGAGCACAACTTTCTGAGCAGTTTTGGTACCGGCAGTAAACAAGGTGCTGTAGGTGCAAACTCCCACGTTATTCATTGCATATTTAATTTTCAAAGTTTCGCTACTCTGGGTACCGCTCCAGAGCATGAAAGATTCACCATCCAGCGGATTATACGCCACCTTGGGACTCGATTCGTCCTGATTGATACTCCAGACTACCGTGATGGTACCGGCACCATCATCAATATTGGCAGTCATTCCCGCTTCCGAATATCCCTGTACGGAATCCAGGACACCACTGTCCGAAACGTGCCGATAGGCAACCAGACTCGCTCCGACATGATCCGATGGCGAGAAGGGAATGGGGCCATAACTATTGGGGCAGCCGGCACCGACAACCGGGCCGTACAGATTCTTCAGCGGCGTATAAGTTACCGTAACAGTTGGGTTGCTGCCGATCAACGTGGAATCGGCATTTAGTATGGCCACCAATGTAGTGCCGTTAATCGTGATAGTGAAATCAGTCGTACGATCCACCTTGAAACCATCAATGATCTTAATACTATATGGAAGAGTATTGGCCTGACTATAGACGTTACTGATCACAACGGGAGAGCCGGCCTGCCATAACGGAGCATCCCATGTAACAGTGCTTTTTTTGAAGGAAGTCCAATAGGCCGTGGGCATTCCGATCAGATTGGAACCGGCCAGTAAAGCGACATTGACATTATCACCGTTAAGTACCTGCTGGGTGGCTGTGGCAGCTATGACACGACCTGACTCCGTGTACAGATACACAAGAGCGAGGCTTGACTGAGCAACAGTAGGCGTAATGGGAAAACTGTCATTGGCAGCAAAGGTAGTAACTGAGTTGTTCATCCCGGTACTGGTTTTACTGGAATCCGCGTAGGTGACAGTCAGGTTCCCTTGTGTACCGATTACATTTGAAGATGCATTAATAGTGAGCACACTTACGGTATTCGCAGCAGTGGGGGTTGCAGGTGAGACGGTATAATTCGTTAAGGGCGTACCATCAGGCAGGGTAACGCTGACGATAGCATTGGCAGCACTGATCGTTTTTGAATAGCCTGTTTTCCATGTCGGGGTGGTGCTGTAGGTCACCGGTGCAGCGGCGGGATAATCAACCGTATCATAACTACTGGTACCAAGCCAGCCGACGGTAAATTTATTGATAAAATTATTGTACGTAACATCCGGTTCTATTTGGGAAGTATCGGCCACGGCACGATGCTCTGATATTACGAAAGGAACACCAGCTGGTGTACCTTGGTAATCGACGAACCGTCCATAAATTTGGCTATAGCCGGCAGAGGTATCGGCATAAACCACAAGATATTCGCCTACGGCGTTACCACCACTCACAAAGCTATCATCAAAGGCGACCTTTGGCTGCCATTGATTACCGGTGCCGCTGGCAATGGGAAACGGAGTACCACACGCCGGTAGGGTTGCTTGTAACCCGGCTTTTGCTGTCGAACCATCACAGAGTGTACCCCAAACATCCCCATCACCAGAACGATAGTCGGTCCAAACCGAAAGATAGGTGGTGTGAATATGATCATACGCAATGGCTGGCTGGTTTTGGTTATCAGCATTCAAACCAGAAGAATCTATTGGTATTTCGTTACCAGCCACCCCCCCAAAAGTCGAATTAACCTGTTTTTTGGTGGCTCCGTCGTGAGCGGTACCGGCACCTGACCCGGAACAGCCAAAAATTACTCCCGTCGCAAGTATCACTATGAGCAGCGAAAAGAATTTCTCAAATTTCATGTATGTATCTCCTCTTTGCTACCCCCCTGTTTATACAGTGGATCGGGGATAAAACGCTGTAACGACCAACCTTGGTTCATTTATCAATATAATCAGCAATATTCACACGCAGTGCTGTTGAAACCGCTCCCGTTTTTCCCGTGCCAATTTCAATCAAATTGAGGGTAATCGTCGCATTGTAACGATAGTAAGTAGAAGTATTGTCTAAATAGGTGCCGAGCCATTGTTTGAGATTTTGTGATACCATCTCTATCGGCACCACGACAGATCCGGCAGAGGGTATATTTGTTCCAATTGACTGATATTGTGTTGGAATTGCTCGTGAGGCGGAGTCTGCAGTTGAAAAAGTCACTGTTGCCGAATCTATTCGTACGGGAAGCGGAGCAGTGGAATTACTGCCACTGCTCGCAGTATACGCCGAGGACTGAACGGTAAGATTCACCACATCTGCCGCAGGAGTGGTCGTCCAACCGGTCCACTTTGTTGACTTGGCACCTGAGGAGTAATTGATCCAGGTTGCAACATCAGAATTAATAATCCCGGAGGATGGTGTAGCAGTGATATATGATGTAGCCAACAGAGCTGCGCCCCCCCCCACATCACTACCACAACCGGCCAATGAAGCAGCACAAAGGAACAAGCTCACGACCATTGCCAACCATTGTCTGTACATAATATTACTCCTGTTCACCCGTACCAGCCGTCCCTGGTACCATCTTAATTCAGTATCCGTGGTGTAATAAAAATAAGCAGCTCCGACTTAATCTTTGATGACTGGGAGGACTTGAACAACCGCCCCAAAAAGGGAATATCCATTAAAAATGGCACACCATCTTCCAGCAGTGTTTCGTCTTCCTTATAAATACCACCGATAACCGTGGTTTCGCCGTCTTTCAGCAACATCTCCGTAGTGGCCTCTTTGGTATTGATCGGCGGAGGATTCCCGGCACCGGCAGAGTTGTTGGTGGCCTTGATTTCAAGCCCGATGGTGCCATTGGCATTAATGTGGGGCTTGACTTCGAGGGAGAGTGCCGCCTGAACAAACTGGGTGGTGGCGCCGGTCGTGGCTGTCGTATTACTGTAGGGGATGGATTGTCCCTGGGTAATTTTTGCCGTTTTGTTATTGAGCGTTGCGATCTTCGGCGTGGAGACGATCTTGATCAAACCAGCAGAAGCGGCCGCATTAAGTCGCATATCCAGCTGAATGTTACTGGCCAGTCGCCCGAAGGAAATTCCCATATTGGTACCGGCCATGCCGCTTTGCCCGGAAGTTAATGCCGGTGTGGTTAAACCACCAAAGCTGTTGTCCATCTGGTTTATGCCCATAAATTGTGCCGTACCGTCACGGTAATGGGCTCCCCAACTCACCCCCAGATTCATGGTAAAGGTTGACGTTGCCTCAATAATTCGCGCTTCGATCATAACCTGACGTTCCGGCACATCCATCCGTCCCAGATAGGTTCTGATATTCTCCATATCTGCCTTAATGGCGGTTACTATTAACGTATTTGTCCGCTCGTCCTCGCTGACCTTACCGACAGTGGCCGTCAAGAGACCTTCAACCTGGCTCTTCATATTTGACGTTTTGCTATAGTTGACCGGGAAATATTCCGTATGAAGCGGCTCATTTTTCAATTGGGTTTTCTTAAGTTCCAGCTCCTCCTCGGCCTGGGATCTGAATTTCCCCTTACCTTTTATGAGGATAATATTACCATCCTCACGCTTGTCGAGCCCTTTGGTATCAAGAATAATATCCAGAGCATGATCCCACGGTACATTCACCAGCTTAAGACTGATACTCCCCGTTACCTCATCTCCCAATACAAAATTTTTGTTACTGACCTCGGAGAGGAGCTGAAATATCTTGCGTACTTCAGCATCTGCAAATTCAAGGGTCACCTTCCGTCCTTTGTACGGCCTGTTTGAGTCCGACGCTCGGCTGACCGAATCGGAAATCGGCGCAAGGGCACCGGCAACGTCATCGTCGGGTGCTGCAGAGTATACTGAGCGGGGTGAACGTTTTTTCGTTTCAAGCAACTCGAAGCTATTCAGCTCTCCATTCTTTTCACCAGCCTGTTTAAAATCGATGAAGACCATGTCACCTTCCCGGTGTAGTTCACAGGGTGTGGCACCACGGGTGGCGATACGAATTCTGGTTTCAACCCCTTTTCTGGTTTTGACCACTGCCGGGGTAATACGCAGCACCGGACTGTCAAAATGACTGGTATCAATTGACCGTTGCAACGCCGGAGGTAGGTGGGAATTTTTAAAGGTAACGGTAACAAAGCCTGCCTCTTCCACCGGCTTTTCCACATTCACGGCACCACTGACTTTGATGGAGACCCGTGAAACGTCACCGAGCAACTGGAAGTCAATCTTCTCTACGGAGGTACCCCCTCCTACCGGTTTACCGACAACAGTTCCCCCCGACTCACGCTTCACAGGTTCCGGTCGTTTTTCCGATGGTACGGTCCTCGACACTTCCGGTGCTGCATCGGGTGATGCATTCCCCGGGATGACCACCGGAACAACCGGTTGCAAAGCGGGCCGCGGAGTGCCATTTTCCTTACGTGCGTTTTTTTCAACCGTGGTCGCAACCAACTTGGTATGTACGTTCTCTTCAACCACGCTGTCTTCGAGTGTAATGACAACCCCTGCATCGGTTTTTACCGCCGTCGCTTCAGGAAAATTCCCGTTGATCCCATCGATGACGACGCGAACTTTATCCGGGTAGATACCGAGGCGAGCCGAGGCGATACCTGACGCATTCAGCGGAATCAGCCGGGTTGCCAAGCCGCTTCTGACATTCATGAGATCAATAACATAGCGCTCCGGCTTTTTGAGTCGAAACGTTTTGAAATCATCCACCTTTCCTTCGGTAGCGATAACGATCTGGTTTTTAACGATGGTGATTCCGGTCAATAATTTGGCCGGAACGTCCGGCACTGCCGCAGGAGAAGCTTCGGTAGTAACCGTTCCTGCAACCGGTGCGGGGGGTGGCTCCGTGGGGGATACGGGAACGGGCGTTTGCGGTAACGCCGGGTTCACTTCCTCCGTCTTTTTCTCTCCGTCAGCGGGAGAAAACGAGATGCGTATGAGAGTAGGATCCTCTGATGCGACGACTACCTGGGGTTCACTATCATGCTCCAGCCCGATTTCCATGCGGGTAAAAGGGCCGACATCGGTAGTAAATGCCTTGGTAGTTACGGATTTAAAATTCCCTTGATTAATGACAAGCGGAGTAAAATCGCCGGATTGGGAAACCCGCGACAAATCAATCACCAGACGAAGGGGTGCTACTGACTTATAACAGGTATAAATAACAGGTGCTGACAGCTTGATTTCCAGGACAGTTGCGGCACCGCCCTCCTTCGTACGTACCGCAACAATGCTGACTCCTTTATGTGCTTCTGACTGTTCAGCAGCAACTGCCCGGTCCGGCACGGCACTCAATGAGCCGGCCAACACGAAAGACAGCAGTAGTGAGGGGATAACCGTATGTACTTTCCACTTCATGCGGAACTCCTTATTGCTTTCTGGGGAGGGTAAGTCTGGTTTTTTCTTTTCTGACCCTGCCATTATCGTCTTTAAACATTTCAACGACTTCTACTCCCTGTGCATCAATCGCCGTGATTTTGCCATCATTGACACCAATGGACATGCCGACTTTCAGCACATACCCCTTGCCACCCGGGTCGGTAACCATGGCCCGGTTATCCCGACCACCGAGCAGTAATCCTATCATTTTAAACTGATTTATTTCATAGCTGTGAATCGGCAGAGTGTTTCGAGGTGAGGATTTGACCACCACCGACGGAGTCTTCTTTGCATCATTCTTGGCAACAACAAAAGGCTTGAACGGGTCTTTTTTGTTGCTGAAGTCAAACTGACTTGCCGAGATGGGCGGCGACTGTATAAGAGAAGTAAGCTGCTTCTGGACAGGCTTCCGCACGGCGGGCGTCGACGGGGAAACGGCGGTGGGAGCAGGTTCGTTCTTTTGACATGCAACAGAGGTCAGCAGACAAAACGACACCACGACCACTGTTGTAAGGCTATTTTTTGGGAGCATTCTTGGTGGCATCCGAAATCTCTTTCTTGTCAAGGAAGCGGAACGTTGTCGCCAGACAGGTGACCTTGGTAACCATGCGATTACCGACACTCTTGATGTCGGAAAACGCTACATTTGAAATATTGACAATACGCGGCAACGTGGCAACGGCGGCAAAGAAATTAGCAACACTGTAGTAAGAACCGGAGACGATAATATCAACCGGTACTTCTGCATAAAAATCCTTCACTACTTCATTTCTCGGTCGAAACGTCAGAAAATCAAGTCCGGCACTGATCCCCAACGTGGTAATACTCGTCAGCAATGTGGGGATTTCCCGGGAGTTTGGAAGCTCTGTCAGAGCCTGAGCCAGTTCCTGATTCAGTTGTTCATACTCGTTCTGTGTTCGCGGCAGATTGGCTGCAATGTTCGATTTTTCGGATATTTCTCCCTGTAATTTCGCCAAATCGGTATGAAGTGCCTTTAATTCGTCGGATTTGGGAAGGTAGAGAAACCATATCAGTGCGGCAACCTCGACAATGGCTATCCCAACAAGCACCAGGAGTTTCTTTTTGATCGGCAGCTTTATCAGCTTTTCTATGTTTGGATCCATACTCAGGTCACCTGCATACGCGAATAGATTAGTTCGTTTCCGCCCGGAAAGGATGCATTATTATTTACCGGCAACGGGAGTAGCAACCGGAGGACGCCCCGTATCTGGCCGAAGTTTTAGACTCAGGTCAAACTTTTTGAGTTTTGCCCCCCCCAACTCTGCCTGTTCAGAAACCAGTAGTTCAACAGCCGTGAAGTTACTGGAGGAATCAAGCGCCTTCATAAAGTGGGCTATCAACTCCTCTGTAGGGGAAATACCGGAAATTTTCACATCGGTACCAGATTCCACATAGCTGGTAAGCCATAACTGCTCTGGAGTAAGATCACTGAGTACCACCAACCGCTGTGCCGGACCGGTTTTGTTTTTTCTCAACTGGATAAGCACATCCAGTTTTTTCTTTACCTCTTCCTTAAGTTTTTTAATTTCTTCTAACTTACCCAACTTTGACTTAAGTTCATTGATTTTACCGTTGGCAGCACCAATATCTCCCTGGGCAGTGGCCACCTGTGAGCGTTTAACCATATAGAGCGAGCCCACAGCCATCGCAAGCAGGATAATGACGACTCCGGCGACAATAAGCTGCTGGATAGCCGTTTCTTTCTTTTTGGAAGTTTTGACCGGCAACAGGTTTATTTTGATCATTTGTCCCCCACCCTCCTGAGGGCAAGTCCAACCGGCACCGCCATAAGAGGAGCGATTTCCTGAAGATATTCGGGATCGAACTCCTTTTCATTGTAGGTAAGCTTCTTAAAAGGGTTGAGGCCTTCGACGGTTAAGCCTGTTTTTTTGGAAATGGCAGAGATGAGATTATACACTTTGGAGCAACCACCGCTGACATACACCCTGCTAATTCGCTCCTCACTGGCGGTTGAATTATAAAAATCAAGTGAACGACGAATTTCCATGGTTATGGTATCATTTACCCTTTCAATAACACCCTTGAGTGTTCCGTTATCCAACTCATGAGCCACTAATTTACCACCCTCGGCCTCCTGAGCAGTTACCCCCAACTGTTTCTGAATCTCCTCCGTATAAAGGTTGCCCCCCATCTGGACATCACGGGTGAACAGCGTCATACCGTCCTTGATCACGTTGATGTTCATGACGCTGGCACCAATATTCAGCAGGGCTATTATTTCTCCCGGTCTGGTATCATAATTAATTTCAAAGGCATTTTGAACCGCAAATGAATCAACATCAACGACCGACAGCTGTAAACCGGCCTCACCGAATACCGCCACATAATCGTTAATAACCTCTTTTTTACTGGCAACCAATAGCACGTTCATCTTGGAATTATCTTGAGGGACGGGAGATAAAATTTGAAAATCCATATTCACATCGTTGATATCAAAGGGTATATACTGTTCTGCTTCCCATGATATCTGATCTTCCAATTGCTCCTGTGCCATGGCTGAAAGCACAATTTTCCGGATGATTACAGAATTCCCCGAAATGGAGCAGGCAACTTCTTTTGCCTTGATACCAAGACTGGCGACCAGATTCGTAATAACCGTAGAGATTGCGGAACTATCCATCAAGGTATTGTCAACAATCGCCTCAGACGGCAATGGACATATACCCACGTTGAGCAGAATAAAGTTCCCCTTGCTCTCCTTCAGCTGGACAACTTTAATCGAGCTTGAACCGATATCAATACCAAGAACCTCTTTTTTCTTCGCAAAAAGGAACATAGTGAAACCTGTCAGGTCGGATCGGGAAAAACTTTGCACTTTTCCTCAAGGCCATAGCCCAGTGCCAAAATAATCTTACGCATCGTCTCCATCCGGCAGAGTTCACCCCGCTCAATTCTGCCAACAGTCAACACTGAAATAGTTGCCTTGCGGGCAAGCTCCGACTTGCTCATCAAGCGTGACTCACGAATTGCTTTAACGTTATTGGTGCATTCCATAAATTTAGCCTCTTATTTCATCGTATTATCTCATTTCTATCACAATTGTAACCCGTGTCAATATAATTTCATATAATTATTATGACTTCATGCAAAAAATGTCCTAAAACAGCTGGTTACCAATTATTTCTTAAGGAGAGAGACCCTCCCCGTACCGGCAACGGTTATCACATATTTTTGTACCGATCCAGCGTTGAGGGATACATTACCGTCACTCATAACACCGTTCGGTGCCTTCAACGTCACGGTACCGTTGGTATTAAACTGAAGAGAAACGTTTGCAGCAGAGGTTCCCCCCGCCAAACTTTTCATAGTAACCTGAGAGGATATTTTGGTATTTCTCAGCGGCACGCTGTTCCAGCAGTTCCCGGCATTATTATAACTTATCCAGCTATAGTTGCTGCTGTTCGGCTTGAACACCACCATCTGGGGAGTATTAACTGCAACGGCTGTTGATTTCGCTTCACGGAGTACGGAAACCATTCCCCGTGCCGTTTCTTTATATATCTGTGACTGTTGCATGTCGCGTACCGTCGGAATGGCCAGTGCCATCAAAATGCCGATAACGGCCATCGTGACCATGAGTTCAAAGAACGAAAACCCCTCTGCCCCCTGCTTAAATGATTTCAACACACGCCAGTGGTACCCACACATTAACTGTTCCCCTCCCCCACCGAACTATTTTTGACGCCAATAGAGTGGGAGCACACTGCCCCCCGCTGCCGGTATCATGGGGGGGATGCTTCCCCCGGTACCGATCATGGATTTTATGGAACCGCCCGGATCTACAATAAGCACAACCCCCGATGGAATGCCGGTTCCGATCAGGGTACTCCGGTCGGTTCTCAGCAGATTATGGCCGGCGGTATCCTTTGCCAGCAGGTTATCAGTTGCAGATCGGACAGAATTCCCGTCATTGGTAGCGTCATAGTTCAAGGCTGCATTGCCATTAAGATAGTTCAGGGCATATTCCCGCGAAATACCAAGGTTGGCTGAACAGGACAACGCAGACACCACCGGCGTCGGCATGAACGTGGTAAAATAGGCCACCTTGTTGAATACCGCCGGTGCGGAAAGCACCTTTTCCCCCAAAGATACCTTGGTGGTATACGGTGCGGTGTCGGTCGAATCGACAAGCCGAATGAACCAACCATAGTTCGTGGTACTGGAAAGTGCATTCTGCACTGCGGCAACAACGGCCTTACCGGCGGTTGAAGTGTCGGCCTGTTGCAATTGATCCTGGGTGACATCGACCATACTGTTTTCATACACCGGAGACGTCTGCCCCCGGTCTTTCAAGGCATAGAGGCGGTCGGTGACATTGGTATTCAAAGGATGTTCCCGATCACCGGTGCCAAAATAGAGCAGCTTGTAGCCGGACTCGGAGACGACGGACGGACCAAAAAAGATTTTCCGTCCGGTGTCAGTCGTGGCAGCACTGCCGGTTACCCCACCGGTTGTTGAGGTAAGGGGATAGCCATAATTTGAGCTGAATATCATGGCACCGGTCCAGTTGGCCGTGGAACTGTTGCCAACGGAGAACCTCCAGATATTTCCTCCGGTATCGGCTCCATAGAGAGTATCCGTATAACCGGTGTGATTCGAATCTATCACCGCTATCTGACTGGGAAAGGAGTACTTCATGGTGGCATCATATACCTGTGTTGCGCTATTACTGCCACTCCCCCCACTATACCCCCATAGTTTGGTGCCACTTGTGGTAAATATCGGAGCTTTATTGCTGCCGAGTGTGGCCACTTCAATCAGATAGATCCCCCTCCCCTTCGGATACAACGCATAGGGAGCCGTACCAGTACCATCGGCATTCTTCACCGGTCCGGTGCCGGAATTCCCCGATGTGCCACCGGCTCCGGTACCGTTATAGTTCTGGGTGGCACCGTAGCGACCGTCTTCGTTAAGATTGTCATACCCAGCCCCGATAACCGCCACTATTTTTTCCGCTCCACCGATCTTCATCTTGACGATTTTCGGTTCGCTCCACGTTTCACCAAGCTCGCTGTAACCGCTCCTGCTGTTTGAAATGGTCCAGAGCAGCGTCGGTGCCGTAGGATCGGACACATCCAGGGCATAATAAGCACCGGTTGTACCGGTCGTTGAGGATGCCACACCACCACCGCGCCGCTCACCAAAGATGATGATCGCCTTATCTCCATTGGCTGAAGAGATGGTTCCATCGTTGGCCTTGCTGTAAATATAGGCGGTCGGTGACGAGTCAACAAAATAGGTGTGGTTAACACTGGTGATATATTGCAAATTGGGCAACAGGTCAGGGGGGATGAATGCCCACGCTTCACTGCCGTCACAGTCTTTAAATGCGTGGAGCATACCATCATTACTGCCGACAAAGATCATTGTTTTGTTAATCGAACAGTTCGCTTCGTTGGTGGTATTAAAAGTGTAGGCGGCATAATTAACAATCAAGGGGCGGGAGTGCAACACATCCCCCATCAACCAGTTGCGGCTGTCGGTGGTGGCATTTCCGGGGGTTTCCAGATAGGCATCCTGCCCGTACATAAAGTTAATGAGTTTACCAGCACCAGTGGTGTCGGTGGAACCGGCACCGAAAAGCAAGGGGGCCGTGACATTAGTACTGTTAAAAACACTCAAGGAGGTGGCGGCCGTTGAAGTCATCGTATACAGGGTTCTATTGGAACTGCTGATCGGGGCGGTCAGGTTTCTCAGTACGTCACCGGTGCCGCCATCATTAACATTACCGGCATCGGCACCACCAATACTCCAGTAGGATTGGGCGGTTGGCTTAAACGTACCGCTCAAAGTCCCGGTCGGCAGCGTGCCCCCGGTAAGGTCATCCACTCCATTGCCATCAACATCCACCCAGGTAGCATAATTTGAGTTAACATCAATAACGTTATCCGCCCCATCCAGGCCAAATTTTTTGAGATTACCCAACCAGTATTTGTTGTTCATCGGCTTAAAAAACCCCATATAGATCCGGTTGGCACCGTAGGTCCTGTTCTGGGGACTGACCGGCACAACCGGTGCCACAAAGGAGCTGTTGACCGATGCAATGGTGGCAAAGATCTGGGTAAGGGCCGAGGCGAGGGTATTTTGGGAACCGGCGTCATAATAATGGCCATGGCCGTGGGTATCATCGGTTGCCGTGGTTAACATATTGACCGCAGACTGGTCTGCCCCTGCCAAGCCAAAGCCGATGAAGTAGGATCGGAGGTTGACATTCGGATCGTTATAGAGTGCCTGTGCTATGCGGGGGGTCGAATTATCAAGTCCCGCACCGCCATTGGCACTGCAGGTATACGTAGCATTATTACAGATGGAGCCACCGTCGGAGCCGGTGCCGCAGGCCCCCAGATTAGAGCAGCAGGCACAGCCATCGGACGAACAGCTATTGGTGGCACAGTATTTACTTAACATGCCGGAATTCCCCTCGTAATGATCGATGGTCGCCATGCCGTCCGTAATAAAAACCACGTAATTTCTCTGGCAGGCGGCATCAATGGGGGAGACGTAGGCGGTGTTGCCTGCCGCACCGCAATAGGTCAGAGAGCTGTTGTTCATGTTGCTTTTGGTGCCGATGGTTGCGCCAAAGGCGGGGATACCGCAATTTGCACCATTGATGTCACAGCCGCAAAACGTCCGCCCCACTTCCACTAAGGTTTCGGCAATGGGGGTACCACCTGAAGGACTATTGGAAATCCGGTTACTGATAATATCCAAAAGTGCATCCCGCTTGGTATGGGTCGAGTCAAAAGCGTCCGTCATCTTCTGGGCATAGGTAGTGTATTTGGTACTGCTCCAACTGGGTGCCCCCTGTAACAGAATGCCACCATACCCAGCAGAGTTTGAGTTGCCGTTATTGTAGATCATCAGTCCGAACTTAACATTAGCCGTACTCCGGATCAGACTGGCAATAACCGACTTGGCAATAGAAATTTTTGAGGCAAGATTTGCCGAGTTTGAATTGAGGAAATTTATGTAGTTACCGGTGGCATAATAGGCGGTTGACGTTGAAGAGCTGTTACAGCTCCCGTTGGCATTAAGCGGTGTCCCACTGTAAAAACCGTCGGTTTTCAAGGAAGTGGCCGGTGAAATCCCCCCGCAGGTACTGGTGGTAATGCTGTTGAGGGTGGTATAGATTCGCGAATTTCCATTGCCAGTGTATAGAACGGAATTGGCGGTCTTATCAATGGAACTGGAGATAGTGTACACATTCGCAGCGACACAGGCACTGTTTGCCTGATTGCCGGTTGCGGACATACATTTATTAACCACCCCATAACTGACGGTCGGATCATAATCTCCCCCCGGAACCTGATCAACCATACTCCCGGAGGTATCAATCACGATCATGACATTGGGCTGCAGCGGGGCTTGCACACCGTAGATGGCAGAATCACCCGGATACTGATCCGGAGCCGCCTGGACAGTGCGGCTACAAAAGAGAATCATAAGCCAACAGGCAACCACCAACACAAGGTTTTTCATAGACATACCTCCATACTTCCGGGATACCGGACAGGTATCCACCACATCATCAGTTACCGTTCTGCACATCATAATTGAGTCTGTTGCCACTGGCCCAACTGGAGGGTTCGCTATCGGGAGGATAACAACCGCCGTCCGGCTTTAAGTGCCCTTTCCAGAACCCGGTCTGACCAAGGTGCCGTAAGGTGTCACGGCAGACAATGGTAGCCATGGTTGGAAAGGGGAGACTCACTTTCCAGCGCCCCCGCTCATTTGGACGAAAATAGACCGAAGTACCGCTGTACGGCCCCGCGTAGCTGACCGCAGAATTGTATGGTGCAGCTCCGGCAGTAGCTCCATGCACCGGCAGGGACGCAAGCAGACTTCCCCCAACCAATCCGGTTATGACCAGCCATCTCACTCCCCTGTTACCGTTCACCACACACCTCCCTGATTTCCTCCCCGGCTGCCTGAGCCACCGTCAGGTTATTGGGGCACAATTTTGGCTATTTGGGATTCCAAAACCACCGAAGAGTTATTCGGGCCACTGGAAATGGCCGTTATAACGAAATAGTTTGCCTTAAAGCTCGTTCCCCCGCTAATACTGGAGTCTTCCTGGGTTCCAAAGCCGGCAGGAAGCGTGCCACTACTGGACAGCTCCACTTTAACCAATGCCGTATCACCGCTCGGCAAGGTTATCTGGTTATAATCGCTCTGGGTGGCCTGACCATCGGAAAAATCGGCTTGCAGTTGATGGCCGGCACCGGGGGCGGGCCAAACGGTATTTGTCGAATTAAGCTGCGTATAAATACCGCTGTAGGTTTGCGCAAAGGTGAGTGCCGCATCGGCATCATAGAAAGCAGCCTGATTATTTTTTCCATTACCAACGATTTTCAACTCCGAAGTAGTACTGTCCAGCAGTGTAATGCCGAGAAGACTCAGCAGCAGAATGGTTACCAGAACGATAATGAGCACAACGCCCTGTTCATTGCCAAGGTGCCTCCCGGTGCCCTGAGGTACGCTATTCTCAATCGGGGGTATCTCCGGCACGCTCATCTGACATTCCTCAACTTAATCAACGAAATCAGCTGTTTGCTTTTAACTCCATTCGCCGTAGTCGCCGTACCATTAAGGGTAATTCTCACCGCACGGGTATCTGCTGAGGGGGTCGTCTGGTCGTAGCCGTTCACATCCACGTAGGAGAACTGCACGCCACTACTGGCAAAATAACCGGCTATTATTTCCGAAACTCCATTGGTAACCCGTTCCAGACAGGTTTGATTCGCCGGGCAACTGCCGCCGGAAACCAGGTCAAAGGTAACCGTGTCATACATACCGGTTGCTGCCGGTGATGCCGCTTTGGCAATCATGTCCCCCATGGAAACATCTGTACCGGTGCTAAATGTGTTGGAAGAGATGCCCTGTACAAATTTCAAATTGGTACCGCCGGTTGCTGAAACAAACAACGAAGTATAGCCGGCAAAAACAGGTGAATTATCGAGGATTTTGATAACCCTGATTCGATCACCGGTAGAGAAACCGGCAGCGGAATCAATGGGGGCACTGTAATTGGCATAGGCCGTACTTCTGATTTTAGTGGCGGTCACCCGTGCATACACCGCATCGGACGATGCCGCATATAACGTCAGCGCGGTGGACGAACTGGATGATTTGAGAGCGGTCAGCGTCTGGGGCACCAGCATTCCGGCATTTTTCAGGCTGCGGGAAATGGTCTCCATGGCCATCCGCAAGTTCTGCTGCATTTCCAACGTCTCATCCTGGGTAGTGGCACTTTTCAGATTTGTAATATAGAGGGAGAAAATTGCTCCCATGACAATGCCGAGAATCCCCGTGACCACCAGCACCTCGGCGAGAGTAAAGCCACGAATGTCCGTGAGGTGCCGCTTCATACAACCCTCTTGATACCGGTAAAGGTTACCGGCGTTATAGAGGA
>CAIRBT010000017.1 GCA_903876875.1 uncultured Geobacteraceae bacterium
AAGCAGGAAGTAATAGGCGCTGGAGAATATCCACCAGCCAAAGAGAAATGCCTGTTTTTTGTGATGCAGCTCAATGAATTTAGGATTCTGTGCTATTTTGGACCAATCATACTGTTTTTCTGCCATTAGTTACTCCTTTCTCAAAGTTAGTATTGAATCGACTTCACACATTTTGACCCGTTTTCTGGCCCCCTTTCATAAGATATTTAACTCACATCGTGCTCAAACTGGAATTTTCATGTAACCAAACTTCATGGAGAGCTCTTCAGCTCCTTCGAGCATGGAGGGTATTACCTCCTGCTCAAGACGATCCTGAAACATCCGAAACGAGGGAGCCAGTAAGGTTAGCGCCCCCACCACTTTCCCCGCATAATCGCGGATAACAACGGCAACTGCACAGATACCATCACCTACTCCACCAAAATCAACCGCAACACCCTTTTTTCGAATTTCATCCAATTCAATTTTAAGGGTCTCGGGGTCGGGAATCTGACGTTTTTTACTGCTTCTACTCGATACATCAATTGAGGTAACCGACTTCAAAACCTTTCCCGCAGCGTTAGTGAAAAAAGGGAACCTTTTACCAACCATATCGACAGCTTTTACCTGCTGGAAGGAGTCAACCATATCGAGAAACAGAACCTCATCGTTATTCATCACCGTAATGTAGATGGCTTCGTCGAGTTTGCGTGCCAACTCTTCCATAATAGGATGGGCCAGGCGTATCAGACTGGTACTTTTGAGAATGTGCTGAGCCATTTGAAATGCCTGAAAGCCCAGGCTGTACGTTCCTGAAACAGTATCTCTTTCCACAAGTCCCTTGTCTTCAAGTGTGGCAAGCAGACGAAACGCTTTGTTGTGGCTCAAATCAAGTTTCTTTTCAATTACCGTGATTGAGGGGTTGTCTCCCTGCTGTGCCAGAGCCTCAAGAAGGTCGATGGCTTTAATTACCGCCTGTACGGAGTAGGCACCTTTTTCCCGTGACATGGAGATTTCCTTTCAAAAATTCAAAATCAAATACAGTATTATTTGTATTTTTGAGATATTTAGTACGATGTTATAAAAATGTCAATACTTTTTTGTACCGGAGTAAAAAAATAGTATCTCCATGAGTAACGGTTACTTACGTCGATATATTCATGTGTATTTCAGAGAGTAATTTAAAAAATAGAACATCTTTTTTATGGTGATCCATAAAAAATAATATAAAGATACTATTTTATAACATGCACTTTTAGAAAAAAGTTGTCCATAAAAGCTGTTAAATTGCTCATTGTGGGGTGTTAACGTTTAATGCGGGGATCCAAAGCGTCTCTGATTCCCTCTCCCAACAGATTGTAGGAAAGTACGGTAATCAGGATTGCCAAACCGGGGAAGAGTGACAGCCACCAGGCAAACTCGATAAAGTCTTTACCGGAAGCGAGGATATTGCCCCAACTTGGCGTTGGGGGCTGGACGCCGATACCAAGAAAAGAGAGAGCAGATTCGGTAAGAATGGCACCGGCGATGCCAAGGGAGGCAGATACCAGAACAGGGGCCATAGCGTTTGGCAGAATATGACGAAAAATAATGCGCAGGTTTGAGCAGCCAATACAGCGGGCAGCCAGTATATAATCCATCTCACGGATGGAAAGTGTTTCTGCACGTACCAGACGGGCAACCCCCATCCAGCCGGTCAAACCGATTACCATCATAATATACCAGATTGAAGGTTCCAGAAAGGTTATGATGGCGAGGATGAGAAAGAAGGCAGGAAAACAAAGCATGACATCAACCAGTCTCATGAGCACAGCATCCACCAAACCGCCGTAATAACCGGAAACCAGCCCAACGACGGTGCCGATTGTGACAGCTATGCCGACCGCCACAAAGCCAACTTTGAGTGAGACACGGGAACCATAGAGAAGACGGCTCAACACATCACGTCCCAATTCATCGGTGCCACACCAATGGTGCCACGAGGGGGGAGAGAGGACTGAATAGGCATGTATTGAAGACGGATTGAAGGGAGACAAAAAGGAGGCGCAGAGTGAAACAACAAACAGTGCCAGTACAACGCTTCCCCCGGCAACCGCCAGCCTGTTTCGCATAAGGCGGGGCCAAAAAACGGCTAACGTGTAACTACGGCTCAGACGTCCCATCCCTACCCCTTTCCCTGTCTGATACGTGGATCCGCGAACGCATAGCAGACATCGGCAATAAGATTACCAGACAAGGTGAGAAAGGCGCCGATTACCAACACACCCATGACGACCGGGTAATCACGAGACATAACCGCTTGATAAAATAACTGCCCCATACCGGGTATGGCATATATTGTCTCAAAGATAACGCTCCCCCCAATGAGACCGGGGATTGAGAATCCAAGAAGTGTGATCAGAGGTAACAGGGCATTTCTTAACCCATGTTTCCAGATCACGGTGCGCTCGGAAAGCCCCTTTGCCCGAGCCGTAACCATGTAATCCTGCCCGATGACGTTGAGCATAGCAGATCTCATGTACCGGGACATTCCGGCCAGACTCCCGAATGAGGCCACCAGTACCGGCATAATAAGGTGCTTTGCCATGTCCGTCAGGTACCGTACGGTACCCCAGGTGTCACTCCCTAAAGAATGGAGACCGGATATCGGTAACCAGCCAAGTCTGACGCCAAAGAAATACATAAGTAACAGCGCCAGCCAGAAGGTTGGTACGGCAAAGCCGATAAACACAAAAAAGGTAATTCCTTTGTCAAACAGGGTATCACGGCGCGTGGCAGCAAGCACACCAATCGGAATGGCAAGGCCGAATTCAAGCAGGAGAGCAATAAAATTCAATGAAATGGTGACCGGCAACCGCTCCTTAATTTTATCAAGAACCGGACGGCTGTCCGAGGAAAAGGATCGGCCAAGATCCAGACGGGACAGATTGGCAACCCAACCGAAGTACTGCTCATGGAGTGGACGATCAAGTCCGTAAAACTTGGTAAGTCGATCCCGGGCATCCTTGCCGACCTTGGGATTCATGGCCATCTGCATTTCAACCGGTTCTCCCGGTGCCAGATGGATGACCGTAAAGGTTATCAGGGTAATTCCAAGCATCAGCGGTATGAGCAGAAACACACGCTTGAGAAGGTAAACGGACATACGGTTCTTTCGGATAACAGGAGGTGAATTATCGGAACATCAACCGCGTTATATCATTGATTTGCGTACCTTCAAAGTAAATTCACTCCCCCTCACAGACAAAAATGCCCTCTTTCATCGCTGAGTAATTGACCGGTGAGGGAATTTAAGTTGATAAACTATGGATGTTTCCCTATAATTCATCGGTTAACAGGGTTGTTCGGCAAACTAATTGTGAATTGACTATAAGGTTGTGGTGGTTCTCGTGGGTTATTTTATCACTTTTGAGGGTGTGGAAGGGTGTGGCAAAACCACCCAGATAAAACTTCTGTGGGAATTTCTTACTGCCCGCGGTGCTGTGGTTCATCTGACCCGTGAACCTGGTGGCTGCCCCATTGCCGATAAAATCAGGGCTATTCTGCTGGATGCCGAGAACAAAGCCATGGCACCACTGGCAGAATTGATGCTGTACGCCTCAGCACGGGCGCAGCACGTTTCCGAGGTAATTGCTCCCGCCCTGACCTCTGGAAACATCGTGTTATGTGACCGTTTTTTTGATGCAACGGTTGCCTACCAATGTTTTGGACGTGGTCTTGAGCGTGATATAATTACCGTCATGAACGACCTCGCCTGCCAGGGAACGACTCCCGACCTGACCATTCTCGTGGATTGCGATCCGCTCATCGGCTTAAGCCGTGCCCGAAAGAGAATCGAAGCTTCTCAGGGACCCCGCGAGGAGCGTTTTGAATTGGAAGCGATGGCGTTTCATCAGCGTGTCCGCGCAGGGTATCTGCACCTTGCAGCAGAGAATCCGTCTCGCTTCGTGGTAATTAACGGCGATGATTCCATCGAAGCAATTTTTGCCACTATTTCACAGCATGTCATCCAACGCCTTCCGGAGGAGTTGCGTGTCATTTGCTGATATATTGGGACATGACCGAATTAGAGAAGTTCTACAACGGTCGTTACGCAACGGCAAAACAGCCCATTCATATCTCTTTGAAGGGGTGTGTGGTTCGGGACGGGGCAAGACCGCCCGTGCATTAATCCAGGCACTCTTTTGCACTGTGCTTGGCGATGATGCCTGTGGCACCTGCTCCTCGTGTCGGAAAATCGCCAGCGGCAACCATCCGGATATCCACACGATATCACCCTTACCGGACAAACGTGATATCAGTATCGAACAACTCCGTGCCATGCAGCGTGATCTTGCCCTGCGCCCCTACGAGGCACCGAGAAAAGCCTGTATCATTGATCCTGCGGAACGAATGAGTGTGGGGGCGGCAAATTCACTACTCAAAACCCTGGAAGAGCCACCGGGCAATGCCCTCATTATCCTTTTGACAGAAAATGCCGGATTGCTGCTTTCTACCGTCCGTTCACGTTGTCAATTATTTAGATTTGCACCACTTTCACTTGAGCATCTCTTGACGTTGCTCACGCAGAATGGTCTTTCCCCCGAGTCGGCTGCTCTTTTGGCTCCCATGGCGGGAGGCAGTGTTCAGAAAGCCCTGGAACTTGACAATGAATCGCTGGTGGCACGCCGTGAATCCGTGCTCAGCAATGTGGGAAAGCTGAACCTTAACCGGATAGCCACCATTTTTGACGCAGCAGAGGAACTGTCGGGAAACCGGGAAAAAACCCTTGAGCTCCTCGACATGCTCCTCTCCTTTTACCGTGATGCGGTACATCTGGGAGCCGGTAACGCTGATATCGTCAACGGTTCTTCCCGACGGGAAATCGAACTACTGGCTTCACGACGTTCCTTACCCAAAAATTTAGAACTTTTGGAAGCCATCTCTGAAACAAGACGTGCCGTTCAACGGAACGCCAATTCAAAACTGGCCTTGGATCATCTCTTCATGATTCTGGCAGATGGTAATAAATCATAAGATATTTCCTCATATTTTCAGGAGGTTTTTTTTGGCACAAATCGTAACTATCCAATTCACCAAAGCCGGCAAGATGTTTGATTTCAACGCCGGCACGCTTGAACTTGCCCAGGGTGACCATGTGGTTGTGGAGACCGAACGGGGCATCGGTGTGGGGCAGATCGTCAAACCACCGGTTGAACGGGACGGAGAGGCGGTCACGGCACTTGCACCGGTAAAACGGAAAGCCACTGCCGAAGACATGGCAACGGTGGAACGCATTACCCAAAAAGAGCAGGAGGCGTACCGTTTCTGTGTCAACCGCATTATTGAACGTAATATGCCCATGAAATTGGTACGTGTAGAATACCAATTTGACAGCAGCAAGGCTATTTTCTTCTTTACCGCCGATGGCCGGGTTGATTTCCGGGATTTGGTGAAGGATCTTGCCCACTCCTTCCATACCAGAATTGAGATGCGTCAAATCGGGGTTCGGGACGAGGCAAAAATGACCGGTGGCATTGGCATCTGCGGTCGGGAACTCTGTTGTAGTTCATTTTTGCGTGAGTTCCAGCCGGTTTCCGTTAAAATGGCCAAAGAGCAGAATCTGGCTCTCAATCCAAACAAGATTTCCGGTCAATGCGGACGTCTCCTCTGTTGTCTGGATTACGAGTACGAAACCTACTGTTGCCTTCGTAAAAATTTCCCAAAAGCGGGGAAACGGATCAGAACGGTAACCGCCGTTGGAGTTGTTGATAAAATTAATATTTTGACCGGGAATATTACCTTAAAACTTGATGATAATAAAATTATCGTCATTAAACGGGATGAAATTATTGGCGATGGTGCCCCGGTAACCACCCCATTGCAGGCCGCACCGGAGGCATCGCCCCCCCAGCAACGGGTTCGTGAACGTCGTCCTGAACCGCGAAAAAAGCAGGAAAAAACCTCACTGGAAACCTACACCCAGAATGAGGAACGGGTGAAACCCCAACCGTCACCTCAGGCGGCACGACCGACCCCGGCAGTTGTACCTGACCCGGATGGCTCTAAAACCGGCCAGCCACGAAAAAAACACCGTTCACGTAAACATGGTCATCGTAAGCCGTCCGGCAGTGGACAGGATAACGGCACGCCAACACCTACTTCAGGAGCCTGATATGAAACCAACTTATTATGTTACCACCCCGATTTACTACGTAAACGATGTGCCACACATCGGCCACGCCTATACCACCGTTGCGGGGGACGTCCTGGCACGCTACAAACGGCTCATGGGGTATGATGTCTATTTTTTGACCGGCAGTGATGAACATGGACAAAAGGTGGAAAAAGCAGCTACTACGGCCGGTGAGACCCCCCTTGAGTTGGCTGATCGGGTGGTCAAACGTTTTCAAGCCCTCTGGGAACGTCTGGGAATTTCCCATACCGATTTCATCAGAACGACCCAGGAACGGCATAAAAACGGTGTGAGCAGCATTTTTAAAGACATTCTTGACAAAGGTGATATTTATCTCGGTGAGTACGAGGACTGGTACTGTACTCCCTGCGAAACCTTTTGGACAGAAACCCAGCTCATTGAAGGACGCTGCCCCGACTGCAACCGGCCGGTGGAAAAACTAAAAGAAGAATCCTATTTCTTCCGCATGAGCAAATATCAGCAGCAGCTGGTTGAGCATATAGAAGCAAATCCGGACTTCATCCAACCGAAGAGCAAACGGAACGAAATTATCTCTTTCATTAAGGAAGGGCTCCGTGACCTCTCCGTGTCTCGAACCACTTTTTCCTGGGGGATCCCGGTTCCCGGTAATGACCGCCACATCATCTACGTCTGGTTTGATGCACTGACCAACTATATCACCGCCCTCGGTTACCCCGATGAAGCCGGTAACTACGGCCGTTATTGGCCCGTTGACGTCCACCTGATCGGCAAGGATATTCTCCGCTTC
Source organism: uncultured Geobacteraceae bacterium (assembly GCA_903876875.1). GTDB lineage: Bacteria > Desulfobacterota > Desulfuromonadia > Geobacterales > Pseudopelobacteraceae > JACRCG01. Next base: position 6,924 of record CAIRBT010000017.1, read on the forward strand.
CATGCCGTGTACTGGCCGACATTTCTGATGGCCGCCGGACTGCCGTTGCCAAAGAAGGTCTTTGCCCATGGCTGGTGGACCGTTGAAGGTCAAAAAATGAGTAAAAGCCTCCAGAACGTGGTTGAACCAAACATGCTCATTGACAAGTATGGTGTTGATGCGGTTCGCTACTTTTTACTGCGGGAAGTCCCCTTCGGTCTTGATGGTGACTTCTCCCACACCGCACTGGTTCAGCGGATTAATTCCGACCTTGCCAATGACATTGGCAACCTGTTATCCCGTTCCACCGCCATGGCGGTCAAATATTTCGGTGGAATTCTTCCCCCGACAGGAGCACTGGTTGAGGTAGACGTAGCACTAAAACTCAAGACGGAAGAGATGGTCGCCATCGTAGATAAGTTTATTGAGGAAATGGCCTTCAGCAAGGCACTCCAGGCGATCTGGGAAGTGATTTCGGCGGGCAATAAATATATCGACGACACCGCACCCTGGACACTGGCAAAGGATCCCGCCAATGGGGAGCGTCTCGCCACGGTAATGTACTGCCTGCTTGAGTCACAACGTATCACCCACTGCATTCTCTCGGCGTTTATGCCGTCAACTTCGGCAAAAGCACTGGCATCCCTGGGGTGGAATGATACGGTTTCAAAGGATGCCCTGCAGTGGGGTGGTCTGAACTCAGGTACTGAAGTTAAAAAAATCGAAGCCCTTTTCCCCCGGATGGAAGAGTAGTTGGCTGGTAATGAAGTAGCAGCGTTACCCATTCCGAGATAGGATACCCGGAAATGCCGCGAATAACCATATTCAGGAAAATAGTGGTTGTAACGCTGCTGCTCTCATTGCTGCCGCTCCTCGCCTCTTCACTGTTTCTTCTGTCAAATCTGGAAACAGTTAATAGTCATTTGACGGAAGAAATTGCCAACACCTCCGATTTACAGGCTGCCGAATCCCTTCAGATGCGTGCCCAGCATATTGCCGAGACCATCTCTGATTTTCTCCGGCAGTGTGAAGGTGACCTCCTGTTTCTCGCCAATACCAATCCGGATAAGAAAGTATTGACAAATTTCTACGTTACCCGCCGTAATGATATCTGGAAGCGTTTCGGCACCAGTGAAGAGATTCGTGAACTGCTCCCGCTCTATCGCACGCTGGCTTTTATTGACAAAAATGGCAAGGAACGTCTGGTCATCAAAGATGGATTATTTCTCGAAAGCCGGGAGTTACGGGATGTTTCCACTCCAGCCGGAACCGAATTCAAAACGGAAGAGTATTTTCAGAGGATCAAGGCGTTACGTAAGGGGGAGATTTACGTATCTCACCTGACCGGCTACCATGTTTCAAAACAAGATCAACTTGTCGGTACCGGTGACCCCGAAAGTGCGGTGGGGGGAGCACACTACGATGGCGTTATACGCTTTGGAACTCCGCTCATCGACTCCCAGGGAAATTTCAACGGCATGGTGGTTATCTCCCTGGATCATCGACACCTGATGGAATTTACGCAGCATGTGGATCCGGGTAAAAAGTTTTCAACGGTGTTTCCCTCCTACAAATCAGGTAACTACGCCTTTCTCTTTGATGATGAGGGGTGGATTATCACCCATCCAAAATTCTGGGATATTCGTGGTCTTGACCGGAATGGTCAACTAATAGCCCCCTACACGGCCTCCTCACGTCAAAGTGATATTGACAGTGGCCGCATTCCCTTCAATCTGGATCAGGCCGGTTTTATTCATTCAAACTATCCTCAGGTCACCTTCAAGGTGAGAAATCATCAAGCCGGGTATGTGGATATCACCAATGTTGGCGGTGCCAAGAAAGTCATGTCCTTTGCGCCAATTCCCTATAGTACGGGGGATTACAGTAAATATGGCATATTTGGTGCCGTAACCATCGGATTTCAGGTGAACCAGTTTCATGATGCGGCTCGCAAAGGGAGTCGCCTGATCCATAGTGAGCTGAAGGAGCATAGAAGAGTCAGTGCCCTGATACTGCTGGCCACCGCACTGGTCACCGCTTTTTCTGCCTGGCTCCTCTCCCGAGGTATTACCCGTCCCTTACATCAACTGATAGAAGGTGCCAGGAATCTTGCCGAGGGAGATCTTAAAAACGGCCAGGTTACGGTCTCTTCAACGGACGAACTGGGTGAACTTGCCAATACATTCAACTTTATGGCCAATGAATTAAAAGTGCGTAAGATGAATCTGCTCACGACACTGGATGAACTACGCCGTTCGCGCCTTGAAATACTCGATGAACGAAATTTCAAAGAGAGCATCCTTGAAAGTATCTCAAGTGCCATCGTAACCTTTTCACCGGAAGGCTATCTCACCTCCATCAATGGCACCGGTCTCTATTTCCTTGGTAATCATATTGCCGTAGCTATGCATTTCAAAGATGTTTTTTCCGGATGGAATGGTGTTGCTGAACGCACTGAACTGGCTCTGGCAACTCATACCGGCTTTGGTCGCCAGGGAATGAAGTTTGACCGGCATCAATCCGTTTCACATTTCGATATCGGCTTCTTTCCCATCGGTAAAAATGCTGAAAAAGGTCTCACAGTCACGCTGCGTAACGAGACCGAGAAGGAAAAACTTCGGGAGGAGATGACCCGCCTTGACCGTCTGGCATCCCTGGGAAAACTTTCCGCCGGCATAGCCCACGAAGTCAGGAATCCGTTAACCGGCATTTCCCTACTGCTCGACGATCTCTATGACAACACCCCCCTTGATCCCGGCGATAAAAACATGATCAAGAAAGCCTTAATGGAGATTGAGCGGGTTGAACGACTGATTACCGCCCTTCTCAATTATTCTTCCCCGCCCCGTGCTGATTTCAGGGTTAGCGACCTGAACACCGTGATCAATGACACGATACTTCTCATGGGGCGCCAGTGCGGGCAACAAAAAATACGCATTACCTTTATCGCCGGTGCAGTTACTCCTTTTCGTTTCGACCCTGAAAAGATCAAACAGGGCATTATCAATATCACACGGAATGCCCTTGAAGCACTCCCCCAGGGGGGAAACCTTATCTTTTCTACCGCTACGCGTGATGATTATGCGTTAATAACTATCTCCGATGATGGCCCCGGAATTGCCGAAGCCGACCTGCCTCTGATATTTGAACCGTTCTTCACCCGCAAGGGTGCGGGTACCGGCTTGGGGCTCTCCATCACCCAACGGATTATCGAGGAGCATAACGGACAGATTCGGGTTGAAAGCTCACCGACAAGCGGAACTAAATTTATCATAGAATTACCGTTGTTACTACCACTTCAGTAACGGATCGAATGCCATGGAACGAATACTTATTATTGATGATGAAACCTTTATTTGTGAGAATGTTGAACGTATTCTGATCGACGAAGGGTACGAGGTATGCAGTGCAGCTTCCGGAAGTGAGGCGAAACAGCAGGTGCAGACCAATGACATCGATCTGGTACTGCTTGACCTTAACCTGGGAATGGAAAACGGCATTGATGTGCTCAAGGAACTTCGGGAAATAGAGCCCGAATTACTGGTCATTATTATTACCGGCTACGGCTCCGTAGAAAGCGCCGTTGATTCCCTCAAACTCGGTGCCTATCATTACATGAAAAAGCCATTTAAGGCTGACGCGTTACGTGTTATTGTTAAACTTGCACTTGAGACTCAGACCCTTAAAAGAGAAGTTCGCAACCTGAAACGCTCGGACAGTTATCTGGCTTGTCAGTTCCCTATGATCGGTGCCAGCACCATCTTCACGGAAATGGTAGCCATGGTACGTGAAATTGCCCGAATCCCCTCCACGGCACTGATTACCGGTGAATCGGGCACCGGCAAGGAGTTGGTAGCCCGGGCTATCCACAACCTCTCGACCCGGAACGCAGCACCCTTTGTTGCCATCAACTGTGCGTCACTCCCCTCCACGCTCCTGGAAAGTGAGCTCTTTGGCCATGAAAAAGGCGCTTTCACCAACGCCACCAGCAGAAAAACCGGGTTATTTGAAGAGGCCCACAAGGGCACCATTTTTTTGGATGAAATCGGTGAGATGGAAATGGCAATGCAGGTTAAACTGCTCCGTGTCCTTCAGGAACGCACCATTCGCCGGGTGGGAGGGGTAAAGGATTCCGCCATTGATGTGCGTATTATAGCCGCAACAAACAGGAATTTACCGGAGCGCATAGCCAAAGGTACCTTCAGGGAAGATCTTTATTACCGTCTCAACGTTTTTCCCATCCATGTGCCAACCCTCAAGGAGCGGAGTGAGGATATCCCGGGACTGGCTTCATTCTTCCTCGATACGTTCAGTAGTGCCTTTGGCCGTGATTTTCGGCGCATTTCACCGGAAGCGGCCGAATTCATGATCAGTTATGGGTGGCCCGGCAATATCAGGGAGTTGCGAAATGTTATAGAGCGTATCTGTATCATGCATCAGGGACCAACTCTGTTACCCCAATATTTGCCCCTGGAAATCAGAAACTGTTCCCGCCCCCCTACCCCGGCGGTTTCAGATACCGATGGTGCGCCCACCGAAGAAGCGGGTCTTGAAGAGCAGGTTATTGCATTTGAACGGGCCCTCATTCGTCAAGCCTTGAAGAACTCCGGCGGAAATGTTCTCCAAACGGCAACGGCATTGAAAATACCCCGTGGCACCCTGCGTTATAAAATGGAAAAGTACGATCTCTAACGACCATACAAGAAGGAACCAGCAGCCATGGCAGAAAAATATGATATTCGTCCCGAGCAATCGGTAGAACTGCTGAAAGAGCTCCACATTCTCACCCGTGAGGGCAAACTGAATCAGGACAGCCGTCGCAAACTGAAACAGATTTACCACCTGTATCAGTTTATCGAACCGCTGCTTAGAGAGCTGCAAAAAGACCATACCGCTCTTTCACTGGTTGACCATGGTGCGGGTAAGTCCTATCTTGGCTTTATTCTCTACGATCTATTTTTTAAATCACAGCTCAACGGGTCACGTATTTTTGGGGTGGAAACCCGTGATGAACTGGTGCTGAAGTCACGACAGCTCGCCGATAGATTTGGCTTTACTGGCATGGAGTTCCTCACTCTGTCCGTTGCCGCTTCGGCCGATTCCCGGCGAATTCCGGAGAACGTCGACATGGTAACGGCACTGCACGCCTGTGATACCGCAACCGACGATGCCATTCATTTTGCTCTCAAGAAAAATGCCCGGTATATTGTGCTGATTCCCTGCTGTCAGGCGGAGGTTGCAACGCTATTACGCAAGAACAAGGGAAAATCGATGGCGCAGAATGCCTTGACAGAATTATGGCGCCACGGCATCCATACCCGGGAATTCGGCAGCCATATTACCAATGTACTCCGCTGCCTTGAGTTGGAAGCCCATGGCTACCAGGTGACCGTCACGGAATTGGTGGGATGGGAGCACTCCATGAAAAATGAATTGATTATCGCCTGTCACAGGGATTTACCGCGCAGGAGACCTGCTGAACGGCTCCAGGAGATTGTCAGCACGCTTGGCTTAGAAGAGTTATCAGAGCGGTTTCAGGTACGTTGAGGTACCTATAACAGAGGAGAGAGGAGAAGAGATATGGCAAACGTTCTTGTGCCATTGGCACACGGTTTTGAGGAAATTGAAGCGGTCACTATTATTGACGTTCTTCGGAGGGCAGATATTGGCGTAACCGTAGCCGGCCTGACAGAGGGGGCAATAATCGGTGCCCATGGTGTGGCCATCGTACCAGATGTCCTGCTGTCAACCGTTTCAACAGAATCATTCGACATGATTGTACTACCGGGGGGGCAACCGGGTACGGATAATTTAGGTAAAGAGCAAAAAGTCCACCAATTATTGGGGGAGTTTGCCGCAGAGGGGAAATTTATCTGCGCCATCTGTGCCGCCCCCATCGTCCTTGGTGCGGCAGGATTATTACAGGGGAAAAAAGCAACCTGCTACCCGGCCTATCGTGACCACCTGAAGGGTGGAAATTACCTTGAAACGCCGGTTGTGGTCGATCATCGACTTATCACCGGTAGTGGCCCGGCAGCCGCCATGAGGTTTGGTCTTGAACTGGTGGCACAGTTGGTACGTCAGCAGGTAGCTGATGATGTAGCCCAGGCCCTGCTGGTTCCCTGATCTGAATTATATCCACCACCGTGCCGGGACGAACTTAGATTGCCCGAGGAGCTTGTCGGACTTAGCAAGTCCTACAGACTCCTGGCACGGTGGTACTGTGTGGGTATTTTTATTTGCTTTTCTTTTTCTTCAGCTTGAGTGACTCCTTCAGCCGCCGGGATGCCCGTGCGATGAGCAGGCTGTGGCTCCCGTCGCCGCCAGTCATTCTCTGCGTATACACCCCGTCAGATCCCATATCCCAGGCTGAACGCTGATCAGCCAACTGGGTGTCAAGCAGAGTCCGGAGTTCGCGGGTTAAATTGGCTGGAAGCACCGGACACATAACCTCAACACGGGCTTCGAGATTACGCTTCATGGCATCGGCTGAAGCGATGAAATACTCCTCTGCCCCGCCGTTCCGGAAATAATAAATGCGGGAATGTTCCAGAAAACGCCCCACAACACTGATTACCCTGATGGTATCTGACAGCCCGGCAATGCCGGGACGCAAGCGACAGGTATCCCGAACGATCAGGTCTATGGCAACACCGGCCATGGAGGCATGATAGAGTGCCCGGATAACATCACCGTCTTCAAGGGCGTTTATTTTAAACTGAATAACACCGCCACCGTCATTTACCTGAAGCATAGTCTCCCGCTCGATCTTCTCAAGCAGCGCTTTCTTCAGTGAGCGAGGTGCGATGGCAAGTCGGGAATATTTCCTTTTAAGCATGAAACCGGTGGTCAGAAAATTAAATAATTCGGTCACATCCTCGGCAATTTCCCGGTCGTTGGTCAGCAACCCCACATCGGAGTAGAGCCGGGCAGTGTCCGCATGGTAATTACCGGTACCGATATGAAGATACCGCTGTAGTCCGCTATAATCCTGCCGCACCACCATGATGATCTTACAGTGGGTCTTGAAGCCGATGACACCATAGGTTACGTGGATGCCTGCCTCTTCCATCCGTTCGGCCAGACTGATGTTTGTCGCCTCGTCAAAACGGGCTTTCAGTTCAACCACAACGGCAACCTGTTTCCCGTTGTGAGCAGCCAGAATAAGGGCATCAATAATCCTGCTCTGACGGGTGGTCCGGTAGAGGGTCATCTTGATCCCCCGCACCTTGGGGTCGGTGGCCGCCTCCCGCAAAAATCGCTCCACCGAAGTGGAAAAGGATTCATAGGGGTGCTGGAGCAGAATGGAGCCGGCGTCCCGGATAACGTGGAAAATATTTCGCTGGGTCTGTAACTGGGGATGGTCAATCGGATGATGGGGCGCATCGTGAAGTCGGGGATAATCGAGCAACGTGAGCTCAAACAGATCCCGCATGGCGAGCATACCGGGCACTTCAAAGACATCGGTCGCCTCGTCCAGTTCCAATTCGGCAGCCAGACGGCCACGATGGACCGGATCCATGCCAGAGCCGGTTTCCAGCCGCACAATCGGTGCAAACTTCCGTTCCTTCAGCTCCGATTCGATCATGGAGAGCAGATCATCGGCCTCCTCTTCATCCTTTTCCGTATTGGCATTCCTGGTTACCCTGAACAGCTCGCAGGAAACCACCTCCATACCGGGAAAAAGCATGTCGAGATTATTCATCATAACATCCTCAAGCCGGATGAAATGATCTCCTTTGCCGACCCTGATAAAACGGGGCGTTCCGGCATTGACGGGAACTTTGATCCGTACCAAGGAAACCTGTTTTGTCTTTGGATACTTCAGAGCCACCAGCAGATTGAGAGAAAGATTAGAAATAAAAGGGAACGGATGGGCCGGATCGATGGATTGGGGGGTTAACAGCGGAAAGATGTTGGCATAATAAAAATCACGAAGCAATTTTTTCTCTTTCGCAGTAAGTTCTGCGTACTGCTCAAGGAGTACATTCTTGTCCTCAAGTAGCTGGAGTATGTTCTGCAGGAGCTGCTCTTTATCCGCTTCAAGGGAGCGAACCTCCTGATAGCATTCGGACACCTGCTGGCGGGCGGTTCGCCCATCCAGCGTCAACTCACGCACTCCGGCACCAATCTGCTGTTTTAAGCCGCCAATCCGTTTCATGAAAAATTCATCAAGATTACTGCTGACAATGGCGATGAATTTGAGACGCTCCAGCAGCGGTGTCCGCTCATCGGCCGCTTCATGAAGAACCCGCCGATTGAAAGAGAGCCAAGTTAATTCACGGTTGAGAAACCACTGACTATCGTGGAGATCGAACTGTTCAGTAGCCGCCGGGGCGGCACCCTCGCCAGCCGGTACTGGAGGTGAATGACTTGGAGAAACGTCCGACAAAAGGAGGGATGGGGAAGCAGTGTTTTTTGATTCAGTTAAACAATGAGTTTTTTTAGTGGCTGCAGTTGCCATAACCCCTCCCTCAACAGTAATGGAGTTCTATTCTACTCCGTTTCAGATAGGGGGGCAATCGGGAAAAAGGCGGTAATAATGAAAGCGGGTCAGGCTGACTGGCCTGACCCGCTGAGAGGGATTAAAATTTGCAGGTTACTCCGGCAAGCAGTCTGAAATCTTCTGATTCAGAAGTGAGCCCAACACGTCCACCCAGATCAACATCAAGATGCTCCATAACTTCATAGACAAAACCGGCACCCAGCAGAGCCGTGGGGCTTCCTTTGGAAGTTGTGCTCAGCACAACTTCACCAACCGTTTTCAGCTCTTTGGAAACTTCCATACGACCGGCTACGGAGGCATCTACCTGACGGTAAGGATTTTCGCGGGTTGACTGATATTTGAAGGAGAGGTTGCCGTCAACAGCAAGATGTTTATTGAGTTCCAAGGTTGCAATTCCGATAACACCACCACCCAAAGCACCATCTCCGAGGGGGCCTGCTGGCAGAACTAAAAACGGTTTAACAGCAACGGATAATTTATCAACAGTTTTGGCATTCCACTTAAAACCGAGGGTGATATCACTCAACCCAGTTACACTCGACTCCTCACCACCTGAAACTGTTTTCAAGGGAGCAGCAATAAAAGTATCAATGTTTTTGCAGACACCGACGGTCATGGTCTCCTGAATTACCGCTTCCTGTACGGATGATTTTTTCCCGAACTCCACAACAGTTTCAGCCTCATGCTTAATCGGCTCTACGGTTTGTGCGGAATCGGTAATCAGCGGATGACCGGCAAACGCGGCTACCGGAGCCAGACAGCAGACAACAATCAGTGGAAGCAGAATTTTTTTCATGTGTGTTATTCCTCCAGAGCATTAAATTATTTACATACGAACATATATCACACATTGGACGTAATTACAATATTACCGATAAAGTCCTTCGGATTTGTGTCAACGATCTCAGTAGTTACATCATCACATTTGCATCAACAGCACAACCTGTGATACACCGATGCCATGAAAAAACTTAATCCGCCACAACATAAAGCCGTCGTCACCACCTCCGGTCCCCTGCTGATTCTTGCCGGTGCCGGTTCCGGTAAAACCCAGGTTATTACCACCCGTATCGTCCACCTTTTGAAAGATCAGCATGTTCCGGCAGGGAATATCCTTGCGGTTACCTTTACCAACAAAGCGGCGCGGGAGATGAACGAACGGGTTCGCAAAATGGCGGGACCACTGGCCAGCGGCATCGTCATTTCAACATTCCACTCTTTGGGAGTCCGTATCCTGCGCAGGGACATCAGGGGGCTTGGTTTTAAACAGAATTTTTCGATTTACACCACATCGGATCAGGCCGGAGTAATTCGGCAAGCGGTGCGTGAACGGGACATCGATCCAAAAAAAATTGATCCGGATCAGATTCTCTGGAAAATATCCGCCCTCAAAAACAGCCTCATCAGACCGAAAGAGTTCTCTCCCGACCGGAACAACCCCCTTGAGGTGGCCACCGCTGCTGTATACCCCCGCTATCAGGAACTGCTTAAGGGGTTCAATGCCATCGACTTTGACGATATTATCATGCTTTCCGTACACTTACTGCAAACCGTTCCGGCTATTCTGGCACACTGGCAGGGTCAATTTCGTTATATAATGGTCGATGAATATCAGGACACCAACGCCTCACAGTACCTCCTGATTTCTCTGTTGGCACAACGGCACGGTAATATCTGCGTTGTTGGCGATGATGACCAGTCCATCTACGGATGGCGCGGGGCTGAGGTAAAAAACATCCTCAACTTTGCCCAGGCTCACCCCGGGTGCGTCACCATTAAACTTGAACAGAATTACCGCTCCACCGGAGCCATACTCGATGCTGCCAATGCGGTAATCAAGAACAATAGCCTACGCACAGACAAGGCACTCTGGACCGCCGGGGGCAAGGGTCGGGAAATCGACCTGCTGGTTGCCGACAACGAAGAACACGAAGCTGCCATGGTGGTTGAGCAACTCATGTTGGAACAGTACCGTGAAGAGCTCCGCTGGTCAGATCTGGCTATTTTGTATCGTTCCAATGCCCAGAGCCGGGCTTTTGAGGAGAAGCTGCGCATGGAGCGGATTCCTTATGTGGTCATCGGTGGTCAGCAGTTTTATGAACGTAAGGAGGTCAAAGATGCCATCGCCTATCTGAAAGTCATTGACAATCAGAGTGACGAAGCATCGCTGCTCCGTATCATCAATTTTCCCCGTCGGGGAATCGGCGACACGACACTGATTAAATTAAACCAGTGGTCCATGAACCATTCTGTACCATTATTTGAGACTCTGGGACGAGTGGCTGAGATAGAAGATATATCGCCAAGCTGCAAAAAAACTGTTGCCGGATTCCACGCCATGATGAAGGATAAAATCGCCGGATTTACCTTCCATAACATGGGAGCCCAGGTCAATGCCCTCTTCAATGGCCTGCGTATTGAGGACGAACTGTACCGCACCCTCAATGACGCACCCCAGGCACGAAAGCGCATTGAAAACATTGAACAGGTGGTTAACTCCCTGGCAGAATATGAGGCACGTACCCCCCATGCCACATTATCGGCCTTTCTGGAACGAATTTCATTAATGGATGAGGATAAACCGGCGGAAGACGACAAGGATGCCGGCACCAATGCCGTCACCCTGATGTCACTCCACTCCAGCAAGGGGCTTGAATTTAGCCATGTCTGGCTGGTGGGGGTGGAGGAGAATCTGCTGCCACATAAACGTTCCGTGGAAGAGGACCCGACCGTTGCCGAAGAACGCCGCCTCTGCTATGTCGGGATTACCCGTGCCCGGCGTTTTCTCACCATTTCCCGTTGCCTGACTCGCCGGAAATACGGTTCTCTGGAAGTACAAAAGCCGAGCCGCTTTCTGAGTGAGATTCCGGAACATCTGTTAAGCGGCTCAATTTGCCCGGATGACGCCCCTCCTGAAACGCCACGGGATCTGGCCGCCGACTTTTTTGCACGTATGTTGGGTGAATAACAATGAAAAATAATTACACGGCAACTGCACACAGTGACACGGGGGCGTATGTACAAACCCTCAGGGATCTTGATAAACATACCCTCCCGACCGATGGTGGTGAACGGTTCAACCGGCTGATATTTGCCCGTTCCCCCTATCTGCTGCAACACGCTGAAAACCGGGTTAACTGGTACGAGTGGGGCAGTGAAGCGTTTCAAAAAGCCCGTAAAGAGAATATGCCGATATTCCTCTCAATCGGCTATGCCACCTGCCACTGGTGCCACGTCATGGCCCATGAATCCTTCGAGGATCAGGGCGTTGCCGATCTGATGAACCGCCATTTTATCGCCATCAAGGTTGACCGTGAAGAACGCCCCGATATTGATGATTTCTACATGACCGTGGCTCAAACCATGACCGGCAGCGGTGGTTGGCCGCTCAACGTCTTCATGACACCGGATAAGCAGCCGTTCATGACGTTTACCTATCTCCCTCCCCGGGGAACAGCAGGCAGAAGCGGCCTCTCGGAACTGCTTGCCAATATTGCCACCATCTGGCGTCAACACCCGGACAAAATAGATAACAACTGCCGTGCCGTCATGTCCTCACTGGCCGAACGGAGCACACCGGCTCTACCGGATAACCTGCCTGATCCCCTGGCTATTGCCCAGCGTGCCTGTTCGACACTGCAGCGTATCCATGACCGGAGTCATGGCGGTTTTGGCACCGCTCCCAAATTTCCGATGCCAATCTACCTGGAATGGCTCCTTGCACAGACAACACCTGACACCCGGAGCATGGCTCTGCTGACACTGCACAAGATGCGTGCCGGTGGTATCTGGGATCATCTTGGTGGTGGACTCCATCGTTATTCGGTGGATCAGCAGTGGTTTGCTCCACACTTTGAAAAAATGCTCTACGATCAGGCAATGCTGGCACGGGTAACTACAAAGGCTTTTCTGGTCACCGGTGAAGAGGGTTTCCGCACCATGACCGAAGAAATTTTCAGCTTTTGTCTCCGAGAATTACGGTCACCGCAGGGGGCGTTTTTCTCGGCACTTGATGCAGATTCAGAGGGAATAGAAGGAAAATTCTATCTTTGGCATCAGCAGGAAATTGCTGAGTGCCTTGGTACCGACAGCGAACTCCCCTGTCAGTATTACGGCGTAACAACTGAGGGTAATTTTGAGGGGATGAATATCCTGACCACCCCACTACAATTCGACACGTTCTGTCACCGGAATAATCTCGATGTTACCGCAACGGTGAGGTTTTTAGAGGTAGCCCGTACTACGCTGCTCGCCAGGCGGGCAACACGCATTCATCCCCTGCGGGACGACAAGATTATCACCTCTTGGAACGGCCTGATGATCGGTGCCTTGGCTACCGCCGGTGCCATCTGGCACGAACAGAACTATTGTACCATCGCCGCAGAAGCGGCTACGTTCATTCTGAATAACCTGCGACGCAGTGACGGCAGATTGCTCCGTTGCTACCTGAACGGTGGTGCCGAAGTACCAGCATTCCTCGAAGATTATGCCTTTCTGGCCTCCGGCATTCTTGACCTGTTTGAGGCAACACTCGATCCGGCCTGGTTCACCACGGCAGAAGAGTTGGCCAGCGACCTGCTGCGTCTGTTCCGGGATCCCCAGACGGGACGCTTCACCCTTATCGGCAGTGATGCAGAGCAGATGCCCCTGCGGGTCAGCTCTGACCATGACGGCGTAACCCCCTCTGCTTTTGGCCGCACCGCCCACCTGCTCCGGAGGCTCGCCCTGATAAGTGACCGTCCCGAACTGCTTGAAGCAGCTCTGGCAGCTCTGGGAGAGGTAGCCGGGGATCTGGAGCAAAACCCATTAGCACATCTGGAAGCACTTTCGCTGTTATCCCGCCTGAACAGTGAACCGACCATGGCGACCTTTCAGGGGGACATCGAATCACCGGAGGCGGTTCAGCTCAACTCGCTCATCCATCGGCATCGGTTTGCTGACCTGAGTATCCGCTCCGAACCGTCAGTCGCCCCCCTGTCGCTGACCATCTGTGTTCCGGGGTGCTGTTACCCTGCTGTGACATCGGTAGCCGAACTGGAGAAACTGCTCTCTTCTCTCGGCAACGGGGAATAATTTGCCAGCCGGTGAGCCGTATGCTATACCATCTTTGAAATTAACCACCCATTATCAGGAGTTCTCCCCCCTATGCTGACTGGAAAACAGAAACGTCACCTCCGAGCCCTCGGGCATAAACTGAAACCGCTCATTCAGATTGGAAAGAAGGAAATTGAGGAGGCGTTGGTTGCAGAAACTAATGTTGCCCTTGATCACCACGAACTGGTGAAGGTCAAGCTCCTGGAAAGCTGTCTCCTTGACAAACATGAGGCATCGGAGGCGCTCTCCGAAGCGTGTCACGCCGAGGTCGCCCAAATTCTTGGTAAAACCTTCCTGCTCTATCGTCCGGCTGAAGCTCCGGTCATCAAACTCCCCCAGGGGGATAAGCCGGGAAAAACGTCCTTGTCATGACGAAGCGTCTGATTCTCTTTGACCTTGATGGTACTCTGGTTGATTCTGCGGCAGATTTAGCTGCGGCGGTCAACCATGTGCGAGCTTGTTTCAAGCTCCCCCCCCTCTCCGTTGATGCTGTTCGACAGAGAGTCGGCAAAGGGGCACAGGATCTGATGGAGCGGGTACTTCCCGGCCTGAGTGACTCCGAAATTGAGGAAGCTCTCTGCCGGTATCTTGAGTTCAATAGAGTTCACATTGCCGATTACACCCTCCCCTACCCTGGAATCAGCTCCCTCCTTGACAGATGTGCCGCACGGGGAATCACCCTGGCGGTCATTTCCAACAAGAATGAGGCATTAAGTACTTTGTTGCTCCAGACCCTTGGCCTGGCACACCTGTTTGTGCGGGTTTGCGGAGGTGATTCCTTTCCAGAACGGAAGCCCTCCCCCCTCCCGCTGCTTCAGGTAATGCAGGAACTGGCAGTAGAGCCGGACCAATGCCTGATGATTGGCGATAGCAGCAACGACATTACTGCCGGGCGTGCAGCCGGCATCACGACCATCGGCTGTGCCTGGGGCTACGGTTCTGACAGAGAACTGGCAGAAGCCGATTATCTGATTCAGGAACCGGAACAGTTGCTTTCATATATCAGCCGACGGTGGTTTTCCTGACTATGGGAGGATGGCACGGCACAATGCTCACGGTGGATCTGACCACCGGTAACTTTGAACGGAGCACTCTTCCCCAACCGCTCCTTGAAGAGTATCTGGGTGGTCGGGGTGTGGGGGTACGCCTCATGCGGACGTCCTATCATCTTGACCCATTCGATGCGGCCATGCCGTTGATCTTTGCTGTCGGCCCCCTCTGTGGCACTGCTTCCCCCACCTCTGCCCGTCTATCAGTTGTTTCCCGTTCACCGCTCACCGGCACTATTTACGACTGTTCCGCCGGTGGCCGCTTTGCCTGGCGACTGAAAGCGTCCGGTATAGATATTCTTACTATTACCGGTAAAAGCCCGATTCCAACGATTCTGACCATTACCGCCGAAAAGGTAGAGCTGCTTCCGGCAGCATCCCTCTGGGGAACCGATATCCCGACCACCGTGAAGGCACTCTCAGCTCACGGCAGCGTCGCCGCCATCGGCCCGGCCGGTGAAAACGGCGTTCTCTTTGCTAACATCATGATGGGGGAAGGAAATTCCGTCGGCCGTGGTGGCATGGGGGCTATTATGGGGAGCAAAAACCTTAAAGCCATAACTGTGAACGGTGACCAAAAAAGTCTCGTCGCAGATCCACCACTCTTTGAAAAGGCACGGCAGGACATCATGCGGCTTTTCAAAGCTTCACCGGTTATTTTCGGCCCCCTTGGTATCGCCGAATTCGGCACCCCGGTACTGGTGGATCTGATGGCTCAGCGACGCATGGCACCCACCGCCAATTTCAGCAAAACTTTTTTTGAACATTCGGCCAACTACTCGGCACCTACCATGAAGAATGCCTGTGGAGCGACCAAGGATGGCTGCTACGGCTGTCCCATTCAGTGTAAAAAAGCCTCTTCAACCGGCAAGGCACTGCCTGAATATGAGAGCGTATCCCATTTTGGCGCCCTCAACAACATCAGCACTCTGAAATCTATTATTAACTCGAACGACCTCTGCAATGAACTGGGGATGGACACCATCACCGCCGCCGCCACCATTTCGGCGTGGGGAGAAATCAGGGGAAGCTATCCCACCGCCACAGAGATGGCTGGGCTTCTTCAGGACATCGCCTTCTGCCGGGGGGATGGCCGCTTACTCTCCCGTGGCTCCCGGCGTATGGCAGAGGAACTTGGCCACCCCGAACTCTCCATGAGTGTCAAATCGTTGGAGCTCCCGGCCTATGATCCCCGGGGTGCCTACGGCATGGCACTGGCCTACTGTACCAGTAACCGGGGGGGATGTCATCTGCGTGCCTATCCGATTTCCCATGAAATTCTCCGTAAACCGGTGCCAACGGACCGCTTCTCCTTCTCCGGTAAGGCCCGTATTATCAGTATCGCCGAGGACAGCAACGCCGCCGTCGATTCGCTGGTGGCGTGTAAATTCGCTTTTTTTGGTGCCAGTATCGAGGAGTATGGGGAGCTTTTAACCGCCGTTACCGGTATCCCCTACTCTCCCCAACGACTCAAAGAAATCGGACAGCGGATCGTGATGACCGAGCGGTTTTATAACTGTGCCAACGGTTTTAGTCGAAAGGATGACCTGCTACCGGAACGTTTTTTCACCGAAGGGGGAAGCAGCGGTGACGGGATTGAAATCAAGCCCCTTGACCGGAACCGTTTTACCGAAGAGCTGGATAAATATTACCGAATCCGCGGTTTGAACAGTGATGGCTGTTTTGATACCCCCGATTTTCTCGATACCATGCCATGACTCCGTTATTTCGTGATAAACCGGCAGCCCCCCCTCACTCCTCCGGAAACATTTCTACCGGGCAGCAGGGTGAAGATGTGGCAAGCAGGTTCCTTGCCACTAACGGCTACCGGATTGTGGAGCGTAATTTTCGCTGCAAAGGGGGGGAAGTTGATATTATTGCCCATGATCCGGCCGCACAGAGCTTCGTTTTTATCGAGGTAAAAACCAGACGCGACCTCTCCTATGGGGTTCCCCAACTGGCGGTCACCCTCTTTAAACAGCGGCAGATATCCAAGGCTGCCCTTACCTGGTTATCAAAAAATCGCAAGATGGACAGTAACGCACGGTTTGACGTGATTGCCATTTTACTGCATACTGACATACGCTTCACCATTGAACACATTAAAAACGCCTTCGATCTGGCGTACTAGGAGCCTGTCGGACTTAGGAGAAATCTGCTGCAAATCCGTCTGAACGGATCGTATTTCACCGCTTTTTCGGTCAATAGAACGACTATTGACCTTCAAAATCGTCGAAATCTGCTCTCGCCCAGCCGAATTTTCGCGACGATTCCCTAAGTCCGACAGACTCCTAGCCCGCTCGGGAACAGACAACGATAGTCAGTTCCATTAACTGACAGGAGAAACTATTCCATGGATTTTACCGCAGTACTGGCACAAATAAAACCGAAACTCGGCTGTCTCGCCGACAACCTGGCTCTTGCAGAAAAGGAGATAGTCACTGCCACGGCAGCGGGTGCGGATCTTATAATATTCCCCGAACTGGCACTCACCGGTTATTTTCTGAAAGACTTGGTACCGGAAGTGGCGCTTCGCCTTGATTCCCCGCAGATTCTGAGACTGATGGAGCTTTCCCACGGAATTTCAATTGCCATCGGTTTTGTTGAGGAAACCACCGATTACCTTTTTTATAACTCCGCACTCTACCTTGAGGATGGAGCCATACGACATCTGCACCGTAAGGTGTACCTGCCGACCTATGGCCTGTTCGATGAGCAGCGCTATCTTGCCCACGGTTCGTCATTCCGTGCCTTTGACAGTAAATTCGGCCGGTTCGGCATGGTCATCTGTGAGGATATGTGGCATCTTTCCGCCTCCTATATCCTTGCCATGGATGGTGCCACCACCCTGCTCTGCCTTTCAAGCAGCCCGGCACGGGGCATTGACGGAGAAACCCTTGGTTCTGCTGCCGCCTGGCAGAAACTGGTCTCCACCACCGCACTGTTTCTGAACTGCCGGGTGTTGTACTGCAATCGGGTCGGCTTTGAAGATGGCGTCAATTTCTGGGGGGGATCAGAATACATCGCTCCTTCCGGTGAATCGACCAGTCGGTGCAAACTGTTTGAGCCGGAGTCACGTTCTGTGATGGTTGACGAGGGGGCACTGCGACGAGAACGCATTTTCTCCCCCATGATACGTGATGAAAATCTCTTTGTGACCATGCAGGAACTTTCACGCATCACACAGGAAAGGGGGCACTAATGGCCGGACTTATTGCCAATACGGAGTTATTACGGAAATTACTGGTCGGTTTTGTCCGCGATGAAGTGCATAAAGTGGGAGTAACCGATGCGGTTCTGGGGCTGTCTGGCGGCATTGATTCAGCACTGGTTGCCTTTATCGCGGCTGAAGCGTTGGGGCCTGACCATGTACACGCCATCTGTATGCCCTATAAAACCAGCAACCCGGAGAGTGAAACCCATGCCCGGCTGGTTGCCGAAGCCTGCGGTATCAACTATTCGGTGGTACCGATCACCGCCATGGTAGACGCTTATTTCCAGATGTTTCCCGATGCGGATAACATGCGCCGGGGGAACAAGATGGCTCGTGAACGAATGACGATCCTCTTCGATCATTCGGCTCTGTTGCGTGGACTGGTGCTTGGTACCAGCAACAAAACCGAACTGCTGCTCGGCTATGGCACCCTGTACGGCGATATGGCGTCAGCTCTCAATCCGATCGGAGACCTGTACAAAAGTCAGGTATGGCAACTTTCAGAAGCCATGGGGGTTCCTGCAGCCGTCATCGAAAAGAAACCATCAGCCGACCTCTGGGCCGGTCAAACCGATGAGGAGGAGTTGGGCTTCACCTACCGGGAAGCCGATGAACTGCTCTATCGTATGGTAGACCTGCGTCTCACCAGACAGGAGCTGCTGTCCGCCGGTTTTGATGGTCAGTTCGTCGATTCACTGTATCAGAAGATCCGCAATTCACATTTCAAACGCCGTCTTCCGGTGATTGCGAAAGTTTCCAACCGGACCATCGACCGGGACTTCAGATATGCACGGGATTGGGGAAAATGAAAAATAACTCAGATTACAGAACGGTTTATTCGACGGAAAGTGGGCGAATTAAACAGGCAACTCCTTCACAGCAGGCCGCACCTGTTAAAGGTGACGGCTTTGTACGTCTGCGCCGCGAAGTCAAGGGGCGCGGCGGCGGCACCGTCATTGTTATCAATGGGGTTCCTCTGCCGCCAACGGAGTTAAAAGAGCTGGCGGGAGTGCTCAAGAAAAAATGCGGCTGTGGCGGTACGGTCAAGGAGGGGGTCATCGAGATTCAGGGTGATCACCGCGATACCCTGCAGGCAGAATTAGTGACCCGCGGTTTCAAGGTCAAACTGGCCGGAGGATAAGTTACAGCGTAATTATTTTAATCATATTTTTGACTCAAGGAGCAACAACCTCCCCATGGTTTTTTTGATGGAATCCCGATGGATGGTGAACACAACCGTCAGAATAAAGCTGAGTTCAATATAATTAATCCCCCGTGCTTGGGGATTTTCAACCCCATTATGCGGCGTACAGTGTACGCTTGTTTCTTCAGCAAGGTGTACCCGGCAGACCAATGGACGTACCGGCCAGATAGTACATGTTTTTTCTGTTTTATGTAAGAAAATGCATGATTGACCATCAATGTGCTGGTCGTTCCAGGTGGTGACACCGGTATGATCCAACGAACTATCACATTCAACGTACTCAAGTTGACGGCGCAGCTTCTCGTAATCAAGGAAAATACCCTCCGCACTGCAATACTCCCGTATGCCACCAGCCTCCTCTGAAGTGCAGTACACCACCTCATGGCAGCAGTTACCACACCCTTTATGGCAGTAGGGAGGCGGGTACCCATATCTACGATCACGGGCGGTTAAGGTTTCAATTAGCTCATCCACCAGAGCATGAATTAACCGGGTACGGGATTGTCCCGCCCCAAGATAGAGTTCACCAATTCTTCTGAATTCCTGCCAAAGGTGCTCCGACGGCAGACTCTCCATCTCATCGGGCAGATTACCATAAAGCAACATATCGCCGTTTTTTATAACATTTTTTTCTACCCACGTTCGATCACTGAGTGATATCTCCATAATGCGTCCCGACCTCCCGGAGTCTCAATTCATGGCATTGGACAGCTAACAGCAGACTGTATACACCAATTCTTCAAGAAAACAGTCAATAATATCTTGACCTATTTTCGAATATCACTTATTGTCATGAATCTTTACCCCTTTGGGGATCGTAACCACGAACAATCGTTTCGTGGTTCAAAGCAGTTGCGAGAGTGGCGGAATTGGCAGACGCACCAGACTTAGGATCTGGCACCGTAAGGTATAGGAGTTCAAGTCTCCTCTCTCGCACCATCCATACATTCCGATGTTTGATCCACGAATTTCAGATGCAAACATTAATTTCACCATAGAAGAGGACAACTACTATGCAGGTTAACGTCGAAACAGTGAGCACGGTTCAGAAAAAAGTATCCATTGAAGTTCCTGTTGAGCTGGTAAATGAAGAAATAGAAAAGGCTTTTTCAGCCATTCAAAAGAAAGCAAAACTACAGGGGTTCCGCCCCGGCAAAGCTCCCCTGCAGCTTATTAAGCGCACCTACGCCGATGCCATGCGCAATGATGTGATGCGCCGTCTGTTTCAGCAGACACTTTATAAGGCATTGGATGAGCATAAAATCGAGCCTCTCGAAGCTCCGGTCATTGAGACCGAGTTGCTTGAAGCTGGACAGCCCTTCAAATATACCGCCCTGGTAGAAATTATGCCGCAAATACTCTTGAATGACTACACCGGTCTGGTAGCTAAAAAAGAAATTTTTGAGGCAAAACCGGAGTCGATCACCGCAGAACTGACCCAGATGCAGGAAAATATGGCTCAAATGATTCCGCTTGAAGACGATGCAGTGATTGAAACAGGCCACTCTGTCTCTGTTACCTATTCCATAGCTGTTGAAGGTGATCCGGAAGAAACCAGTGGCGAACAGGAGACCACCGTTGAAATCGGTGGTAAAAAACTTATTGCCGGTCTTGAAGAACAACTGCTTGGCATGAAAGCGGGGGAGACAAAAGAGTTCACCCTTGATCTGCCCGCTGAAGAGGGTGAAGAAGAGGAACCGGTTAAACGGGGAATTTTTACGGTAACGGTCACCGATATCAAGCGAAAGGAACTGCCGGATCTTGATGATGATTTCGCTCAGCAGCTTGGCGAATATGAAACCATTGATGAGCTTCGCACTAAAATGTCTGAATACCACGAAAAATATGAGCAGGATCGTATCGACAATGACCTGAAAGATCGGATAATTCAGGCACTGATTGAGAAAAATCCGCTGGATGTTCCAGAATCAATGATTAACCGTCAATTAGATCATATGTTTGAAAACCTGAAAACAAGACTTAAAAGCCAAAAGATGTCGCTGGAAATGATGGGGCTTGATGCTGATGGTTTCCGTGCCCGCTTCCGAGAAGATGCCATTAATAAGGTGAAAGGTGGCTTACTGCTGGTGGCACTGGTTGAAAAGGAAAATATTACGGTAAGTGACGACGATCTTGCAGAGCAGTACGAAAAGATTGCCGCAGGTAATCCGGAAATGCTCGACCGCATCAAGACGTATTACGGCTCAAACAATCAGGCGAAACAGTCCATAACTGCTGAGATTAAAGAAAACAAAGCAATCTCCTGCCTTATTGAGCGCGCAGAGATAACCGAAGTAAGTGCAGAGCAGCTCAAAGCAGCGTAAGGAGATTCACCAATGTATATCCCAATGGTTGTTGAACAGAGTGGCAGGGGTGAACGGGCGTATGACATCTACTCCCGCATGCTTAAGGAAAGAATCATCTTTCTTGGCGGCGGCATAGATGACAATGTGGCCAACCTCATTATTGCCCAACTGCTGTTCCTTGAGGCGGAAGATCCTGACAAGGATATTCACCTCTATATAAACTCACCCGGCGGAGTAGTTACCGCAGGCATGGCTATTTTTGACACCATGAGATACATCAAGGCACCGGTTTCTACAATTTGTGTTGGACAGGCGGCCTCAATGGGAGCAGTTCTGTTGACTGCCGGGGAAAAGGGCAAACGTTTCAGCCTCAGCCATTCACGCATCATGATTCATCAACCTCTGGGTGGTTTTCAGGGACAGGCTACTGACATCAGTATCCACGCCAAAGAAATTCTCCGCATGAAGGATGAATTGAACGGTATTCTTGCAGATTTATCCGGTCAGCCCAAGGAACGGGTCGAGGCCGATACTGAGCGTGACTACTTCATGTCGGCGGAAGATGCTAAGGAATACGGCTTAATTGATGCCATTTTTACCCGCAAGCCACACACCGGAGAAACAACACTATGAGTCGTCGTGACGCAGCGCAGGACAACCTTACCTGCTCTTTCTGCGGAAAAAACCAGGAAGATGTAAAAAAACTTATTGCCGGACCGGCCGTATTCATATGCGATGAATGTATCGAACTCTGCAATGATATCATTGCTGAAGAATTAAAGCTTGAAGAAACCACCGGGCCGGATTTGAATAAACTGCCGAAGCCCCGTGAGATTAAAGACATTCTTGATGAATACGTCATTGGTCAGGACATGGCGAAAAAAGTTCTTTCCGTGGCGGTATACAATCATTACAAGCGGATTGAATCCGGTAACAAACCGGGTGAAGTTGAGATGCAAAAAAGCAATATTCTGCTGCTCGGCCCCACCGGTTCGGGTAAAACTCTTCTTGCTCAAACCCTGGCACGGATTCTGAAAGTTCCCTTTGCCATGGCAGATGCCACCAATCTGACGGAGGCCGGCTATGTGGGTGAAGATGTTGAGAACATCATCCTCACCCTGCTCCAGGCATCGGATTATGATGTTGAACGCGCCCAGAAAGGCATTGTCTATATCGACGAAATCGATAAAATTGCCCGAAAATCTGATTCTCCCTCCATCACACGAGATGTGTCCGGTGAAGGGGTTCAGCAGGCACTCCTCAAGATTATTGAGGGTACCATTGCCAGCATCCCTCCCAAGGGGGGAAGAAAGCATCCGCAGCAGGAATTCATGAAGGTTGATACGACCAACATCCTGTTTATCTGCGGCGGGGCATTTGCCGGCTTAGAAACGGTCATCCAGCAGCGTATTGGTAAGAAAACCCTCGGTTTTGGTGCTGATATTAAAAAACGCGAAGAAAAAAAGCTCGGCGAACTGTTGAAAAGCCTCACCCCGGAAGACCTCTTGAAATACGGTTATATCCCTGAATTTATCGGCAGGCTCCCCATGTTGGCTACCCTGACCGAACTCGATGAAGAGGCACTGGTTCAGATCCTCAAAGAGCCTAAAAACTCACTGGTAAAACAGTATCAGAAACTTTTTGACCTTGAGAGTGTGCGGCTCCGTTTTACCGATGGCTCCTTGGTAGCTATCGCCAAAGAAGCATTAAAACGTAATACCGGTGCCCGTGGCTTGCGGGCAATTATGGAAAACTCCATGCTGGATATTATGTACGAAGTTCCCTCCCAGCTGAACGTGCAGGAAGTTGTTATCAACGAAGACGTTATTTATCACAAAGATAAACCACTAATCGTCTTTGATCAGGATTTAAAAGAAGCAGCCTAATAAATAAAGCTTGACTTGTTTCGGCTCATCATGGTATATGTTTTGTCGCTTCGCAGCATCTAGTTACTTTTAAGAGTACAAAGTTACTATTGAGTAGTACCAAAAAGAAGAAGTATTTCTTTAGGGGTTGTAGCTCAGTTGGTTAGAGTGCCAGCCTGTCACGCTGGAAGTCGCGGGTTCGAGCCCCGTCAACCCCGCCATAATGTAGAGGGCGAATAGCTCAGCTGGGAGAGCGCCAGCCTTACAAGCTGGATGTCACAGGTTCGATCCCTGTTTCGCCCACCAATCAACAGCCATCTGGTTTACCAGGTGGCTGTTTTTTTCAGTCCCATCCCGGGACTACCCTCCGCCATCGTTACCACCGATTTGGAGATGCACATGTTAATGGAGTGGCAGTCAACTTTTGAAACCGGCATCACGGATTTTGACGAGCACCATAAACAGCTCTTCGACCTTATTAATATGGCACACGATGGTATCAACTACGGTGCCGAAATTGATGAGTTACGTGCCGTTCTCGATGAACTAATCACCTACGCAGAATATCATTTCATTTCTGAAGAATACTGGATGGAGCAGTGTCAGTTCCCTCTTTTTTTTAGCCATCGCGAAGAGCACCGGAAATTCACCAAAACCATCCGGAAGTTCAAGGAAGATTTTCAACAAGGAAAAGCCGATTTATCGTTGGAGGTACTCAACTTTCTTGTGGAATGGCTCAATTCTCACATACTCGGCTCTGACGCACAATATGGGGCATTTGCCAGACTTATGCCCATACCAACATCATACTAATCCGTTCATTAATCTGGAGGTTCCATGAAAACATCACATGCTGTACTGCTCGGTTCCCTTGTATCGCTCCTACTGTCCGGCTGTGCCACCATTGGTACATCGCCCAAGGGGCTTGAGATGCCAATCGAGAAGGCCGCAATCAAGTTTTCCTCAGATATCAAGGAGGGGGGATACCAGTTGGTTGGCACTGAAGAGCTCAAAAAATGGCTCGATAGCGGGAAGAAGCTGACGGTCATCAGTACATTGCCAGCACGCGATGACAAGCAACTTGGCACGCTCCCTTCGGCGGTCAGTGGTACCATGCCAAAATCAGAAAAAGACCTCACACCGGCTGACAAGAATGGCATCTTACTGGCTGCCGGCAGTGACAAAGAACAGACCGTTGTAGTCTACTGCGGTTTTGTAGCATGCCGCAGAAGCCACCTGGGTGCCAAGATACTTGTTGAAAATGGCTATAAACAGGTTTACCGTTACCCGGCAGGTATTGCTGGATGGCGTGAAGCCGATTTCCCGGTAAACAAGTAGTTTCTCGTGAGATTACTCCTTACAGCTCTCTTGTCATCATGTATGCTTGTTTCCGGCTGTGCAACAAACCAGCTCCAGAAACGACAGGGAGAGCAGTCAAACGTATTCGGCATTGAATTATACTCAACGGTTGATTATCGTCAGATAGGGTCGGCTACGGCAGTTGAAGAACCCTGTCTTAAAGGTTATGAACGAAGCTTCGACGCCATCGACGTAACCATCGGTTACGGTTTTAATAATAAAATCAGGAAAATCACCACGAGAAACCGTTCCACCAGCATGTATGGAATAGTCCCCGGCATGGCTCTTGTTGACGGACAGCAGCGGGCTGAACGAGCAGGTTTCTCGCGTATTTCCCCCTATATATTTCATTTCAACGATCTTTCACTGACGTTGTTGGCAGACAGTAATGATCTCCTGTTCGGTATTACTGTTGAACGTATTGATTAAAGGATGTTTTCATGAAGAACATAACTACGCTCTGTCTTACGATCGCCTTGTTCTGGACGACCACTCTTTTGGCCGCAGACAAGGGGGCGTCTCCCGTTCCGGCAACAGCCAAATGTGCCGTGTGCGGCATGTTTGTGGCAAAGTACCCGGAATGGGCATCAACTGCCCGTTTCAAGGATGGCACCCTCAGTTACTATGATGGCCCCAAAGATATGTTCAACCATTACTTTAATACGACACGCTATACACCGGGAAAACAGCAGGCGGATATTATCACGCTCACGGTTAAAGATTACTATTCACTAACCCCCCTTGATGCAAAAACCGCTTACTACGTTATCGGCAGCGACGTCTCCGGCCCCATGGGACAGGAGTTGGTACCCTTTCGCACCGAGAAGGATGCACGAGCTTTCAAAATGGATCATAAGGGGAAGCGGATTATCCGTTTCGCTGAGGTGACCCCTCTCAGTATTAAATAGGTGCACAAGCGAAAAAGCCGGTAACTGGAGCAGATTGAGATGCGAAGTTCATCCCGTTTTTTGATGACTATTCTGATGGGAGTAAGCGTCGTTACTCTGCTTCCCCTCCATGCAGAGTACCGTCAACGGATGTCACTTCATCCGGAAAATCGCCCCCCGCAGGCACTTGCCGCACTCAAGCTCACCGATCTTTGCCTGGCTACCGAAGCGCGTCATACCCGCCATCCTTCACTGGCAGACCGCCACTCGCCATTTCAGGAACATCCAGCAGCACTTGATTTCTTTCCCTCCGGATCTCTGATACTTCCCCACGCTCCCACGCATACACCATGATTACTACGCGCGAACGTCACCGGAATATTCTTGATTTTGCACTCTCTTCACTGGGTCGTCGGGCGGGAAGAAATCTATCCCTGCTGACGATGTATTGCTTGCTCATCTTTGTTCTGGCGTCGCTGCTTTTTTTTGTGTCCGCTTTGAAGCGCGAAGCCGCACGTTTGCTGGAGGATGCTCCCGATCTGGTAGTCCAACGGCTGGTTGCCGGGAGACAGGATCTGATACCTGAAAATTACGGAGCGGGCATTGCTGCCATCAGAGGCGTAGCCCACGTAGAACCACGGCTCTGGGGATACTATTTTGACTCATGGAACGGTGCTAATTACACTGTCATTGCC
The DNA here is from genome assembly GCA_903876875.1 of uncultured Geobacteraceae bacterium. Classification (GTDB taxonomy): domain Bacteria; phylum Desulfobacterota; class Desulfuromonadia; order Geobacterales; family Pseudopelobacteraceae; genus JACRCG01. The sequence goes on from CAIRBT010000017.1 coordinate 33,082, forward strand.
TCCGACAAGCCAACGGTGAAGGATGGCATTGCCGCAATCGGTTCCGGGGTTGCACGGAGCCGTAAGATACATGCGGGGGAACTATTTCCACTCCGTTCCCCCGGGACAGAGCCATTATTACTGGAGGTCGGTGCCATTTTTCCCGGCACATCCGATTTAATGGCAGCTGATCTGATTATCCTCACTCCCAGTGACTTCCATACTCTCTTTAATTTTCCACAGGGAAAGTTCACCGATCTGGCTGTTACGGTAACCAACAGGAAAGAACTCCCCATGGTTGCCGCCAAGATAGCCGCTCTCTATGCCGATTCACGCCCCATATTGAAAAGTGAAATTCAAAGAACGTACCAATCTATTTTTGACTGGCGTGGCGGTATGATTCTCCTGGTTCTCCTGTCAGCGGTGCTGTCTTTTATTATTTTTGCCTGGGACAGAGCAACCGGTCTTTCCGCCGAAGAACGAAAAGAGATCGGCATCCTGAAGTCAATCGGCTGGGATACCTCCGATGTGCTGCTCTTGAAATTCTGGGAAGGGTGTGCCATCTCTCTGCCGGCGTTTCTTTGCGGGGTCATTGCTGCCTATTGCCATGTATTCTTTTTCTCAGCACCTTTTTTCTCCCCGGTTCTCAAAGGGTGGTCAATCCTCTACCCCCAGTTCCAGTTGGTACCGGTCGTCGATATATCACAACTGCTGGTACTTTTTTTCTTCACCGTCGTACCATACATAACGGCAACCATCATACCCAACTGGCGAACGGCAACCATGGATCCCGATGCCGCCATGAGGTCATGACATGATAACACTGAACAATGTTACGAAAACATATTCACTCAGCAAACCGGGAGAATACACTGCCGTACATGATGTAACAGTTGAACTTCCTGCTCGTCAGATTACCGTATTTAAAGGGCCAAGCGGCTCGGGAAAGACTTCATTACTGACTCTGATCGGCTGCATGGTACGCCCCACCTCGGGCAGAATACACCTCCATGGCATGGCAGAACAGTTCCCGTTTCAAAAGGATGAATCGGCACCTCTGGAAATAACAGGGCTTCCGGAGCGTTTTTTGACCACCATCCGTCGCACAACTTTCGGTTTTATTTTCCAGCAGTGCAATCTGATTACCGGAATTTCGGTGCTTGAAAATGTCATGCTGCCAGCCTATACAACCGGGGAACGGCTCTCGAAGGTGAGAGAGCGGGCACTGCTCCTCCTGGAACAGTTCGCCGTGGTACGTCATGCTCACCGACGGGTGGATCTGTTGTCAGGCGGGGAAGCTCAACGGGTGGCTATTGCACGGGCATTAATTAATAACCCGACCATACTTATTGCCGATGAACCGACGGCTCATCTTGATTCCAAACTATCCCATGAATTTATGGAGATTGTGTTCCGGTTGAAACAGGAGGGGAAAACAGTGTTGATTGCCAGTCATGATCCGATTGTTACCGACTCTGTTCAGAGAGATCGGGTCGTGGAGTTGCGTGACGGTGTGATTTGTGAGCAGGGGAGCAACCGGTGATCCTGCGTCCTGCAACCCTGGCTCTGCTGCTGATTTCGCTGGTAGTGACCGGATTTTCACTGACAGCAGCATTTCATGCCATGGGGATCTATGAACGGTGGGATCCCACCTCCGGCAGTGAAGATCAGCTTGATCTTGAGAAAAAGACCAGCCTGATTTCGTCGATTATTAGCTACCTCTTCCCCCTTGAGCTGCTGTCACTGGCTCTCTTTCTCTTTACGGCCGAAGAACTTCATCCACTGTTTACCGGTGCCATGTGCGCCGCAGGCACCCTGGCGGTCAATGCTTTCGGCTATCCGGCCCTGCTCCTCAAGGTAGTCAATGCCCTCTGTGCCGGAGTCTGGCTTATCATAAACCACCTTGACACCCGGGCCTATGACTCGCCACTGATACGCCTAAAATATCTTTTCCTCACCCTGATGATACCTTTGCTACTGCTGGAATGTTTTCTGCTCTTCAGCTACTTCTCCGGGGTTAAACCGGACGTAATAACCTCCTGCTGCGGCAGCCTGTTCAGCCATGACTCCCCTACCCTCAGCGGCGACCTGACGTCACTCCCTGCCGGTCTCATGCAGGCGGTATTTTTCACCAGTATGGTACTGACAACTGGCAGTGGAATCATTTTTTTACGCACAGGACGCCATGGCCGTTTTTTCTCCGTGGCCGCGGCAGTAACTTTCCCTGTTGCCATCGCCTCAATCATCTCTTTTATCGGCCTCTACTTTTACGAAATGCCAAGCCACCACTGCCCCTTTTGCCTGCTTCAAAAGGAGTACTATTATATCGGCTACGGACTGTATGCACTCCTTTTCATCGGTGCGGTTACCGGAATTTCAGCCGGAGTCATCAACTCATTTCCCCCCACACACAGTCTCAGTAACACAGTTCCCGAGACCGGCAGCTATTTAACCAGGGTTGCCATCCTCTGTTATCTGCTGTTTACCCTGATAACCGTCATTGAAATGACTATTTCACCATTAAGACTTTCCTATTTTTGAAGGACCCGTCGCAATTTCACCGGATCGTAGGGTTTATTTAAAAACAGGGCATTGCTATCCTGTGAGGTTATCTCGTGAGCCGCATCGGCGTCATACCCGCTACAGATAACAATCCGCTGCTCCGGATCAATAGTTCTCAGAGCATGGTAGGTCTCCACCCCTCCCATTTCCGGCATAATCAGATCAAGGAGAATCGCATCTATCTCCCGTGGTCGCTGCCGATACTGCTCCACGGCATCGCGACCATTTACCGCAGTTATGACCGTATAGCCCATGGCATTTAAGAGTGCCGAACCGATTGAAAGCAATTCTTCTTCATCATCCACCAGCAATATAGTACCTATGGAGATTGCTTCCAGATATAACTCACTGTTTTGCATTTGACTTGCGGTGTAGGAATCTTTCGGCAGCGGCAGTAATACGGTAAAGGTAGAACCGACCAAGGGTACACTTTGCACCTGCAATGCGCCACCATGGGAGTTGATAATGCCGAGTACCGCAGACATACCGAGACCTCGACCGGCAAATTTGGTGGTAAAAAAAGGCTCAAAGATACGCATTTTAACCGTGTCATCAAAGCCGCAACCGGTATCCGACACCACCAGTCGGGCATACTCCCCCTCAGCAATATCCGTATCCATAAAATCAACACAGCTCGTAGACGGGGCGACCACTATTTTATCAAGGCTGACGGTAACAGTGCCATACAGATCACCAATCGCTTCTGACGCATTGATAATCAGATTCATAATAACCTGCTGAATCTGACTGCTTTCTCCCGTAACCTCCGGTACATCACGCCTAACATCAAGATGAATAGATACGTTCTTTTTAATTGCCGAGGTCAGCATCGTAGCCACCTCTTCAACCAGCAGCCAGAGATTTACCTTTGAGTGTACCTGTGAACTCCGCCCCGCATAGGCCAGCATCTGCCGACAGAGGTCTGCGGCACGGTTGGCAGCAGACTCAATCATCCCCACATGCTCATTAACCGTCATACCCGAATCATAATCATCCTTCACAATGTAGCAATGGCCGAGAATAACCGTCAGGATATTATTAAAGTCATGGGCAATGCCCCCCGCCAAAACCCCCAGACTCTCCAGTTTCTGGGTATTTCTGAACTATTCCTCAAGCTTTTTACGCTCCTCAGCTGCCCGTTTTCGCTCCGTAATATCAAGGAAATTCCAGATGGAACCCTCTTCCGGGTTTTCCGGATTCACTTCATGGCCAACCAATTCACACCAAATCGTTGCTCCATCACGCTTTTTCATGAGAAAATCATGGGAATAGACACTACCGGTGACCAGAGAAACGGAGCCGGAGTTTCCAACAACCCTACAGTTTTCCGAGTCGGCGTAGAGTTTTTCCACCTCAAGACCACGGGTAGAACCGATGTCATAGCCGAACAGCTCATCGAATGCCCGGTTAGCCCACACCACATTTTTATGTTTTACAAAGGTAATGCCGACCGAGGTAGAGTTGAGAATGATACGCTGTTCATTGGCAAGTTTTCGATGTTTTTCCTCACTCTCCTTGAGAGCATTCATGGTTTTTTTACGTTCGATAACCTCAGAGGCAAAGGTGATGAACTGCTTGACCAGATAGACATCGTGGGGCGTATACGGAAGATGTTTATTGGCCACACCAATAATAAGCACCACCGTGTCGTTGACCACAATCGGCACCGTTAATTTACGCAGTAACGGATAATTTGCCGCCACAAGTCCGGGAAAGACACCTGTCCTCTCCCCATGAACAGTTGTATCATTATCAATGAAAGGATCTCGGCTATTGATACTTACCGACCAGGCGCCAGAATCAACAAAGGGGATGCTGGCTTCATCGTCCGCACGATGAAACAGCGGATGCCCTTTGGAGGCAATGGCCTGCAGAGTAAAACTCTGCTGTACTTCATCCACCAGATAGAGGGCACCTACAGGACTATCCGTCAGGAGGGCACAGACATCCAGCGCCTCCTGCATCAGCTCAACAACACCGGAATCTAATGCGGTGTCACGATATTTAAGACGTTGTTGAACCAGAAGTTCGGTTTTCTCTGTTCGGTGATATCCCGCATAACATGCACGTATGCAGAGACCTCTTCATCTTCATCGGAAAGTGGCGAAACGGTTACTTCGAAGATACCGTTAAAGAGCTCCCCCTTAATTTCCCGTATGAACACGGTGCTGCCGGTCACACCACAGCTGACTGCACACCCGGAAGACGCTTCCGGGAGCCCGTGGATCACCTCATGACATTTTCGCCCGACCAGTTCCGCAGCCGGTACACCGCAGCACTCTGCCATCTTCCGGTTCACCCGCTGAATCGTGTGCCGGGAGTCGAGAATCATAATCAGCTCCGGCACAGCATCAAACGTGCGTTCCCAATCTTTTTGGGCTCGAAGAACTGCAACATTATTTTCAATCAGCATAGTATGATCCTTTGCAGAGACACCAAGCGGTTTTCAGCCTGCGGATCCGGTGCTTCTTCCCTTTCCCACAAGAATCACACCGGTAGTACTGTTCATGATGATTTTTCTGCCAACCCGGCCACCAATATCCCTCGCG
>CAIRBT010000018.1 GCA_903876875.1 uncultured Geobacteraceae bacterium
CCCATTTAAAGAAAATTCTTTTTATCACCCCCCCGTACCATAGTGGCGTGGATGAGATCGCCGGTCGCTGGATTCCCCTCGGTTTGGTCTATCTGGCCGGTGCCGCCCGTCAGTCCGGCGTCACTGCCGAGATATATGACGCGGTGTCAAAGGGGCATGGCTATCGGGAAATCGAGGCACACCTGTTCGCTGCAGCGGCAGATTATGTGGCCTGTTCTGCCATGACCTCGACGATTCATGATGCACTCAAGACTCTTGAACTGGCAAAGAACGTCAGGCCGGAGAGCGTGACCATGCTTGGGGGCGTTCATCCGACGTGCATGTATGAAGAGATTTTAAATAGCTCGTCTTATGTCGATTACGTGGTCATTGGCGAGGGGGAAATCACCCTTCGGCAGTTACTGGAGGTTCTGGAAGCGGGAGGGGATCCGGCAACGGTTCCCGGGCTGGCTTTCCGTAGGGAGCACCGCATTGTAACGACGGGGCGACGTCCCCTCATGGAACGTCTGGATGGACTGCCCATGGGGTGGGATCTGCTGGAGTGGAGTGACTATTACTGTCTGGCCATTCCGGGCTCCCGTCTCGGTTCCATCAGTACCTCACGGGGGTGCGATCAGGAGTGTACCTTCTGTTCCCAGCGAAAATTCTGGAATAACTGTTGGCGTGCCCGTGATCCCTATGGCGTGGCCGCTGAACTGGAATATCTGTATGTCACCCACGGGGTGAATGTGCTGATGATTACTGATGAGTACCCGACCCGTGACCGGCTACGGTGGGAAGCGCTGCTTGATGCCATTATTGAGAAAAACCTTCCGGTACATCTGTTGATGGAAACCAGAGCCGCCGATATTCTGCGGGATCGTGATATTATGGAGAAATACCGGAAAGCCGGTATTATTTACGTGTCACTCGGTATTGAGACCGCCGATCAGGCGACTCTGGATGCCGTGAAAAAAGGCGTTGCTGTTGAGGATATGGTTCCGGTGTTTGATGCTCTTCGCGATCACGGGATTGTTTCGGAAGCCTCTTTCATACTCGGTTTTCCGGGAGAAACCCCGGAGAGTATCAAGAAAACCATGCAGCTGGTGCAGCAGCTTAATCCGGATATCGCCAACTTTTTCAGCTACACCCCCTGGCCGTCGGCCACCGGATACGGGGAGGAGGCCGCACTTGTTCGGGAGCATGATTACCGGAAATTCAATCTGGTGGATCCGGTGCTCGAACCCCGGAGAATGAGCACACTACAGGTTGATGTGGCCCTTGCCGACTGCTATCGTCGCTTCTATATGGGTAAAATCATGGACTTTATGACCATGGAGGCCGGCTTTAAACGGGATTATCTCATGGGCATTACCAAGCTGTTTATGAGTAGCAATTTTGTCATGAGAAAGCTGGGTATCGGTATTCTGGGGAAGATTCCTTCGAAAATTGATGAAGTGAAGATGAAGTTTCGGAAGTAATTAGTATGGAGCGTGGTATGTCTCAGCCAGGCGGTACCCAGGGTACCGTATTAATCATAGAAGATGATCGCAACACCGCCGCTCTGGTTGCGACCTATCTGGAGCGGGAGGGGTTTGGCACCGTGGTGGTTCATGACGGGGGGGAGGCTCTTCGTGCTGCCGATGGCTGTGCTCCGGTTTTTGTGATTTTGGATGTGATGCTGCCGAATGTGGATGGGTGGGAAATCTGCCGTTCCCTCCGGAAGGTGTCCGATGTGCCGGTGCTGATGTTGACGGCCCGTGAGGAAGAGGTAGACCGGGTGGCCGGCCTGGCCATGGGAGCCGATGATTATGTGATTAAGCCGTTCAGTCCCCGTGAACTGGTGGAGCGGGTGAAGGCTATTCTTCGTCGCAGCAGGGCACGGTCGGTGCCGCCATCGCCGGTCATCTCTTCGGGCGGTCTTGAGCTGGATCAGGTGAAACATACGGTCACCCGTGATGGCGCGCCGGTGTCGTTAACCCTTTCGGAATACAAACTATTACAGGCACTCATGGGGGCTCCCGGGAAAGCCTTTTCCCGGGAGGAGCTGCTCGACCACTGCTATCGGAACGGTGAGGTTGTCATTGATCGGGTGATCGATGTGCATATCGGCAAGCTGCGGCAGAAAATAGGGGATGATACCACCCGTCCCCGGTTTATCCAGACCGTACGGGGCTATGGCTACCGGTTTAGTGACGCGCCGGGAGAAGTGGGGGAATAATGAGGCAGCGACTGCTCTGGAAGCTGCTGATCGGTCATATTGTGCCGGTCTTCACAGTGATATCCCTGATGGTGTGGCACACTATGGACCAGCGGGCCGCGGACTATCTTCGCCTGTTGGGAGAGCGGTACCATATTGCTCCGGTTGAACTCCACCGGTTGTTTCTGGACGACATCCATCACACCATGGTGTGGGGTGCCCTTGCCACGCTGGGGCTGACCCTGGTGTTGACCTATCTGCTGACCCGCTGGGTACTCCGCCCACTCTTTCAGATCACCGCCATCACCCGGCAGGTGGCCGATGGCAACTATTCGGAGCGGGTCAATGTGGTGTCCCGCTATGAGGTGGGGCAGTTGGCCGATGCCTTCAACCATATGGCGGAAAACCTCGAAAAAATTGAAAAACTTCGCAAAAACATGGTGGCCGACATCGCTCACGAACTGCGGACCCCCTTGACCAATCTCCGGGGGTACCTGGAGGGGCTCAGCGATGAGGTGATCCCTCCATCACCGGAAACCTTTCGCATGCTGGAACAGGAGGTACTGCGGCTGGTCAACCTGGTGGAGGATCTGCAACAATTGGCCAAGGCCGATGCCGCCAAGGTGTTTCTTGATCGTCAGGAGCTGTCTCTCCATGAACTGCTCGGCCAGATCATGGATTTGTACCGTCCCAATTATCAGGAAAAGGGCATCGAGGTGCAGTGGTCTCTGGGGGATGGCACCGACCGGGTGATGGCAGACCGGGATAAATTGCTACAGGCCATACGTAATCTGGCCGACAATGCCTGGAAGTATACTCCAGTTGGTGGAGTGGTGCGTATTATAACCGAGCGGAAGAACGACGGCATTACGACCGCCTTTATCAACAGTGGTGCAATTGTTTCAGAACAGGATATTCCGTTCATCTTTGAACGTTTTTTCCGGGCGGATCGTTCCCGCTCCCGTTCCCGTGATGCGGGAGGGGCAGGGATCGGGCTGGCCATCGTTAAAGAGCTGATTGAGGCCCACGGCGGGACGGTCGGCTTTGAAAGTGGTGTGGAGGGCACCCGGGTCTGGTTTCAGCTTCCATAGCATTCTTTACCAAATCTTTACAATTCCCTTATCGTTCCCTTACCATGACCTGTTAAAATGCATACCAGTACAATAGCCAATCTTTGCATTACAGAAAGGAGTACCAGATGAGCAAAATTTTGTTTGTAACAGCACCCTATCACTGCTGGGGCGTTCAGGTTGTTGGTAACTGGCCCCCCCTGCACCTGGCCTATCTGGCCGGTGCCGCACTTGAGGCGGGTCATGAGGCGAAAATATTTGATGCCATGAACAAGGGGCTTACCTTTGAAGATATTAAGCAGGAGATTGTTCGCTTTCAGCCTGATTACGTCATGACTCTGGATTACCTGCCGGTGACCGGTGCCATCAGTACGGCAACAGTTCCCGACGCGCTGAAAATTCTCGATGTCACGAAAGAAGTGAATCCGGAAATCGTTACCCTGCTGGGTGGCCCCCACCCGACCTTCATGTTTGACGAAATCCTCGGCGATACCGCCAACCATGTTGATTTCATTCTGAAGGGGGAGCCGGAGCAGACTCTGAAGCAGCTGCTGGCCGCCATTCCGGAAGGAAAGGGGAAAAGTGTCAAAGGGGTGGCCTTTCTTGAAAACGGCACAGTCGTTTCCAATGTCAACCAACCCCACATCGCTGAGCTGGATTCCCTGACCCCCGCCTGGCATCTGCTTGACTGGGACGATTATCAGTACCGTGTGGCACCAGGGGGGAGAATGGCCTCAATCCTCACTTCCCGTGGCTGTGACATGGCATGTGCCTTTTGTAGCCAGCGTATGTTCTGGCGTGAAGACTGGCGCTGCCGTAAGCCGGAGAACGTCATCGAAGAGATGGCCCATCTGATTGACACTTACAAAATTGGCTTCTTCACGCTGATTGACGCCTATCCTACCAAGCACCGTGACCGGTGGGAACTGTTCCTTGACCTGTTGATCGAGCGTAATTTCGGTGTCCATCTCCTGATTGAAACCAGGGTTGAGGACATCATCAGGGATGCCGATATTCTCCACAAGTACCGTGATGCCGGCATCATCCATATCTATATCGGTGCGGAAAGTGCTGACAAGGACACCCTGAACAGCCTCAACAAAGGGACCGATTTTGAACAGAACAAGCAGGCTCTTGATCTCTGTCGTGAGAATGGCATCATTACGGAAGCTTCCTTTATGATCGGCTTTCCCAATGAAACCTGGGACTCCATCGAAAATAACATCGCTTCGGCCATCTATCTGAATCCTGATATTGCCGTGTTCCCGGTCGTGACGCCGATGCCGTTCACCCCCATTCATGCAGACATGAAAGATCGCATCAGGGTGTGGGATTACTCAAAATACAATCTGGTAACGCCGATCATTGAACCGGAAAATATGACAATGGATGAAATTACCCAGGCTCTGGGTACCTGCTACATGAAGTTCTATGGCAACAAAGTGCAGGAAATCGTTGCCCTTGAGGATGGATTCAAGCGGCGCTATATGATGAGTGCGTTTAAACTGATGATGAAGGACCATGGGGAACATTTCGACTTTTCCGCCTCCGGAATGCCGATGCATTTTACCACGGATACCCACAAGAGTTATTGATCCCGGCCGTAACAGAGGATTATGTAGGGGCGACCCCACGTGGTCGCCCGGTTTTGATGGTGATCGTGCATGGGGGTAAAATCAAATGCGGGCACCCACAGGGGGGTGCCCCTACGGAAATGAAATTACCGTAATGACGGAGGGGCGTATGGTCATACGCCCAATTGGATGAAGAAGACAGCCGGTGGGGGAGCCCCTCCGGCTGTCTTTGTGTTGAAGGAGCAGGATGATTTAGTGCTTCATTCGCATCATGCCGGAGATGGCACCGCTGAAAAAAGCGATCAACCAACAGGTGTAAATGGTCAGGCTGACCCGGTGAAAGACTCGGTTCACCGCCTCGGTTTTGTGAACCAGGGAAGCGATGAGAGCCAGCAGAAAGTGAAATGCCATTCCTCCCAGTGAGGCGATGCCGGAGATGTTGTGCCATTCGGGGGCTTTCCCGTAGGTGGCGGCAAAAACACTCATTTGGTGAGTTCCCAGATAGTCGCAGAAGAGCCCGATACCGAAGATAATCAGGTGTTTTCGGTGCAGGCCGTGCTTTCGGCCGCTGAAGACGGCCCATGAATAGAAAACCAGCGCAAGATTCATCCAGATGACCGCTTGCATTAACATGTTATTATCCTTTTTCGGGGTGCTATTTTTTTATTACGGGAACAACTGCCGGCTCCGGCAGTTTTACATCAGATGAAATGAGATCGGCGGTGACGGTGCCGAGTGCTATGGAGGTGACTATTTTTACCGGGACCTTGTTGGCATCGTCGGTGATCCAGATCAGGATATCGCCGGTTCGTCTGAAAATGCCCGCCGTTTTCTGGATTGGCCGGATCACCAGAGTATCAATTTCCGTGTAATTGGGGAGCCGAATTTTTTCACGGCGGAGAATCTCCACCGGAACTTCGGCAAAAACCTCGCTATCAAAAATCTGGAGTTTTTCGGCCTTACCAACCTGTAACTGCCGGTTACGCAGGTAGTAGATACCGGATAGGGTGTCAATCACCTCATCGGTGGGCACCGTGGTTATTTGTGAACGCCCTGTGACATTGTTGTACCAGGTGACCCGTTTTCGTTTGAGGTTGATAGTGAACCCCTCATCGCTCACGTAGGTGCCCTCATGCTGTCTAATGGTGGACATGATGTATCGGTTGCTTATATGGCGGGTCACGATTGTGTTGTCTACCGGAAATACGTTTGATATGGTTGAGTTTGATTTGACCCGTAGGGTGAGGGTAGTTTCACCGATCTCCCGTTTTGCTTCGAGTTCGGCATCACCAATTGGTAAGCCGAAGATAGTGACTTGATAGGTAAGTTTCTCATAATTAGTGGGGAGCAGGCCATTGAGTATGGTTGTCGTTGGCGTCCCCGCAATTGCTTTGGGTGGTTTGGCGGCGGGAGAACTGGGCACCTTTGGTGGTTCAACGGCACTTTTTATCTGCTTGGTCTCGACAGCTTGGGGTGGCGTCTGAACGGATTCCGGTTCCGGTAGTTCCTCCTCACTTTCTACCTCTTCCGGAGAGGGGGGGAGTTCGCTCTGTTTCTCCTCCTCTTGCTGCTCCTCCTCTTCGGCTGGTGGTTCAGCTAATTGTGCCAGATCCACCGATACCACTCGGGGTGCGGTTACCGGGCCGGCAAAGTTATAGGTTGCAAAGAGTCTCAGGGCATAGAAGGGGAGCAGGTGTGCCAATACGGATACCACGAGGCAGATGACCAGCAGGCCGGTTTTGTTGAAACGTTTTTTCATTGCACAATACAGTCAGGCGTCACGGGGTCTGCCTTCGGAATGGGTCAAGTTTTGGTCGGGCCAGACAGAGAAACAACCTACATGTGGGGGTAAGAAGGCTTGAAAATCAGCCAGAATCGCACTATTCTCTTGCAACATGTCATCGTTATAGAGATTATGTAGCATAAATGCTGGATGTTGACAAGTAAATCAACGGATATGTTCTCAAAATGGAGGGGTTGTGATAAAAATTGCGGTCATTCTTACCCTCATATCGTTTGCTCTGCCGGTGCAGGCCATGGTCTATCTCTGGAAGGATGCCGCCGGGGTTGCCCATTACACGAACCGGGAATATGAAGTGCCGGAACGCTATAAAGCAAAGGTTCGAAGAATCTATCCTGAAGCGACGGATGTGACTCCACCACCAGCAGCGAACGGAGCCCCGTTTTCACCTGTTATGGTGCCGCAAGCGGTGCCGGTCGTACAACAAACGGTGCCGGTCGTGCCGCAGCAGGCACCGATCGTAAAAGGTTCCCCACCGGTTGTGGCCACGCCGCCAAGCGTCCCAAGTGAGGTGCCCCGGCCAAAAAAGCGACCAAAGCCGCCCCGGGAACGAACCCCTGAAGAAGAGGAAGATCATAACAACATCTGATAAATTGTGGGATGGTATGACCCTATGAAAAAAACAGTTGTAGGCATGCTCCTGATACTAATCGGCTATCTGTCCTCTGTCGCGATTTCCCTTTCGCTGCTGCCACCGGTGGCCGATCTGGCAGATCGGAAATTTGGTACCACCATTCAGGTGAAGGATTGGCAGGGGGAGTACCATCCCTTTGTCGTCGGGCCGAAGAACCGCCATTGGACCCCCTCTGCCCGCATTCCGGCCGAGATGAAGTGGGCGGTCATACTGGCCGAGGATGCCAATTTCTATAGCCACGAAGGCTTTGACGTCAAGGCCATTAAAAATGCCATAAAATATGATCTTGAGAAAAAAAGCCTCAAGCGGGGTGCCTCCACCATAACCCAGCAGACTGCAAAGAATCTGTTTCTCTCCCGTGAAAAAACGCTCACTCGAAAGGTAAAGGAAATTTATCTGGCGTACCGCATGGAGCAGGAGTTGACCAAGGGGCGTATTATCGAGTTCTATCTCAATGTGGTGGAACTGGGCCCCCTGGTGTATGGTATCGGACAGGGTGCCCAGTATTATTTCGGTAAACCGGCCTCCGCGCTGACGCCCCGCGAATGCGCGTTTCTGGCGGCCATGCTTCCCGGGCCACGGGTCGCTTACAACCCGTACAAAAACCTGGGCAAAGTGTTGAAACGCTCCGATATGATCCTGCGACTGCTTCGCCAGAAGGGGGTGCTGGGTGAGGCCGAATATCAGGCGGCAGTGGCAGAAACCCCCAATGTTGGCCGGTTACAGAAGAAGGTCGATGAGGTGATCAGCACCCCGCCGCTCTTTACTTCCCCTTCCTCCGCCAAAAAAGAGACGGTGGAAAAAACTTCGGCAGGGGAGGGGGGCACGCAAAATGAATCAGCGGGTGATACCCCCCCGCTTCCCACCGATGACACAGTACCCCCAATTCAACCTGAAAGTGGTAGTGAGAAAAAATGACCCAGAAAATTGACCTTAAAAATATGACGCTCCCGGCTCTTGAACAGTTTTTGCGGGGGCAGGGTAAGGAACGGTTCCGTGCCCTCCAGGTGTTTAAATGGATTTACCAGCAGGATGCCCATGGCTTTGCGGAAATGACTAATATTTCAAAGACACTCCGGACAGAGCTCGATGACACCGCCCGTATCAGCAACCTCACCGCCGAAGCCATTGAAGAGGGGAGTGACGGTACCCGTAAATACCTGTTTGCACTCGATGATGGTGCGTCCGTCGAGTCGGTGCTGATTCCGATTGAAGGACGCAATACCCTCTGTATCTCGTCCCAGGTCGGCTGTGCCATGGCGTGTGAGTTCTGTCTGACCGGCACCTTTCGCTTGACCCGTAATCTGACCACCGCCGAAATCGTCAATCAGATTATGGCGGTACGGCGCGATATTGAGAAAAACCCCCCCTCTCAGTTTGTTGCTGCCGGAGGCGATGAGGATGGGGATGGAGACGGCGAAGCTGTGGATTCCCCTGCGGCAATCCGTAATATCGTCCTCATGGGGATGGGGGAACCGCTGCATAATCTTGATAACGTCATTCCGGCCATCCAGATTATGATCGATGGCAACGGACTGCAACTTTCCAATCGGCGGGTAACCGTTTCAACCTGCGGGCTGGTACCGGAGATGAAACGACTTGGGGAGGAAATTCCCAACGTCAATCTGGCGGTGTCGCTCAATGCAACCACCGATGAGCTGCGCGACCGGATTATGCCGGTTAATCGCCGTTATCCCCTGAAGGAATTAATGAAAGCCTGTAGAGAGTTTCCCCTGCCCGGACGACGCAAGGTTACCTTTGAGTACGTCATGTTGGGGGGGATTAATGATACCCTTGAGGATGCCAAGCGGCTCTTGAAGCTGATCAGTGATATTCCGAATAAGGTGAATCTGATCCCGTTCAACGAACATGAAGGGTGCAATTTTAAAGCACCCACCAAAGCTGCCATCGATGCCTTTCACAAATATCTCATTGACCGCTACGTAACAGTGATAACCCGTGACAGCAGGGGAGGGGATATTTCAGCCGCCTGTGGGCAGTTGAAAGGCAAGCTTGAGAAGAAGGAAGCATGACCCCAGCATTTCGTAGGGGCACCCCCACGTGGGTGCCCTGGTGACGGCCTGAAACACGTGGCCCATGTAAACAAAAGGCTCCTCCTTACATAAAGTAAAGGGGAGCCTTTCTCGTAATGATTTAACCACGTGTTTGAAGCGGGCTGTTTTTCTACGCCTGTGGCCGCCGTGACCGGTATTCGATAACCGGTTCCCGCCGGGAGGCGGGAGGGGCACTGCGTGGCGCGGAACCGGCCGGCTTTGCCGACTTGCTCCATGGTTTTGCCTGGGCATCCCGACCGCCGGCAGGTTTGCCAAAACGGCTGCCGGGGGCACCGCCGGGGCCGCTTTTGCGGGGGCCGCCGCTCCGGCCAGCCGGCTTGCGGAGGGTGGTGGTCGGTTCAAAACCGGCAATTTGCAGTTCCGGCAGTTTTTTGCCGATGAAGCGTTCAATGCGCTCCAGATAGTTGCGCTCTCCTGCCGAAGCGAAGGAGATGGCGATGCCGGTGGAACCGGCACGGCCGGTACGACCAATCCGGTGGACGTAATCTTCTGCAAAACGGGGAAGGTCGAAGTTGATAACGTGGCTGATGCCGGTGACGTCAAGACCCCGTGCCGCCACGTCGGTTGCCACCAGTAGCCTGATGCCACCGCGACGCATCCGGTCAATGGTCTTGTTTCGGGCCATCTGGGTCATGTCGCCATGGAGAGCTGCAGCGGGAAAGCCGTTGCGGGAAAGTTCGCGGGACAACTCGTCGGCATCCCGTTTGGTTGCCGAGAAGATAATAGCCCGTGTCAGGTCGGCACCACTCACCAGATGGTTGAGCAGCTCTTTCTTGTGGTTGAGGTTGTCAGTCACATGGAGACGCTGCTCGATCAGGGCGTGGGAGGTGGTGCTGACCGCGAGCTGGATTCTTTTCGGCTCGCGCATCATGTTTTCAGCAAGACGGGCCACATCACCTTCCATGGTGGCGGTGAACATCAGGGTCTGGCGCTCGGACGGGGTGCGGGAGACGATCTTGTTGATATCTTCGCTGAAGCCCATGTCAAGCATCCGGTCAGCTTCGTCAAGAACCAGCATTTCAAGGCGGTCAAGACGGATGCTGCCCCGTTCAATGTGGTCAACCAGACGTCCCGGTGTGGCGACGATAATGTCTACCGGCGCGGAAAGGAGGCGCAACTGCTCACGGTACGGCATGCCACCCAGCAGGGTGCCGCAACGGGGACGGATACCGCGACCGTAGTTGCGGGCCGATTCCATGACCTGACCGGCCAGTTCCCGGGTCGGTGCCAGCACGAGAATGCGGGGCCCTTTGCCCGGCAGGGTTGATTTTTTAGTGAGCAGTTCCAGTGCCGGCAGAACAAAAGCGGCGGTTTTGCCGGTTCCGGTCTGGGCGGTGGCGATAACGTCATGTCCGGCCAGTACCAAGGGGATTGACTGTTCCTGGATGGGGGTCGGGATAGTGTAACCACAGGCGGTGATGGCCGAGAGGATGGCCGGGTTAAGGCCGAGTTCTGCAAAAGTCATGATGATTCCTTTTCTGGGAGCGGTGTAAAGACAAAAGCGCACACGAACCGGGGAATCAAGCAAGATGACTCCGGGAAGGATGGATGCAGTAACGTGCGGGCAGACAATAAATCTTCGCCTGCCGTACGGTCTGCTATGTTCAATCGGAA
>CAIRBT010000019.1 GCA_903876875.1 uncultured Geobacteraceae bacterium
CGAATTTTCGCGACGATTCCCTAAGTCCGACAGACTCCTAGTTGGTGCACATACTCTATCCAAAATCCAAAATAGACCAGAACATGATAATAGGCATTTATCCCTACATGGAGGAGATACAATACCTTTAATAAACCTGCCAAATTTCTCAGTAATCGACACCGACGAGAGCGATAACGATATTAAGGTCAACGCAGAGTACACAGGTGCCCCGAAGTTTTGTGAACAGTGCAGAAGCCTAACGGCAACCCTCAAACGCCATGACTCCAGAGAACACTGGTTCTTTGACTTTCCAATTAGAGGCAAGCGGGTAAAGCTCTGTATCAAGCACAGGCGGTACCGGTGTTCAGATTGCGGCTCTGTCTTCTTTGAACGTCTGGCTGGTATTGATCCAAAGCGTGATATGACGAAACGTCTGGTTGACTGGATCGCTAAAGAGTCGCTTGCCATCCCATTCAATCAGATGGCACATAATATCGGATGTGACGACTGTACTGTCAGGAATATCTTTCTCGACCACGTTGCAAAGATCGCCAAAGAGCTGGACTTCAAGACGCCACGGGTTATGGGTATTGATGAAATCTGTCTTGGCAAGAAGAAACGGGACAAGTACCGATGCGTCATCACTGATATCGAGAAAAGAACTCTGGTTGACTTCCTTAGGGATCGGGACCAAAAGACCGTAATCAAGTTTTTCCAGACAATGCAGAAGGACACCGTTGATGTGATCTGCATGGACATGTGGCCGTCGTACCGGGACGCTGCACGAGTAGTGTTCCCCAATGTTCCAATGGTAATTGACCGGTTCCACATCGCCAGAATGGTACAGAATTCGATTGAGGCGTTCCGTAAAGACCTTCGCAAGACAACCACTGGAAAAGAGCGGGCAATGCTCTTTAACGACCGCTACGTGCTTATGAGCCGTACTATTGATCTTGACCCGTTTCAGGAAGCCACGCTTAAAAGCTGGTTCAAACGGTGGCCTCTGATTGAGGATGTGTATGATGCAAAAGAGAGGTTCCTGGATATCTGGCTGGCTGAGAATAAGGGAGAAGCGGTATTCCTGTATGATAGATGGAAAGATTCTATCCCTGATCCAGCGCGGCCTTACTTCGAGGTTATCTTCACCGCCTTCAAAAACTGGCACAATGAGATATTCAGCTATTGGGATTACAAGTTCACCAACGCTTTTACGGAAGCGCTCAACCACGGAATCAGGGCAGCCTACAACAAGGGAAATGGATACTCGTTTGAAGTTCTCAGGGCAAAGCTGCTCTACACGAAAGGTACTCACAAGCTCTTTGAGATGAAACCGAAGTACAACAAGAAGTCGTTCGATAATTCGTTCATGCGATTCAGTATGAATTTCGACGAACCCTCAGAACAAGTCGAAACCATCAACTACGGTGTGGACATTTCCACCTTATTGGAATTCATAAAAGATGGTCGAATCTGATGTTTTTCCACACCGAAATAGAGAGACCCCAAATATAGCAGGAGGAGGACGGACTGAGGAGTGAGCTTATCCAACGGGAGAGGTTTAATTCCGGAGCAATCCATGTTCGGATACGTACAACACCATTTCCACATTATTTGTGAAAGCCATTTTTGTGAAAATCCTGTTTCTATAGGAACTGATTGTCTTACTGTTGATACCAAGATGGGAACCAATTTCCTTGTGGGAGAGCCCGGAAGCCAACAACTCCATAACCTGTGCCTCGCGGGCGGAAAGCGGTGATTTTGGGGGCGGTAATTGGAGCGGGGCATCGGTGCCACACCCCGAGATAATCAGGTCAGCAAGAGTGCGACTGAGATAGCGTTCGCCCCTCAGAACCAGTTCTATGGCGGCCAGAAGATCATCGGCCACCTGGGCTTTGTTTATGTAGCCATCGGCTCCGGCTTGTAACGCTTTTAGCCCGTACTGCTCCTCGCCATACATGGATATCACCAGAAATGCGGCGTGGGGAAGATATGCCTTGAGGCGCGGAATAAGCTCCAGGCCATTCATTCCGGGCATTGATATGTCCAGTATTACCAAATGGTACTGGCCGACGGCCCCCTTCTCCAGGGCTTCCACACCGCTTCCGGCTTCATCGCAGCTGACCGAAAAACCGGTCAGTTCGTGTTGTATGGTGGCAGAAATACCACGCCGGACGACGGCGTGGTCATCAATTATTAATATCCGTTTGAGTTCGTTAGTCATTGTCCCCCCCCCCCAATGTGACAACAAGTGAGGTGCCTCCCTCTTGTGGACAGAACAGTTCGAACGTTCCACCACACAAGCGCACCCGCACTTTCATGCCGGAAATGCCGTAATGCCCGGTGTCGTAGCCTGAGTGATCCGTCAGACCGATGCCATTGTCCGTAACAGTGATCCGAAGTAGCTCCCGCGTACCCAACAAACTGACACGCACCGAAGTGGCACAGGAATGACGCCCCACATTGTTAAGTGCTTCCTGGATAATCCGATACGCAGCTATGGCAACCACGGAGGTCTGCACGAATGATCCCAAGGAGAACTCTATCTGGCACGTTATACCTTTTTTCTGGCGTAACCCCTGAGCCAACCAGTTGACCGCTCCTTCTAACCCCATCTCTTCAAGTAAATCCGACCTTAGTTCTGCCAAAATACCACGAACCGACGCGATTGCCAGACCAAGCTCATCTTTCAGGAATGCCAACCGCTGACGCAGCTCCGGCTCCGCCGCCGTGCGGGAAAGTGACGCCAGCTCTATATGAATGCCGGTCAGTTCCTGGGATAAATCGTCGTGCAAATCACGGGCGATTGCCAGCCGTTCCTCCTCCCGATGGTTACTGATATTGAGTGCCTCCAACTCCCGGCGTATCCTCTGCTGCTCGGTGATGTCCCTGCCTATGCCGATATAGGAGAAATTACCTCCATCAGCTCCGGTTATACGTGACGCGTTTGAACAGTGAAGTCGCCAGGTGCCGTCTGCGTGGCGAACGCGATAATTAACACTTTTTTCACTTTTACCATCCCGATAGATTTGCGCCAGAAACAAATGGCACGCAGGAAGGTCTTCGGGGTGAACAAACACCTCAAAGCTGTGGCCAACAACTTCGGAGGTTTCCTGCCCCAGAAGCACGGTCCAGTTAGGGGATACGTAGGTAAAAACCCCCGTCGGTGTCAGCTCATAAATAATGTCATTGGCATTTTCCACATAGGTACGAAACCGGAGGGCGGTTTCGCGCAGCGCAGATTCGACCTCTTTCAGATGGGTAACGTCAATACCAGAGGTAAGCCATCGCGCATCCCCCTCGCTCAACACGTCATAGTACATGAGTGTATTGATATGTCGGCCATCAACACGTCGGATCACCATCTCATTACAATTACCTGCGTCTCCCTCTAAGACCTGAGTGCGGATGGCTTTTCGCACAGCAGGGTCAGAATAGATCCCGGCCTCCAAGGAAGTTCTGCCGATTAACTCTTCGCGGCTCACACCCAGTGCCTCTGCACCGGCACGGTTAATATCAATATACCGCCCCTCCTCAATGGTGGAGATGGCCATGGGGATTGAGGACGCATGGAAGGCAAGACGATAGATGTCGGCGGATGAGCTCATGGTTGAGGCTGGCACCTTTTCTCCGGTCAGTATTTGATGATGTAGTTCATTGTCAGATACGGTGGCAGCACGTTGAAGGGTGTGCCACTGCCGGTGCTGTTGATCGTAA
>CAIRBT010000020.1 GCA_903876875.1 uncultured Geobacteraceae bacterium
AACGACGGGCACCCACAGGGGGGTGCCCCTACATTGATATGTTATAACGTCATACTGATGTCATTACTACCCATTCCGCAGATTTTCCACCGCAACCCCGGCAATATCTGCAGCTTCTTCTACACTCATTCCCTTGGCAATTAACTTATGAGCAACCTCAATCTTTCCCTGCTCGATCCCTACTTCTCTACCCTCTTCTCTACCTACTTCTCTACCCTCTTCTCTACCTACTTCTCTACCCTCTTCTCTGCCTTCTTCTTTGCCTTCCAATTTTCCCTTTTCAAAATCCTCCAGGGATTTATATCGATCTTCGGCATCCCGTATCTGCCAATAATCATAAATATCCAGCTCATTTTCACTCCAGGCACTCTTGGCAGCAAGATTATATGCTTCATTAAGTTCCGGTATCTCAACGGCACACTGAGGAATCATCTCAAGTTCATCGGTGTTTTTTAAGAAATAAAGCCATTTTTCGATGATCGTTTCCAGCTCTTCTTCCCGTTTGTTAAACTTGGGAAGCTCAATAAAATTAAACTCAAGGTCGGTCAATTCCTGCTTCAATGTTTCACGGTTCAGAATGAGGTGCCGGGTAAGATAGCTGTCACCTTCAAATGAATTAAAATCGAGGATACCGATAAATATCACCTGATTCAGTTTGGGGTAGTCCTCTCCCGTTTTTATCTGGCTGGTGTATGCCTTAGACGTGTAGTAGATCGCACGTTTACCAAAGGATTTGGTGTCTTTGATCTGCATTTCAACGATGAACGTGACACCCCGATTATCAATCGCACGAATATCGAGAATGGTTTCTTTGAGAATAGCAATGTCGGGGGGCTGCCACGGGTTTTTCAGCGTTACCGATTTGATGCAGCGGTCTCCTTGCAATTCAAGCACGGCATTCAGAAAACCGATAAGTATCTCGGTGTGCTGCTCACTGCCGAAAATCTTCTTGAAAGCGATATCTGCTTTAACATCAACAAATTGCACAGGTGACCTCCTCAAATGATGGTGCTTGCGTAGGGGCTCCCCCACGTGGGTGCCCGGTTTTGATGTTGATTGGACATGCCGGTACATTCAACGACGGGCACCCACAGGGGGGTGCCCCTACATTGATATGTTATAACGTCATACTGATGAAATTAATCCGGCTTTTTCGTGAGGTAATCGAGAGGCTGAAAATGATTGAAAGTTGATCGGTCAGCATTTACCGTTGGCACAATATCCGTCAAACGCGATAACGCTAGTGGCGTATGCAGTACCTGCCATTTCAGAATCCAAGTTTCTGTCTGTCATCCAGACAGGAAACCAGTATATCTGAAGCCATCTCCTGCACGCTTTGACGAAGCTGTTCAGTATGTTCCCTCTACCCCATAAATATTTCAAAGCTACAGGTAAGTTGAAATATAGTCAAGTAGTTATTATTTGGTCGTTATTCATGGACAAAGAAGGTTTATCTCAATTTTTCTCTGCGTTTATCTGCGTGTTCTGCGGATAAAGAGCGATTCTGAATTATAATTTCCAACGTTTAAAGTCATTGTTCCGACCTTTTCGTGAGGTAATCGAGAGGCTAAACAAGATTCAAAGGCACGTAGCCCAAACCATACCACGCGACCAGGAAAGATTACGAGCTTGGTACTCTAAACGTCATGGTTCCTGTGTCACTAGATTCAGGATTAGTTCTGATCCACTGACCAGTTGAAACAAGTTCTAAAGGTGTAACGCTGCTTAGTGTAAGTATATTTGTTTCGGTGATGTTTTTAAACGTAACAATTAGTTTCCCCTCCGAATCAACGGCCCACGTGCCACTTGTGGTAACACCAGCTATAGTAGAAAGTACGGTATTATCCGTTCTAAACGTAGTTGAACCGGCCTTTCCATTCCCCGAAAAGGAAAAGTCAAAGGTTCTCCCGGCGACCATCGCAGGGGTGAACTGTGTGCTGGCAGGAAAAATAACGGTATAAAGATCTGTAAGTACCGCGCTATTCGGAGTTATAGAGACAGTTCCATTAAAGCTGGTTCCGGAAAAGAGTTGCGGTCCACCCGTTTTAGAAATAGAGAAGTTACCCAACGAATCCGTTGCGGGGATAGTTATAGAGTCAAAGAGTTTGTCCACACCTGCGTTAATAACTAACGTTCCGCTGAGAAAGTCTCTTTGGGTGTCGGGTACTGACAGTGGATATACGCTATCTATGTTAGTTTTAATATCCGCAACAACAGAGGTAAATTGAGATACAGAAAGGCTGGAAACGTCTGAAGCGGTTACAGACGATTTCCCAAGGGCAATCTCCAAAGCAAGATGTGTGAGCGGGTTGATATTTACTGTTCCGGCCGCAGAAGCACATGAATAGTAGCCACCGGCACTGAGAAGATACGGAGTACGTAACCCATCAATACTAAGACTGAAGATACCGTTTACGCCTACTTTTGTAGTACGTGACGTCCCACTTGCGTCGGTAAGAGTGACAACCGTATCAACATCCAGTGCAGCACCTTTCGATGCCGTTCCTGACAGTGACGAGTGAGTTGGTGTGGTGCTGCCACCACCTCCGCCACAGCCAAAAAGTGTTACCAGTGATACCAGCAGAATAATCAGTGTTATATGTTTCATTGTACCCCCCCTGCCCATTAACGTTGGCTGAAGACAATATGAATGATGTTGCATGATATTAAAACACAATAACCGCCTCGAAGGGCGGTTATTGTGTTTAGATTTAAAACTAAAACAAATCTTATCCGCTCATTACACTGGTAAATCACCAATTATTGAGACCGAGTGAGTACCAATGACGCGAATCGTATCGCCGTTATTACTACTGGTAATGAGGGTATCCAGACCACTCTCTGCTATGGTATAGGCACCAACAATATCACTCTGTTTCTTATCGGTAATATGGATTGAATCACCGACATTCCAATCGGCGATAACGTCATTTCCATTGGACGCAGTAGCAGTATATTTAAAGATGTCATTACCGAGACCGCCAAGCAGATAATCATTGCCACCATTACCCAAAATGGTATCGGCACCTGTGCCGCCAAAGATTGTATCCGCACCAGCACCGCCAATAAGAACATCATTACCGGCATAGCCATACAAGGTATCACCATTGGCACCGGCGATAAGAAGATCGTTAGTTACGGCAGTACTGGATCCTTTCAGTATGGCAGCATTACCATTGTTCGTAATGAGCTTGGAGCCATTAGCGAAATCAATGGCATTGCCGTTAAGTGATGCAGTAGAACCGGAGAAAACGAGGGTCTTACCATCAATACCCAAAGTAAGATCACCACTCCCTCCACCAACAGCAGCACCACTCTCATAGGTTGCCTGAGCGGCAGATACCCCAAAGAAAGTCATGTGGTCGGTTCCATCGTTAAAGGCAAAGGTATTTGTCGTACCCGTATAAGACACATAACTACCAGCAGCCTCATCTATTACGGCGGTATCAGAGGCGGTGTATGAGTATACATGGTCTGTCGCCAACAGTGACGGATCTGTCAGATTGCCCACAATACCGAGAGTATGAGGAGTATTACCGTCTGTAGCAGCGGAGTTACCTGCTACATCTTTGACAAAACCAGCGGTGATGTCCAGAGTATCCTGGCCACCTGCGTTACCGAAGCCTGTTGTATGCGTGAGAATATTTTTCGCATCATCAGTAAGATTAATAGTTAACGTATTAGCGGCTGTGATCGTAGCAGACGTAATATCAGCAAGGGCGAATGTCCTATCACCAGTTGATGAACCATCACCATTTATATTCCACACCATATTTGCCCAATTAAGAGAAGACTTAACTTCAGAACCAACGGTACTGATGGTATCCACATTGGTACCTGATAGAATGAGATTTGCTCCATCAAAGTAGGCAGAGGTTATGGTGGTGGTCGGGGCAACCGTGTCAACTGACATCGTCAGACGGCCTGCGGAGATGTTGCCGTTACCAGCAAGATCCGTAAAGGTGCTGCCTACAACATCAACGGTAGCTGCCACGGTACTGGTG
>CAIRBT010000021.1 GCA_903876875.1 uncultured Geobacteraceae bacterium
GAAGGTCAATAGTCGTTCTATTGACCGAAAAAGCGGTGAAATATGATCCGTTCAGACGGATTTGCAGCAGATTTCTCCTAAGTCCGACAGGCTCCTAGACGCGCTGTTAAAGCAGTTTGTACATATTGCGACACCGCATCCAGAGGAGGAGAATTAAGGGGAAATCCCCCTCCTCTGGATGCGGTGTCGCGAACGGGCGGGGTAGTGATCAATCAACAACGGAAAAAACGCCACTCCCGGTGGTATCGGCTTCAATGCGATAGCCACCTGATATAAAAGTTACGCGAGCCTTTGTATTGCTTTCTCCGGCAAACAATAACTGCCCAGATGTTGGGGCTCCATAAATGACCGGCATGGTGAGAGGGGTAACAGTACTCACGACAACATATCCGTAGAGGGGATCGTAATAAGTACCGCTAAATGTGAGAGTATTAGAACTGCCATTAAATTGATAGTTACAATTACGCAACCATATTGTTTTTTGAGTAGCGCTACTATAGAGCGTCATATTAATGGCGAGCTCCTCATTCAATCCGCTTGCGCTGATGCCAACGGTACCATCCATGCTGTAATTTGCACTGTCATCTGAGGCAGAGACCCCACGAAGGATCATATTCATGCCAGACAACGCCTCCGTCGACATACTTGCATTCCCGGTAAATGAAACGCTACCACTGATAACAGCGGATGCTGAGCCTGCCTTGTAGTTGGAAAAGACCATGGTGCCGCTCACCGAACCGGTTGTTGTATCTACGCTGATGGAATACGCTGCTGATCCACTGTATCCATAAATAGTCTGGCTATAGGGTGCCAGTAACTCTACTGTCTTTGCGGTAGATTTTGATGTATGCACCACCCGTGCAATGCAGTTGGTAATTGTCTCGGACACGTATAAAGGAATGGATGTTTCGGCATCGCTCCGCTCCACCGCTTTTGCAAGAACATCCGTTGAAAGCGCGAGCGCCCCACCAGAATAGGCATTAATTGAAAGAACTTTAGTATTTGAAGTAGTTACCACAGCTTTATCTGTGATTCCGGTATAGCTCGCTGGCTGCCCGGACAAATCAACATCTCCGGCGCTTCCACCACAACCGAATAATGCTGTCACCCCCCCTAACAATGCGACCAATACTACGAGTTGTAGCGTCTTCATTTGCCTGCCTCCTTGAATATATTTTTCGAATTTACCACAGGGGTTCGGAAATACTCCTGCCGTCATCATTGATGAAATGATTTTTAACATACCCCGTTCACCCTGACTGCTGTCCAACGATTTCAATCAATAGATACGTAGCAACTATCAGGCCATAACATTATTGGGGCCATACGTATCAACACGGCTGATATTAGGAGAAAAATTACACGCTTCATTCCGAATGAAAGCGACAAGATTACAGAATAATTTGCCATATGTGACATATCTGCCATATCGTGAGGAACGGGTAACATCCGACTCGCTGTGAAAGAAATGTTAAGGCGTCAGAGATACAAATAGCATTTTCTATAATCAGTTTTCCAATAGTGCAGCACTTCCTGTGTCAAGGGATGATGAGTCTTCATTTCTGTTTCAAGCTATCTCCAGGTCAGAAAGCTGGTCATTATTTACAAGCGTGTTACATAGTGAAAAAGTGATCGTGTGGATGCAGCCAGAAGTTTGACAAGATAACGGAGCGGATCGGCAGGCTAAAAGAGAAGAGTCACGGCATTGCTAAACACTATAAAACTTGAAGAAGAACCCAAAGCCGCCAATTCAGTAAGACCTGAGACGCATTTACGGACAAATTTGCGGTACCCACCCCACTTGCAGCCAACCGAGCACCCGAATGCCATTCTGACGGCACTCATCGGCACCACCATACATTCTCTGTATTGAAAAATAATACACATTATAAAGCTGACAACGGCCGCATCTACCTATAGAATCAAAACAGTGCCGATAATGAAGTCACATAAATCCATTTGTTCACGTTGAGAGTAAGGAGCACACATGAAAATCCTCCTGACCGGTGCCACAGGCTATATCGGTAAACGACTGCTGCCACGGTTGATCGCCGAAGGACATGAACTGGTCTGCTGCGTCAGGGAACGGAGCCGATTTACCGTTCCTGCCGGTATGCAGGAACATGTTCAGATCGTGGAGGTCGATTTTCTCAACCGACTTTCACTGGACGCCATCCCCGAGGGGATCGACTGCGCCTATTATCTGGTTCATTCCATGTCATCTTCACAAGAGTTTCGTGAGATGGAATCAACCTCTGCCCTCAACTTCCGCGACAGGATGAATGACCTGAATGTGCGCCAGGTCATCTATCTGAGCGGCATCGTCAACCAGGAAACCCTTTCACGACATTTGGCATCCCGAAAACACGTGGAAGATATTCTGACAGCCGGGCGATTCAGCCTGACAACCTTACGGGCCGGAATTATCGTTGGTTCGGGCAGTGCCTCCTTTGAAATCATCAGGGATCTGGTGGAAAAGCTGCCGTTTATGATAACCCCCGCCTGGCTGAATACCCGATGCCAGCCAATCGGCATCAGCGATGTCATTGAACTTCTTCTCCGCTGCCTCGGGAACAAAGTAACCTACAGACGCAGTTTTGATATCGGCGGGCCGGATATCATGACCTACAAAGAGATGCTCCTTGGCTATGTGGCGGCACGTGGGTTGAAAAGAGCTATAGTAACCGTACCGGTCATGACACCGCGACTCTCCTCCTACTGGCTCTATTTTGTCACGTCGACCTCCTTTACCCTGGCTCAGAATCTGGTCAACAGCATGAAGGTTGAAGTTATCTGCCGGGACAATGAAATCATGGAACTACTCGACCTCCAGCCACGAGATTTTAACGCGACCATCCGGGCGGCCTTTGAGGCCATAGAGCAGAACACTCTGCTTTCAAGCTGGAAAGACAGTATGGTCAGCGGCAGTTTGAACATCCATCTTTCCGACTTTGTCCAGGTTCCCGAATTCGGCTGCCTGTTCGATCATCGTTCATTACCGGTGAGTGATCCCGATGCCGTCCTGGAACGGATATGGCAAATTGGTGGACAGCGGGGGTGGTACTATCTGAACTGGCTCTGGCGGCTCCGGGGCATGTTAGACAAGGCGTTCGGGGGCGTCGGTCTCCGGCGGGGCAGAACCAGTGCTCTCACCCTGCACACTGGTGAAGCCCTCGATTTCTGGCGGGTACTTTTGGCAGACAAAGCGGGACGGCGGCTGTTGCTTTTTGCCGAAATGAAGCTTCCCGGCGAGGCCTGGCTCGAATTCAGGATAGACGAGAAAAATATCTTCCATCAAACTGCGACCTTTCGTCCCCGTGGACTCTGGGGCAGGCTCTACTGGTATTCGCTGGTGCCCATACATCACTTTATTTTTGGAGGGATGATCCGGCGTATCGCCGATGTATCTGAAATTGGTCAAAATGGTCAACGAAACAATCAATAATGTCATATATTAGCCGTGAGCATACACAAAAAAAGCACCTACGGAATCAACCGTAAGTACTTGAATTATTAGGTGTAGCTAAACAGGAGTGAAAAATAGATGTACCAACAAAATGTATCACTAAATCAGCTCCACTTCTCTCCGCTAGCTTTTATCATATAGGCACGTGTCGGCACCTCGAACGCCGCCATTTCACACTTGGATACCGACCAAAGCGGTAATTGAGGTGGGTTTACAGCTTTAAGTCTACAGTTGTTACAGACATGGAGCCACCAATCGCCTGATACAGCGTCATACAATTTTTGAGTTTGCTCAGTCGGATTAGGGCAAATGCCGCTTCAGCATTACGTCGGCTTTCCTGTGCATCCAGCCACGTCTGTAATGCGGTTGATCCATAACGATAACGAACCTCAGCCAACTCTTCGACCTTTTTGGCTAATGTCAACGACTCTTCCAGTTGCTTCCCCTCTTCTGCATAGTTTGTGCGTGCGGACAATGCATTTTCTACGTCACTCAGAGCGGAATAAAGCGTCTGCCGAAAATTGACCACCGCCTCCTCATAATCCGTTTTCGAAATTTCCACATTCAGCTTCATGGTATTCCACTGGAGAAACGGTAGTGTTAATCCGGCTCCCAAGGCAGCATAAGGATTTTGCAGCACTTGCAACAGGCTGGAACTGCTGCTGCCAAGCGTTCCGGTAAGAGAAAACGTCGGATAGTAACTGGCACGAGTACTGTCAACATTTACCAGGTATTTCCTTAGTCTCTGTTCCGCTGCCCTCAAATCAGGGCGTTGTCCCAGAAGGATTGCAGGAATTCCGGCATTAACTACCGGTAGTTGCCCGTCCGGTAACTTTTTAAGTTCGGGTACGGCGTTTCCCGGAGACTGATCAAACAAGATCGCCAAGGAATTTCGTGATTCTGTACGTGATTGTAGCAATTGTGTCAGTTGAGCGCGCTGGGCGGAGAGTGTTTGTTGAGCCTGAAACTTATCCAGGGCGGACACAGCACCGGCACTGTATTTTACTTCCACCAGTTCAAGTATCTTTTTCGCAGAGGAAATACTGGCTTCAACAGTACTGATACGTTCGTTCAAGTAGGCAATCTGCCAGTAATTTGAGGCAACTGTACCAATCAAAGCCAGTAAGGTGCTTTGCCGATCCGCTTCAGTTGCATCTGCTTCCCAACGGTTTGAGTCACGTGCGCTCGCAAGCCTGCCCCACAGATCCAGTTCATAACCTACCGTACCAGTGACACTATTTGATTTAGTATCAACGTGGTTCTTCAGGTCACGACTTATACCACTAGTGGCCGCAACGCTTACCGAAGGGGTTAAATTGGTATTAGTCAGTTTGGCATTGAGTTGTGCACGACGTACTTTGATTGCGGCTGCTGCCAGATTGTTGTTGGCCTTGAGAGCTCGTTCGATAAGCACATTCAGGGTCGGGTCGTTGAAGTCCTGCCACCACTTTTCTCCTGTAGCAACCGTAGTACCGGTGGCATTTCCCCCGTTCCACTTATCAGGTACGGCAACTTCTGGCCGAGTGTACTGGCTTCGATGAGGTAGACTACCACAGCCGGTTAATATAAGAGGTGCCGCAATCAGGATTGCAGACATCTGTAATAAGTCATGTTTTAAGAATCGATTCATAGGTCAGCTACTCCCTGGCAAGTGCTTCGATTGGATCTAAGCGCGCCGCATTTCGCGCCGGTATGAAACCAAATACAACGCCTATTATGGTCGAACAAAGGAAAGCGGATATAATGGAGATAACGGAAAACTTCATGGCAAAACTTGATACGAACAAGGAAAAGATCAACCCCACACCATAGGAGAGGATGATACCGATC
This sequence comes from uncultured Geobacteraceae bacterium, assembly GCA_903876875.1. Lineage (GTDB taxonomy): Bacteria > Desulfobacterota > Desulfuromonadia > Geobacterales > Pseudopelobacteraceae > JACRCG01. Next base: position 5,297 of record CAIRBT010000021.1, read on the forward strand.
ATCCCTCCGATAAGGCATACCAGAACCGATTCAATCAGGAACTGCTGCATAATATCTTCCTGACGGGCTCCGACTGCCATTCTGATGCCTATTTCGTGAGTCCGCTCAGTTACTGAAACCAGCATGATATTCATAACTCCGATACCACCTACCACCAGCGAAATTACGGCGATAGCTGAGATGAGCAAAGTCAGTGTTGCTGTTGTTTTATTCACAGTCTTCATGATGCTGTCGCTGCTGCTGGTGAAAAAGTCCTTGCGTCCGTGCCGTTGCTTGAGAAGGTTAATAATGCTCTGTTCAGCGATCTGGTTAGAGGTACCTTCCATAACTCGAACCGTTATGGAATTGAAATAGTGTTGCCCCAAAAGTCTGCTCATCGCTGCACTGTAGGGAATCCACACCTGAAGGTTTTGGCTGTTTCCGAATGGTCCTTCCTTCTCTTTAGTTACGCCAATGACTCGACAGGGAAGATCACCGAGAAAGATAATCTTGCCAATCGGATCTTCCTTTGCAAAAAACTTCGTACTGGTATTTTGATCGATTACCACCACCTGAGCCTGATTGACTACATCACCAGCGTTAAATAAAGCACCTTGCGAGATTTCGTACCCTTTAACACGAAAATATTGTTCGCCGACACCATTTACCGAAGCATTAGCCGTAATGTTGCGATAACGGAGTCCTTGGCTACCACCGGTTGCAGGGGTAGCGCTATCAATGTAGACCTGCGATTTCAAAGCCTCCAGATCAGAGGGGATAAGTGTCTGGATGCTGGCGGCATCTTCGTCGCCCCAATCCTTTCCGGGGTTAATATCAATGACATTTGTTCCCATGGAACTGATGTCGTTGATGACCTTCTGCCGTGCCCCAAGACCGAGTGCCACCACTGAAACAACCGAGGTGATTCCGATGATTATGCCTAGCATGGTCAGCAGTGTCCGCATTCTGTGGGAGGACAAGGCTATTAATGCCATCTTGAATGCTTCGGCAAAACGCCCCCAGTTGGCCTGAATAAAGTTTGCTTGCTTTTCTACAGTATCTTTTTCCGGTAGCTCCGTCTTTTCAATTGCAGTTGCGTCAGGATTCAGTTGATCCTTGATAATTTCACCATCACTTATCTCAATGATCCGTTCAGCATGGTTTGCAACCTGCATGTCGTGAGTAACCAGAATGATAGTGTGACCACGGGCGTGCAACTCGTGGAGCACTTTCATCATCTCCTGCCCACTTTTGCTATCCAGCGCACCAGTCGGCTCATCTGCCAGGATTACATCACCACCGTTCATAAGCGCCCGCGCTATACTTACCCGCTGTTGTTGGCCACCGGAAAGCTGGTTGGGACGGTGATCACATCGATCTCCGAGCCCGAGACGGCTTAGAATCTCCTGGGCTCGTGCTCGACGTAAGCTTTTATTTACACCGGAATAGATTGCCGGGATTTCAGTATTCTGGGTGGCGGTTAAGTGTGGCATCAAGTGATAGCGCTGGAAGATGAAACCGAAGTGATCACGCCGTAACCTGGCCAGTTCGTTACTGGAGAGTTCTCCTGTTTCCTGCCCATCAATCCGGTAACTACCCTCGCTTGCTCGGTCGAGACAGCCAAGGATATTCATGAGAGTCGATTTCCCAGAGCCGGATGCTCCTACGATGGCGACCATTTCGCCTCCGTAGATGGTAAGGTCAATCCCTTTTAGTACCGAGATTTTATGTTCACCGCTGACAAAGCTACGCCCTAAACCCTTGAGTTCCAGTAATGGCTTACCCATAATCAGCGTTTCCCTGGTGGTGGCATGTTACTTGATTCAGATTTGGGTAATAACATGCTGTCACCGACAACCACCTTTTCCCCTTCTCGCAGACCTTCAAGCACCTGCACCTGTACGTTGTTGGAGATTCCGGTACGGATGTTCCTTGGTTGCGATATGCCGCCTTCAAGCACCTTCACCGTAATGCGACCATCTTTTTGCTTATCCCCCAAGGCAGAAACCGGGATGCAGAGAGCCTGTTTGACCTGATTCAAGACACTGGCTACCTGGGTGGTCATGGAAACCTTCAGTTTGTTGTCGCTATTTGGCACCTCAAACAACCCATAGTAATAGACCGCTGAACTGCTACCGGAACTTGTGCTGCTGTTTGTTCCGCTGCCACTAGTCCCCGATGAAACCGGGCCTGGTTCAATTGCTCGCAGTTTGCTGTAATACCGCTTATCGGCATCTCCCAACAGATTGAAATACGTCGTTAATCCAGGTTTCACCCTAATCACGTCTGCCTCAGATATTTTGGCTTTGACGGTCATAGTATCAAGGGTGGCAAGGGTCAGAATCGTTGTGGCTGCCTGGTTGGATACCACGGTCTGACCTTCTTCAGTATCGATTGAAATAACAGCACCGTCGATAGGAGCGTGGATGCGGGTGTAACCGAGGTTGGCCCTGGCTGTATCGACTGCAATGATCGACTTCCTGATCTGGGCCTCCAGGGCGACGATGTCGTGTTTGGTGCTTTCCAGCTGGGCCTGCGCACTCTCAAGATCAGCACGGGAACCGGCATCTTTGGCGTTCATCTGGTTCTGGCGCTGGTAGGCCAATTCATACTGTTTCAGCAAGGCCTGCTTTGACCGCGTCTGGGCTTGCAGATTATCTACCTGTGCCTCGGCGTCTTTCAGGGTGTTCTGGGGCAGCACCGGGTCGATCTCCGCCAGCAGCTGTCCCTTCTTCACCTTGTCTCCCAGAGCGACATGGAGAGTTTTGAGTTGTCCATTGACCTGCGCACCGACTGCCACGGTCTTGAACGCCTTCAGGATGCCGGTGGCAAGGACACTTTCTTCCAGGTCGAAGCGGGCTGCTGGAGCGGTGATGTAGGTAGTCTTCTGGGGTGCGAAGAATTTCCTGGTGGCAGCAGCCCCAGCAGATATTATGAGAATGATAATGATGCTGATTATGACCGTCTTCTTTTTCGGAGCATTCATGGTTTGTTTCCTTTGCTGCAAAATGCGTTGAGACCGGCCAGAGCGAACGTAACCACATGGTCGGCAAATGCAGTGATGTCTTCAATTATGGCCGGCATATTTTTGTCCTTGGTTCGCTTGGCTATCCGCTGCATCACCATGGGATGAACGCACAAGCTGATGATGCTGGTCTCACAATAGTGCACCTGCTCTTCTGTTGCATCCGGCCCCAGCAGTTCGCGAACCAGAGCAAGTGTCTGCTGCCGCATGGGGATCAATTCGCTCTTCATGACTTCCTGCAAGAGGCCGGTAGGGTTTATCATCTCCATCTGGCCGATGAAGAAGTCCTTGTTGTTCTCGTCGGCAATGCGCCGGATCATGGCGGTTAGTTGACCACGTAACTGCTCTTCTGGTGGAGCCGTATCACTTACCCCCCCATCAAATGGGTACGTCTTGAGCGACTCGGTTAACGAATGACGCCACGCCTCCTGATAGATTGCTTCCTTGCTACCGAAGTGGTAATTGACGGCCGAGATGTTCGCCTCTGCCCGCGTGCAGATTTCGGCTACCGTTGCATCGCGAAACCCTTTTTCGATAAAGACGTCACCTGCTACCGCCAGCAGCTTTTCTTTTTTTGCTTCTGATTTCTTTCTGATCATCACACCTCCAATAAAAACAAAACGGTTATTTCAAATAACAATTTGAAATAACCGTTTGAAATTGTCAAGGAGAATTATGCAAATCGTGCTCTCAATTGAATAGCTAACAATAGTTAGCGGCTTAAAGATCACTCTTAAAAAATTGGAAATTAGCACACCGGCACAAAAAAAAAGCACTCACGAATTAACGTAAGTGCTTGAATTATTTGGTGGAGCTGAACAGGATCGAACTGTCGACCTCTTGACTGCCAGTCAAGCGCTCTCCCAGCTGAGCTACAGCCCCACATGAAATGAACCATCTTTCTATCAGATCAAAGATTACCTGTCAATTGTTTTCTGGCCAGTTCATGAAAAATATCACTGTCACCTGCACAGCCAATATTGACGCACCGCCCTATCCGGTGTACTGTCGTGAACATTTTAACGATACACTTGATTACGTACGGGAGACCACCATGCCGCATACTGAATTAACCTGGAACAGTGCCCTGCTCTACCCCTCCCCCGACTCACCGGAGTTGGCCGCCGATCTTGAATCATTTGAACAACTCGCTGAAGAATTCCGTGGCCGCTATTTTGAAAAAGTTGCCACCCGTGCCCCGGCCGAGCTGCTTGCCGCCATCAAAGAATACGAGGCACTCCAGTGCCGTATGTCTAAACCCTTCTGCTATGCCCACCTGCTGTTCGCTGAAGATTCGGGAAATGACCGGTTCCGCTCACTCTCCCAACGCTGTTCCGAGCTGGGAAGCAGACTCTCCCAACAGCTGCTTTTCTTTGATCTTGAGCTCATGGAACTTGACGACTCCCTGGTTAAAGCCTTTCAGTCAACGGACGGGTCCGCACCCTACCTTCACTTCCTGGAAGGGCTCAGAAAATTCCGCACCCATACCCTGAAAGAAAATGAAGAACGTCTGTTGACCCGAAAAGACCTCACCGGCGTTCAGGCATTCACCAAGTTGTTTGACGAGCTCTCCGCATCATTTGCCTACCGGATGGAACTTGACGGGGAGGAGCGTGACTTTACTGGTGAGGAGTTACTCTCCCTGCTCCATCACACCTCCCCCGATGTCCGTTTCAGGGCCATGACCCTGTTTCTGGAACGCCATGGCGAGCATGGTATCGTCTACAATGCTGTTTTCAACAATATGGCACTTGACCATGGTCAGGAAATGGAGCTGCGCGACTACCAGACCCCGATCCAACCAACCAATATCGGTAATGAAATCCCAGATGAAGCGGTCGAGCATCTCATGTCGGTTACCGAAGCAAATTACGGCCTGGCCCAGGAGTATTTCCGGCTCAAAGCCGGGATGCTCGGTGTCGAAAAACTGAGAAATTGTGACATTTACGCGCCGGTGGCTGAAACTGAACGGAGCTATACCTTTGATGAGGCCCGTCAGGAAGTGGTGCGTTCGTACCAAGAGTACGACCCGGAGTTTGGACAGATTGTCGATGCCTTCTTCACCGAACGGCGGGTTGACGTACTCCCCCGCACCGGTAAATCGGGAGGGGCCTTTGCCATGGGGATTTCACCCGAGCTCCCCCCCTTTCTCCTGCTCAATTTTACCGGCACCTTGCGCGATCTTGCCACCGTCGCCCACGAGGCGGGACATGGCCTTCACTTCGTAGTCGCCCAAAAGCAGAGTATGCTGAATTACCACGCCCCGCTCCCCCTTGCCGAGACCGCCTCGGTCTTTGGGGAAATGCTGCTGACCCGCAGACTGCTCGATAACGAGCACGATCCGCTCCTTCGCCGGTCCCTGCTCTGCGCCAAAATCGAAGACATTATCGCCACCACATTCCGCCAGACCGTACTGACCCGCTTTGAACTGCGACTCCATACCGAGCGGACCGGAGGCTTACTCTCAAACGACCGGATCGCTGACATCTGGCTAGAGGAAAACCGCAAGCTCTATGGCGATTCCGTAGAGATGATTCCGGCCTATCGATGGGGATGGAGTTATATCGGCCATTTCATTCACAGCCGTTTCTACTGTTATTCCTACACCTTTGCCGAACTGTTGGTTCTGGCACTGTTCCGGAAGTACCGGGAAGAGGGTGATTCCTTCAAGGCAGGATATCGCGCCCTGCTGGAGTCGGGAGGCTCACTGTCACCGGCCGATACGGCACAACTGGCGGGGATTGATATCACCGACGGGGGGTTCTGGCAAAAAGGCTATGATGTGCTGGCGGAGTTGATTGAAGAGCTGAAACAGATCGTCTGAACCGGGAGCAGGTGTAAGCCATGATACTGCATGAAAAAGAGCTGCTGGACGCACTTTCCAGCTCACGAATTCTTACCTCGATGATTACGCCAGCCGTGCTTATCTCGGCCTGCGGAACCCTGATTTTTTCCACATCGGCCCGTCTGGGACGTATTTTTGACCGGGTCAATGTCATGAAGGGGGAAGTGGAGGCGATCATCACCGGAAAAATTTCCTATCCGGAAAAGCGGATGACCCATCTGCGGGGACAGATCAACCTGCAACGACGGAGGGCCATGCTGATTCAGCGGGCCATGGTATGCCTGTACACCGCAACCCTTTTGTTTGTCGCCTCAAGTCTGGCAATCGCCGTCAACAGTGCCTATGGAAACGGTGATCTGGCGTGGATTCCGACCCTGATTGCCTTGAGTGGCGGGCTTTTTCTTTTTGTCGCATCGGCCGTACTGCTCTACGAAAGCCGCTTTAACCTCCGTTTTGTGCATCGCTCAATAGATTTCATCGAGTTTCTGGAGCAGAAGGCGGAGGAACAGCAAAAATAGCGGGCACCCTTCACGTTCAAATGCGACCACCCCGCCCCTTCGGGGTGGTCGCTGGCGCAGATGGTATTGAACCATGACGGCTATGCACCATGCCTACTCGTAATGAGTCCACATACGGATAACCTTGACGGTCATGCTATCCTCTATAATCTGATATACGAGGCGATGTTGAATATTGATCCGCCGAGAGTACGCGCCAGTTAGATCACCCACAAGTTTTTCGTAGGCAGGAGGATTTTGGAAGGGATTTTCCTTGAGTATCTCCAGCAACCTCACGGCGTTCGGCTTCAATCCGGAACGAGCAATATTGTGAGCATCTTTCTGGGCTTGTTTGGTAAAGACGAGCTGCCAACTCACCAGACAAGTTCCTCGCTACACTCAGCAACCGACGTTGCCAGACCTTTCTGTATGGATTCTCGCATAGTGGGAATAGATATGAGATACAGAGTCTCCTGAATAGCCCGCCAATCCTCTTCAGAGACGAGAACAGCAGAACTGCGCTTACCGACAATCTGCACCGGAATATGGGACAAAGCAACATCATCCACAAGGGTGTACAGGGATTTACGTGCATCAGTGGCAGATAGGGTTGTCATAGTAATAACCTCCAAGAGTACGTCATATCGTACGTATTATTACAACGCCGGTCAATACCTTTCACTCCACTTTTAATTGACCGCAGTCAACCCAACTTCCTTTGCCAGGGCACGCCAGGCCGGCAGACTCCGTTCAATCACCCCAATGTCAAAACAGTAGGCGATCCGGAAAAATCCGGGGGCGCCGAAACCAGCTCCCGGCACCAGCAGGATATGGTGCTTCTGGGCCAGGGTAACAAACGCCACATCATCTGCCAGGGGAGAGACCGGAAACAGATAAAAAGCACCGTCCGGCTTAACCAGCGTAAAGCCCATACTGCGCAGCTCCCGTACCAGCAGATCACGCTTTGCCTGATAGGCAGCAATATCGACCGATTCATTCTGCAATTTTGCCACCAGACGCTGCATCAGTGCCGGTGCGTTGACAAACCCAAGTACCCGGTTACAGAAGATGGCCCCCTCAATGAAAACGGAGGCGTGCGCCATGCGGGGATTGACCGCAAGGTAACCGATCCGCTCCCCCGGCAGCGCAAGATCTTTGCTGTGGGAGGTAACAATGACCGAGCTCTCGATGAGAGGGAAGATATTGGGAACCTGATTGCCGTCGAAAGCAATGCGGGCATACGGTTCATCGGAAATGACATAGATGAGATGACCGTTCCGGTCAAAAAGCGACTTCAGCAGTTGACCGAGTTTTTTGAGACTTTCCGCCGGGTAGATGACACCGGTCGGGTTGTTGGGGGAACAGATGATGATTGCCCTTGTTTTGGGGGTAATGGCCCGCGCAATGGCGTCAATGTCGAGCTGGAAGGTTTCCCGATCGGTCCAGACCTCAACCGGTACCCCCCCCTGATTGTCGATATAGAATTTATATTCGACAAAAAAAGGTGCCAGAATAATAACTTCTTCACCCGGATTAAGGATGGTTTTCAGCACCACGTTAAGGGCACCACCGGCACCACAGGTCATGACCACATGATCGGCCGTAACGGCAACGCCGGAATCACGGGAGATACGATCTGCCACCGCACCACGGGTTTCTCCGTACCCGGCATTATTCATATAGCGATGCATACCGGGCAAGGGTGAGAGTGCTAATTTGCGCAGCTCCTTGCTAAAAGCCTCCGGTGGCTCCACATCCGGGTTACCCAGGGTAAAGTCATAGACATTGTCAGCACCGAATTGTTGGCGGAGCCGTTCACCCTCTTCAAACATACGGCGAATCCAGGATGATTTAGAAATCTGACTGGCAACCTTCATGGCAATGGTCATGTGATTAACTCTCCATTTTAATGGTATGTAATGTGTAAACGTAGTATTTTCATCTGCCACTCTAAAATGAGAGCCGCCCCAAAGTCAACACGAATGCAAGTTGAAAATAATCAGTTGCACTTTTTATAAATACATTGTAAAAGAGTGATTCTTTAAAAGGCGGTATATTATGCCGCTATCTCCTTGCTCCGGGTAGGACCGGGGCTCGAATCCGTGAGGAGGATTTACCACATGAGGAAGTACGAAACGATTTTCATCCTCCAGCCTGAACTGAGCGAAGACGACATCAAGTCCGTTACCGCAAAGGCGCAAGACGTCATTTCGACGTACAAAGGCGAATGTTTCAGGATGGATGACTGGGGTATCAGGAAACTGGCCTATCCCATCAAAAAGTCTGCACGAGGCCGCTATTACTATCTCCGTTTTGACGGCAACAGCGCCCTGATCGCCGAACTTGAGCGTCGTCTCCGTCTCGACGACAAGGTTCTCCGTTACCAGAGCGTTAACATCACCGACCTTCCCGAGCGCGTTGCGCCGGAAAAAAAGGTTGATGCAGCGGAAGCCGCAACTGAAGAAGATGGCCAGGAAGAAGTCGTAACCGCCGAAGAATCTGCCGAATAAATTACTGGAGGAGATATACTCATGAGTGACGAAAGACCAGCAACTTCATCGTATCAACGTCCTGCCGGTGCCGGACAGCGTCCAGCAGGCGGACCGGGACAGCGTCCCGCAGGCGGTCC
>CAIRBT010000022.1 GCA_903876875.1 uncultured Geobacteraceae bacterium
CCATGCTGGCAATGACCGATCTGATGGAACCGTCTTTGCAGCGCACTGAAGTTTCCAGCGGTTCAAAAACACTGCCCTGTTCTTTAGCCTTAGTCAGACTGGCTTCCCACTCTGCTTTCAGCTGTTTGAGAACCATCTCGTCAGCGGACACCATCTTCCACCAATCGTCAAGGGAGGCCACATCCCCCATTGAATAGCCAAAGGTATCAATAAAAGCGGGGTTAAAAAAGGTAAAACGGGTATTTTCATCTATCAGTGCCTGGGGAACCGGCGAAGCATTAATGGTTGATTTAAAGCGGAGACCACTATTGAATAATTTATTTTCATACTGTTTCAGATCCAAAAAAACCTTTACTTTTGCCTGGAGCATGGCGGGATTAAAGGGCTTGGTGAGACAGTCCACGGCACCGGTGGAATACCCCTTATAGATACTCTCAACGTCATTAAAGTAGGCCGACAGGAATATTATTGGCATGTGACGCATCCGTTCCTGGCTGCGGATCAACTGTGCCAATTCATACCCATCCATTCCGGGCATCTGGACATCCAGTATGGCCAAGGCGGGAGCTTCCGGTTCAGACATGAGAATTTCCAGGGCAGCATCGCCACTCTCGGCAAGCAGTAACTCAGCCCCGATATGTTCCAAAGCAGACTGTATAACGAACAAATTGCTGGGTAAGTCGTCTACAATCAATATCTTACACAAATTAGGATTCACCGGGTCAAGCTTGATTGTACGCCTATAGATATGGGGCATCTGTCACTCCACGTTTTTTAAGGGAACCAACCTTTTCTACGGCACCAGCTCATTGAAGCTAATGTATTATAAATCAGATATTTACCAATATTAATACTTGAGTATGAACGTTATTACACTATTGCAACACATTTGTCTGTCGTTAGAATGCTACAAAACAGAAAAATGTCTTGGCACAAGGAGATCCTGTTAACAGCAACGGCCAATAACGGTAAAGAAGGTTTGCCGTTACAGAGCAAATACGGTGTGGCTATCCACTATTCGATACGCGTCAGATCGTACGATACCCGCCAGATCAAGGGAGAAGACAATGATGAGGATAGATTACACGTCATTTCATAATGCGATTGCCCAGCTGGAGATGGGCCGAGGAGTCTGTCGGACCGAGGGAAGCGTCGCAAAATTCGGCTTGGCGAGAGCAGATTTCGATGGTTTTGAAGGTCAATAGTCGTTCTATTGACCGAAAAAACAGCCGTTAGCTGCCACACAGGTCGTGGAGTTTTTTGACCGAAGCGGAGACGCGACCCATCTGCTCCCGCAGTGCCGGTATGAAGCGGTCACGGGAGAGTAAAGCCCCCCCCTTCACGGTCGCCTCCACCTCCGTGGCAACCCGGTTCAACCCCGGAGCAGCCACATTGGCCGCCAACCCTTTCAGGGAATGGGCGCGGCACCTGACAACCTCTCGCTCATCCTGTTCAATGGCTCCGCACAGCTCTTCGGTAACCACGGCAGCCTCTTTCACAAAACAGGCCGCCATTTTAAGCATCAGCGGCACATCGTCCATGCAGCGTTTCAGAAGTTCGGCCACATTAAGCCCCGGCAATATTTCCGGTACGCTGCACCCTTCGGACGGCGGAACCGGTGCTGTTGCCCCACGCGCTGCACCACCCCGTTTGACCATAGTAGCCACCATACGAAACAGTGCGTCCGGATTGACCGGCTTGGTAATGAGCTCGTCCATTCCGGCCTGCAGACACCGGTCACGTTCTTCCGCCATGGCATGGGCCGTCATCGCCACGATGGGCAGGCGGGAAGAGTCCCACTGTTCCCGGATCTTGCGTGCCGCCGTGAGGCCATCCATCACCGGCATTTGCACGTCCATCAGCACCAGGTCAAAGGCACCCTGTGCCTCAGTAACCTGGGCCACCGCTTCACGTCCGTTGGCTGCCGTGACAACGGCAACACCGACCCGCTCCAACAGTTCCGCTGCCAACTGGGTATTGATGGCATTATCATCAACCAGCAAGATGGTGACACCGGCAAAGGTCCCGGCGTTATAAGAAAGTGGTGCCAAAGGGGACGGAGAAAACAGATGGCTCCCCATTCTGCCATTGTTCACCGTTTCACCACCGGTGCCCTCCCCGCTCCCCAGACCGCACCAGAGGGAGAAACTAAAGCAGCTCCCGACACCGGGCTTGCTCGTCACACTGATTTCCCCCCCCATTAACTGTACCAGACTCTGACAAATAGAAAGCCCCAGACCGCTCCCCCCATACTCACGGGTGGTTGACGTATCTGATTGGGTAAAGGGGAGAAAGAGCGAATCAAGCTGCTCAGGTGGAATGCCGATACCCGTATCCTCCACGGCAAAGAGGATGTTAACCCGCTTGCCCGGCTCGTCCCGTTCCACGAGGGCAGCCGACAGCGTGACCGTACCCTGTGCGGTAAACTTGATGGCATTGTTGAGCAGATTATTAATAACCTGCTGAAGGCGCAGCGGATCGCCGATCAGGAGTGGCGGTAGGGCATCGGCTTGGGGCAGAATCAGAGATAACCCCCGATTCTCAGCGGCTATTTTTTGCAGGGTTGCTATATTCTCGTACAACTGTACCGAAGAGAATTCCACCTCCTCAATGGTGAGCATATTGGCCTCGATTTTTGAGAAATCGAGGATTTCATTCAATATGCCCATGAGCGTTTCACCCGAATAGGTTATTTTGCTCAGATAGTCATGGACTTTCGGGGAAAGCTCCTGTTGCAGTGCCAGATAGCCCATACCGATGATACCATTCATGGGGGTGCGAATCTCATGGCTCATGTTGGCAAGGAAACGACTCTTGGCAAGATTTGCCGCTTCAGCCGAAGCGATGGCCTTTTCCCGCTCCGCTTCGTAGCGGGAACGCTCGGTGATATCGGTATCAACCCCCCTGTACCCCGCCAGGGTGCCGGACTCGTCGAGAATCGGCACACCGTTGGTACAGATAAGCACCTGCTGCCCCTCTTTATGGGTGTACCAACTCTCAAGGTTTTTAATGTTTGCCGTATGCTGACTCACCTCACTAAAGAGCATCCGCACCTGTTCGGCCTCCTCAGCCGACATAAAATCATAAATAGTCCTGCCGACAATTTCGGACGGTTTATACCCCAGGACGGCATACACCTGGGGTGAGCAGTAGGTGTAGCACCCGTCCCGGTCAACTTCCCATACCCAGTCAGACATGGTCAAGATAATGGCATTGAGGGTTTCATTGGCAGCAATTGCATCTGCGTTGGCCTGCAAAAGTGCCAGTTCTGCCTGTTTGAGATCGGTAACATCACTAAATGACCAGACACGTCCGACAATGGTGGCACCAACTTTTTGCGGCTGGGAATTACGCAAAAAGATACGACCATCGGCAAGATGGAGTGTGTCATAACTGGACGCCTCCGGATTTTCATACAGTTCACGAACTTTTTGTAAAAACTGCTCCGGATCTGCCATTTGGGCAACAACATGTGCCAGCACAGGATCCTTAGCTTCCTTATTGAGCAGAACCGGTGGCACCTGCCAGAGGTCAAGAAATTTTTGATTCCAAAGGGAGATATGGCCGTTCAGATCGACCGCCAGCACCCCATCCATGGTTGCTTCCAGGGTACCGCCGAGCAGTGACATAAATGACGCCAATGACTCGCTGGTCTGTGTGATGGCGGTAATATCGTAATTAACTCCCGCCATACGGAGCGGTATGCCATGTTCATCCCGTTCAATCTGGGCAAAGGCTCTGATATTGTGAATGGAACAATCGGGCCACACCACGCGAAATTGAATATCGAACTCTTTCTCTCCGCGCAAGGCCATGGTGATCGCTGCGCTGCACGATTCAACATCATCCGGATGAACCCCCGCCATCCAGGCATCATAGGCACCGGAAAAGTCCTCGGCACGTACCCCGTACAACCGGTACATCCACTCATCCCAGATGAGCTGATTTTCCGGAACGAACCATTCCCAGACGCCGATTCCTCCCGAATCAACGGCCAGAGCAAAACGATTGCTTAACGCTTCAAAGCGATTTTTCTGTTCCGTAAGCTCCGAGGACATGGCACCTGCCAGTGCCAGAGCTTTGTCCCGGGTACTTGACAGAAGGTAACTAATGGCAGACAAAAGAAAGCTGAAGAGGATACAGGAGGCAAGTGCCAAACGGGAATTAACCAGCTCAAGGTGCTTTGAAAACGACGGCAGACAGTTAAAAACAATACACCATTTTTTCCCATAGGCATCAAGGGTAACCGTGCGGGTAAAATAAGGCGTAAAATCATGGGGGACTTCGGTATGTTCCGTTAGCACGCTCCTGAACATCAGCTCTTTTTCGGAGGGAGTGTCACCGGCATAGACATCAAACCCCACATCTGCAGGGAGTTTTGCCATGGTGCCGTAAATAAAGTCATTCATTCTAATGGGGCTGTAAACAAAGCCATAAAAGGCTTTCCGCCGCAACTCCACCGAATCGGTTGGCATCCCCCTGCGGTAGATCGGCGCGTACATGAGCATACCGCTCTGTTTATCCTTTTCCGTCTCCTGCACCAGAATTATTTTAGCGGCAATGGTCGTAGAACCGCTGTCGATGGCCTTATCCATGGCGGCGCGCCGTACCGGCTCGGAATACATATCATAACCAAAAGCTCGCTGATTTCGCCAGTTGAACGGTTCAAGGTACATGATCGACGTGTAAGCCGATCGCTCCCCCACGGGCCTGAGTGTATATTCGGGAAACCCCTCACCCCGCACCGACGCCACATGCGTATCCCTTTCAGCCGGAGTCAGCCAGATACTGAAACCGACCCCCAATATGCCGGGATGATTTTCATCAAGACGGAGTGCCGAGACAAAGCGCCGCCATTCATTGCGAGTAACCTGGCCACTGCCATTAAACAGCCCAACACCCCCCAAAAGCACCTGTTCGTGATCATGGAGCCGATTTTCAATCTGTCGGGAAACCACGGTAGTAATATCATTAAATGTTTCTGCGGCTTTACTTTGATAGTTCTCGTCAAGTAAACGCCAGAGAAATAGTGACGTTGCCAGTGACGCACAGAGCACCAACGCGGGAAGACCGCTGGCACGTGCAAGCAACGCTTTTATAGTGAATTTACCAACGGCACGGTTTTCCGCCGCAAATAAAGAACCCATGGTGCCACCTTATGGTTAATTTCCGTTCAACTATAGGACTCCAACAACTCTTTTACCGTACTTCGCAGAAGATTGTAATCAAGAACTTTTAAGAGGACCCGATCAGCACCCATAATTGTGGCGGTATGTTCCAGGTCATGGATATCCACCCGGGGAGAGCCACCGGTAATGACAATAATGCCCATTCCAATGTAGATATTTTTGAGATCCTGCAACACCTCAAGGCCGTCTTTTTCAGGCATCAGAATATCGGTAATAACAATCTGGTACGACTGTTCATCGGCCAATTTCATACCCTCTTTGCCGTCCTTTGCGGTATCAACCTCATGGCCGTCCAGGGTTAAATACTTCTTGATAATTTTCCTGATATCTTCCTGATCATCGATTACTAATATTCTGGCCATATAATCTCCCCTGTTGTTTGTCTGAGTATGTTGCTGCTAACTCCAAACCTGTCGTTCAGAGAAGCTCCACTATTTTCCGCAATAACTCGTGTGGATTAATTGGTTTTACCAAGAGTTCTGCATCACCAATATCACTGACATTCTTAATAATATCGCGAGTATGCCCACTCATAAAAATGAACTTGACCGTTGCTGATAACGCCCTGATTTCATCAAATACCTCCTTACCGCACTTCCGAGGCATAACGACATCGGAAATTATCAGAACAATATCCTCCGCCCGCTCCCTGAATTTTTCTATCGCCTCAATGCCATCACCCGCCGTGATAACGTCAAAACCTCTGCGGGTAAGGAATTCTTCCAGTGCAATGCGATATTCAGTAAAATCTTCAACAAGCAGGATTGTGCCGGCCATCTTTGTTACATTGAGCTGACTGTTGTTCTGAGGCTGAGCGACAATCCGGGGTTCCGTAACGACCGGCAGAGTGATTGTGAACTGCGATCCTTGTCCCAAACGGCTGTCAACGGTGATAGTGCCGTTATGCTGTGTAACGATACCAAAGACCATTGCCAGCCCGAGACCGGTTCCCTTGCCGATCTCTTTCGTGGTAAAGAAAGGGTCAAAAATCCGTTGTATGATATCTTCCGGAATCCCCTCCCCCGAGTCCCGTACCGTTATGTCAACACTGTTATCCGGAGTGATGAACGTTTCAGAGCCATCCAGCGTATCGCTGCCGGAGTGAAGTGCAACCGAAATATGCAGTGTGCCACCATTTGGCATGGCATCACGGGCATTTGTTGCAAGATTAATAATGACCTGTTCGATCTGCCCCCCATCGATATTGACCGATATGGGACGATCATGGGGAATGACCGTACATTCAATATATTCCGGAAGCACCCTGCGTATCAGCTGCCCCGTTTGCACAATAACTGCATTAAGATCCTGTACGGCTATTTTCATGATCTGGGTGCGACTGTATGCCATCAGACCATGGGTTAATTTATTGGCATTTATGGAAGCTTCGAGAATACTGGCGGCATACTCCTGCTGTTCCTGACTCAATTCACCACTGTCGTATAACAATGAGCCGTAACCGTTAATTATACTCAACAAATTATTCAGATCATGGGCTATCCCCCCTGCCAGTTGCCCAACCGTCTCGATTTTCTGCATATGGATAAGCTGCTCCGTAAGGGCCCGTTTCTCAGTACTATCCTCCTTAACCGCAATAAAGTGCGTGATAACACCATTACTGTCGATAACGGCAGAAATCCAGGCATACTCGTGATACAACTGGCCGCTTTTGTTCTTATTGACAAAGTCCCCTTCCCAGGTTTTTCCCTGCAGAATCGTTGCCCAGAGTTTTTTATATGTGTGCGGTGCTGTTTGATCCGATTTTACCAGTCGAATATGCCGGCCTATGACCTCTTCAGCCGAATACCCGGTGACGTTGGTAAACTTGGGATTGATATATTCGATAATTCCCTGCGTATCGGTAATGACAGTGCTGACAGGACTCTGCTGAACGGCCTGTGAAAGCTTCAGAAGTTCGGCCGTTGAGGTATGGAGTTCGGTAACATCTTTATCCACCCCCCGATATCCTTTCAGATTCCCCTCGTCATCCATAATCGGCACACCGGTAGTTGAGTGCAATACCCGTTTCCCCGCCTTGGTTATATTCCAGTTCATGAGGTCAACAATCCGCTCTTTCTGTTGAACTATTTCACGGAACTTCCCCGAAATGACAGGTACTTCTTCGGGCGGCATGAAATCAAAGGGATGTTTACCAAGCATCTCCGCCGGGGAATAGCCAAGCTGCTGTTCAACCCGTGGGGAACAGTAGGTGTAGCGTCCTGCGGCATCAACTTCCCAGTACCAGTCCGACATACTTTCCAGTATATCGTTCAAAACAGTGTTGGTTTTCAGGGTCTCGTCGTGCATTCGCTGCATGGTGATTTCAGTATGTTTATGCTCGGTTATGTCGAGCATTGTCCCGTGCATAATGAGTGCCCTGCCATCTTCGCCCCATACGGTAACCCTGCCGCTGTCCCTCACCCAGACCCACTGACCACAGCTGTGCTTCAACCGCATTTCAACAGTAAAATGTTTCTCATGATCGGCAAAATGCCTCCCCAGATTGGCCCTGGCGACAACCAGGTCCTCGGGATGAATGAGTGCATGGAGTGTTGAAATAGTGACCGGTGAAAGTTCTGCCAGGGTATGCCCCAGCATGGTAGCAATACGATCATTGATAACGACGTTACCGGTTTCAATATTCCACTCCCAAACCCCCGCATCGGTCGCCTTGAGGATATTTTCCAGACGATGCTGCTCGGTAAGAAGTGCTTTTTGAGAAAAAGTTGCATGATAACGGGCATGTCGCAGTTCGCGTTCATTAACCTTGTGGGCGGTAATATCAGTCATGACAATTAACAGTTCATGGGGATGATTTTTTTGTATGGTAAACTCAACCACCCCATGACCTCTGGTGCCGGTGCCCCCCCCCATAATAACCGGCAACGACTCACACACCATGCCACTGTCATCAGTAAAGGCGCTAATCAAACGGTGAATTTCCTTAGTCACCGGATCCAACACCCGGAAAATATTATCCAGTTTCACCTCGGTGGTGAACCCCATGAGTAACGAAGTAGCGCGTGGCGTGAGCATCAGAATGTCACCGGTACCGGTAATCCGGAGCAGTGCCACCGGAGAGCGATACAGGAAGGTCAACAAATCATCATAAGCCGTGCCGTTGTCGGTAGTCATAGAACGATGCACCTACCCCTCGTACCGTACCAGTATATATCGTGTCGGAGAGCTCTCTTCATACAACAACCGCAGTCGCACCTGGGTCGGGCGCATCCGCCAGCTGAACACATAATCCATGAGCACATCCAATGATTTCCCGGCGGCACCGGCCGCTTCAAACTGCTGCGCGACCATGTAGTTATTCATACATTGTGCCAATTCTGTAAACAACTGAGAACCGCGCGCCTGGTCAGGTGAAACCCGCGAATGACTGGATTCATAGGCATTGTAACGGCACACCGCACCGCCTGAATCAAAACCGATAACACCGAAATCAAGCGAATCCAGCTCCAGATCCGTCAGCCCCTGCAACAGTTCCAGAATACCTTCCTGATCAAATAACATACTCATATCGTTTCTCCTCTTTTAATGCCGTACCCCGGTAAATCTTTGGCACACTCAGAGAGTGCCAACCGGAGCCGTGAGCCGGTGACCGGCTTCATCTCATGTTTCAATTCTCCAAAATCACCGGAATGACGCTGTTCTTCAGCTATTTCATAGGCGGATAAGACAATTGCCGGCAGTGACCGGTTATGGCTGTGTACCTGTTTCATCATGGCAAGTCCGTCCATCACCGGCATCTTGATATCGGTGATAATAATATCCGGATGGTACTCATGGTAGGCGGCCAAACCTTCTGCTCCATCTTTTGCCGTTATCAGGGTTCCGACCATTCGGGAGAGAAACTGACTGTACTGATCCCGTGTCACGTCGTCATCCTCAACATACAGCACGGTCAACCCCTTCAGCCGATCCGGGTGATCCATATCGATTTCAATGGTCTTGCTCCGTAAGGGGTGAGCTGCCGGTGACAGCCATTTAACGAGAAGTGCCGCAATAACGTCCTTTTTGACCGGCTTGGAAATAAAATCATCCATCCCCAGATCAAGACATTTGTCACGGTCCTCTTTCATGGCATTGGCGGTCATGGCAATGATCGGCACGTCGTGATTCAAGACCGTGGAGCTTTGATCCCTGATCACCACCGTGGCTTCAAAACCATCCATGATCGGCATCAGGCAATCCATCAGCACCAGATCATAGGTAACCCTGCTGAGTGCGGCCACCGCCTGCTGACCATCGGCCACCGTATCGACGGTATAGCCGAGGGTTTTCAGCATATGCAGTGCCACTTTCTGATTGATGATATTATCTTCTGCCAGCAGAATGCGTACCGAAAGGTCACCAATTTTTTGAGCAGAGGGGGAAAGAGTTCCCTGACTCTGCTCCAACGTGGTCTGCCTGGCTTTCCCCTCGTCCGTCGTCTGTTTTGTAAGACGGGCGGTAAACCAGAACGTGGAGCCCCTTCCCTCTTCGCTGACAACCCCGATCTCCCCCCCCATGAGGCCAACCAGCTGTTTGCAGATAGACAACCCCAAACCGGTTCCCCCGTATTTACGGGTGGTGGAGGCATCGACCTGGGTAAACGGGGCAAAAATCGCAGCACGGCGGGATTCCGGTATGCCGATGCCGGTGTCCTCAATGGCAAACCTGACGATTGCTGTACCTTGGTGCTCCGACTCCAGCGAGACATGCACGGTAACGGAGCCCTGCTCGGTGAACTTGAGGGCATTGCCGACCAGGTTGGTGATCACCTGTCGGATCCTCCCCGGATCCCCTTGCACGCTGCACGGTACGGCCGAATCAATGCGATAGGTCAGATCCAGCCCCGATTCAGCAGCCCGATAGGCTAAAAGCCGGTTGATATCATCCAGTATCTGCAGCACATTAAAATCAATCTGTTCTAATTCCAGCTTTCCCGACTCAATTTTCGAAAAATCAAGAATATCGTTAATCAGTGCCAGCAGACATTCACCACTTCTGCTGACTATCTCGGCGTATTCACGCTGTTCCCTGGTCAATGCACTCTCCAGCAGGATACTGGACATGCCAATGATGCCATTCATGGGGGTACGAATTTCATGGCTCATGTTAGCAAGGAATTCACTTTTAGCCCGATTGGCCACATCGGCCTGTTCTTTCGCAACAATAAGTTTTTCGGTCAGGGCCTTCTTATCCGTCACGTCTTCTTTGACCGCCACAAAATGGGTAATGGCACCGGTTTCATCCTTAATGCCGGAAATTGCCGCATGCTCGTAATAGATGGTGCCATCTTTCCGTTTATTGACAAGCTCCCCCTCCCAGGTGCCACCGGAACGGAGTGCCGACCATAACGCCCGGTACGTTTCAGGCGGGGTGATGCCGGACTTGAACATGCTCGGCCGGTGACCGATAATTTCTTCAACAGCGTAGCCGGAAATGGTGGCATACATCGGGTTCACATACTCAATAATCTCATCTTTATCGGCAATCAGCACGGCGGAGGCAGAATATTCGACGGCCCGTGCCAACTTGCGCATCATGATTTCCGACTCCCTGCGAGGGGTAATGTCCTCGTGGGATATGACGGCGTAGGGGACACCATTCACCTGGAACGGGCTGGCCTTACAGGCAAACCAAAAATCCTTTGAAGGGGTCGAGCAGAAATATTCCCTCACGAATTCAGGTAAGGTACCCTGGAGGACAGCAGAAATTCCGTTGGTGAACTCGCTGATCTGTGGATCCGGCTCTCCGGCAAGCGGCTGGCAGGCAAAGAAATAGTTGGCTCCCACACCGGTATGCTCGACTATCCCGTTATTATCTTCACTAAAGGTCTGCCACGCCCCGTTTGTGGTGATGATAGTCCCCTTTTCATTAATAACACAGATATGGGCATTGATGCCGTCCAGGGTGGATTTATAGAATTTTTCCTGTGCTATCAGGTGCTCTTCGGCTTTTTTTAATGCGGTGATGTCGGTGACCAGTACGAAAAAACCGGTGGTGCGGTTTCCGTCACTAACCGGAATATAATTTGCCCAGGTATAGCCGGTACTGCCGTCTGCCTTGGTGATGGTACGTTCAAAATGTTGTTGTTCCCCCCGCAAGGCGGCCCTGATATACGGCTCGTTTTTCGCAAAGAGCGACTCTCCCTGCATCTCACGAATATGGATCCCTTTCATCTCTTCAGCAGTTTTACCAAACCACTCCTTATAGGCGTGATTGGCAAATTGACAGCGGAGATTACCATCCCAATAGCCGACCATTCCCGGCAGTACGTCGATCAGTTTCCGGATAAAAGCTTCACTCTCTTCAACGGCTGCCGCCATGGCCTGTCGCTCTTTTTCGGCCTGTTTCTGCTGGAGACCACTATTGTACAGCCTGTTCTCATAGCGTTTTAACTCAAGAAACACCCGTACTTTTGCCTGCAGTACGGCCGGGTTAAACGGCTTGGTCAGACAGTCAACCGCACCGGTGGTATACCCTTTATAAATACTTTCAATATCGTTGAAGTAGGCCGAAAGAAAAATGATCGGCATGTGGCGCAGCCGCTCCTGGCTCCGAATTAACAGTGCCAATTCATAACCATCCATGCCCGGCATCTGCACATCCAGAATCGCCAGGGCCGGTGCCTCTGCTTCCGCCATCAGTATTTCCAGTGCCGCGTCACCACTTTCGGCGAGGAGCAATTCGGCACCCGCCTGTTCCAGAGCGGTCTGGATGACATATAAATTGCCCGGCACGTCATCAACGACAAGTATTTTACACGAATCCACATCGACAGGTTGTGGCACGCTCGTCCGCTTGAATGGAGCTGTCATAGTCACCATCTCCCTAGCCCGGTAACCCGCTCGTACATTCCAACAAAGCCATTTTAAGCTTTGCACCCGAAACCGGCTTTATCTCATGCCTGATCTCACCAAGCTCTTCGGCTTGTCCCGTATCCTGGCCGATTTCAAAGGCGGACAGGACGATGGCCGGCAGTGATTTGTTATAACTGCGGACTTCACGTATCATGGTCAGACCGTCCATGGTCGGCATGGCGATATCGGTGATAATGACATCCGGATGGTGTTCGTGATAGGCGGCCAAACCTTCTTCGCCATCTTTGGCGGTTATTAAGGTACCGACCATCCGGGAGAGGAACTGGCTGTATTGGAAGCGGGTCTCATCATCGTCTTCCACATACAGTACCGTAAGATTTTTGAGGCGCGCCAGATCCTGCTTACCCACATCAATGGTTTTATTACGTAACGGATGTACCGATGGTGACAGCCATTTTTCGATGACAGCGGCAAGTTCATCCTTTTTGACCGGCTTTGAAATATAGTCATTCATCCCGGTGTTGAGACATTTATCACGGTCTTCCTTCAGCGCATTGGCGGTCATGGCGATGATTGGTACGTCGTGATTCAAAACAGCGGAGCTGTGATCCCTGATAACGCGAGTAGCTTCAAAACCGTTCATGATCGGCATCATGCAATCCATCAGCACGACATCATATTTGACGCTGGACAGTGCCTCTACCGCCTGTTGCCCATCGTCTACCGTGTCAACAGCGTAGCCGAGTGTTTTCAGCATATGCAGAGCGACCTTCTGGTTGATGGCGTTATCCTCCACCAAAAGCAGACGTGCGGTAAGGTCGGATATCTTTTTAGCCGAGCGCAGAATGCCTTCCTTGGATCGTTCGATTTCCTCCTGCCGGGCTTTCAAGGCTTCGGCACACTGTGTTTCAAAACGAACCGTAAACCAGAAGGTGGAACCGGTATCCACTACGCTGTTGCCCGACTCTATTTTAGAGAAATCGAGGATATCGTTAATTAAGACCAGCAGATGTTCGCCACTTCTGCTGACAATCTGGGCATATTCACGCTGCTCCGGGGTCAGGGAGCTTTCCAGCAGGATGCTGGACATGCCTATCACACCATTCATGGGGGTGCGGATTTCATGGCTCATGTTAGCTAGAAACTCACTCTTGGCCCGGTTGGCCGCCTCGGCCTCTTCCGTCTTATGTGCCAGAGTAGCGTTGAGCTGTTCAAGCATGATTTGCGCCTGCTTGAGTTCAGTAACATCGGATAATAACACAAAAAAGCCAGTGACCTGACCATCAATGATGTCAGGAATATAGTGACCCCACATATACCCGGTGCTGCCATCGGCCTTGGTAGTGGTTCGTTCAAATTGCTGGTAGTGCCCCTGCAGTACGGCGGTAATGAATGGTTCGTTCTTGTTGAAAAGGTCGTCTCCCAACAACTCACGGATGTGTATACCCCGAACCTGCTCCATGGACTTACCGAACCAATGCTGATAGGCATTATTGGCAAAGCAACAGCGTAAATTGCTATCCCAATAACCAACCAAGCCAGGAATATTATCGGCCATATTCTTGAGAAACCGCTCATTCTTCTCAACGTTCAGAGCTAATTTTTTTTGTGTGGTAATATCCGTGTGGGAAATGACCGCACTATACCCCTGTTCATCAATGATGGCGGTCACCGTACAGAGGTACCACCGTTCCACCTCCGCTCCATGGCACGGATACTCTACGGAGTACATTGACAGTGTACCGTCAAGCACCGCCGTCAGGTTTTTGGTGAAGTCGGCCACCAAGGGATCGCCCACGGCTTTATTCAGCACAGCAAAATAATTGTCTCCAATACGATAGCCACTGCCATCGGCTCCGTTGTCAACGGCAAAGCGTTCCCAGGCCTTATTGATAGCCGTGATCTCCCCCGCACTGTTCACCACACAAATATTTTCATTCAGGCTGTCAAGAATGGAACAGGTGAAATGATGGGACTTTGCCAAATCTTTGGTCTGTGCCTGTACCATCTGCTCCAGCTCTTCGTTTGAGCGGAGAATGATCAGTTCTGCTTCCTTGCTATGGGTAACATCGGTAAACAGGATGACCACACCTTCGATGGTTCCCGAATCGGTCTTGTAGGGCAGAATACGGATTAAAATGTAGCGACTGCCGGAGGGAGTGGCATCCTCCTTTTCAATGGTGACCCCGGTGGTGAGCACGGTCCGGATATCATCCAGCATGCGCGATTGATCGGACAGATGGTAAGCGATATGGTCAATGGGGCGGCCGATATCATGGGGTACCAGACGGAAGAACCCGGACACCTCCGTATTAAATTTCCGGATGCAGAGGCGGCTGTCAATAAACACAATACCCACATCAATACTGGAGAGGAGATTTTCCAGGTCATAATTAAGGTTAATCAGTTCGGTATTTTTTCGTTCAAATTCAGAATTGACGGTAAAAAGTTCTTCATTCACCGAATGCAATTCTTCATTGGTACTTTGCAACTCCTCATTGGCTGCCAGCATTTCCTCATTGGTAGCCTGTAACTCTTCGTTACTGGTCTGCAGCTCCTCATTGGTTGCCTGCAGGTTTTCTCTCGTCAGATTAAGGTCAAACTCCAGGTCAGAGATGTGCTGGCGATATAACAGATCTTCTTCAAAGGTAATGGCGGCAACACCACTTTGGGGTGGCGCCACGGGGAGCGGCTTGAACTCTTCCGAGGTAAAGCAGATGAAGTAATGGGTCATTTTAACCCGTTCATCATAGAGCGGTTCTGCGGTAACGGTAACTTTCACCGTCTGCTCTTCTCCGCAGAGTAATTGGAGACCACTCATGGCAGCAGGAGTATTGTCGCGCATCGCCCGTTGAATCGTGGTACTGACGGCCACATTCAATTCGGGTATCAGCAGGGAGGTGATTTCCACATGATTACGCCCCTGTGCCGGTCGCAGGTAGGGTTGAATATCGCCAAAATAATGCAGTACATTCTGGTTCGCATCCACCAGGATACCGGCGGGAACGTACCGGGCAAGCAGCAGGTCATAGTCGTTCAACAGTTGCCGATCCAAATTTACCGAACGCGCCTGGGCCGGAACCATGCGTGTGGTGGCCTGAAACTGGGTCGGTGCCGGAGAGACCCGTATATCATGCTGGAGGCGTAACTCGCGTTTTTTACGGAACAGTTTGAGGCGGGATTCAAGCACTTCAAACTCGGTTGCCAGGGGACCAATCCCTTCGCTGCTGCCAAGGAACAGCACACCGGATACTTTCAAGGCATAATGAAAGAGTGCGATGATTTTATCCTGCACTTCAGGTTCAAGATAAATGAGCATGTTGCGACAGCTGATCATGTCGATCTTGGTAAAGGGGGGATCACTAATGAGATTGTGGGGAGCAAAAACCACCATACGCCGGATGTCCTGACTGAGGCGCCAGGAATCATCGAGCTGCCGCCGGAAAAAACGGGTGAGCCGGTCATTGGAAACATTCACCAATCGTTCACGATTGTAAACGCACGCGGCAGCAGTTTCGAGAGAACGTTTATGAATATCGGTGGCAAAGATGGTAATTTTCCCCATATATCCCGCACATTCGGCCGCCTCGGCAAAGATAATGGCAAGGGAATACGCCTCTTCGCCGGTGGCACAACAGGCGGACCAGATACGTAACTCATCGGTTTTCTGAGCGGAGGCGATTAATTCCGGTACAATTATTTTGGCCAGATAGTCAAAGGCTTCCGGATCACGGAAGAACTCGGTGACACCGATCAAGAGATCCCGATAGAGGGCGTCCAGCTCTTCAAAATCACCGGCCAGGATGGAAACATAGTCTTCAGTCGTCGAAAGGGATTTAAGCTCAATTCTCCTTCTGATGCGTCTCCCCACGGTGGTTGATTTATATTTGGCAAAATCCACATTAAAGCCCCGCCTCAGCAGGGCAAATATTTCGGCATACTCCCCATCTTCCGGAAAGACCTCTACCGTGTGGGATACTTTTGAGCGAACCGCCTTGGGATCTTTGCAATATTCGGTGAGAATTTTTGGCATCCGTTCCGGCGGCAGCTGAAAATCAAAATGGCCGCTGGCGATTGCGTTACGCGGCATGCCATCAAACTGAGCCGAATCCGGTGACTGTACCAACACCAGCCCACCCGCATCATAGATGGAACGTATCCCCCGGGATCCATCGGAGCCGGTGCCTGAGAGCACAATGGCAATTGCCCGATTGCCAATCTCTGAGGCAAGGGAATGAAAAAAAGCATCAATGACCAGCTCCATAGGCTCACTGGTCGGCTTCTGTTTCAGAGTTATCCGCCCCGCTTTCACGCCAATGTGCAGGCGGGGTGGTGAGAGGTAGATGACATTGGGCTTCAGCTCAAGATTGTCCTTGGCCTGAACAATTGACATGGAGGTGTGCCGTGCCAGCAGGTCATCCATGAGACTTTTGAAGTCAGGTGACAGGTGCTGAACCACCACAAACGCCATGCCACTGTCAACCGGCATCACTGAAAAGAATTGCTCAAGGGCTTTTAAGCCGCCCGCAGAGGCACCAAGGGCAACTATAATGAGATGTGAGTCCATAACTCCTCCGTAGCTACAACGTTATCTTACGGTATATTAACTGCGTACTACCGCCGGTAACTCTTCCCATATCTGGCGGGCACAGGCAACGGTACTCTCTGCATCTTCTTCATGGGCATCCGCTCCGATCTCTTTCCAGAGACCGGGAGTGGTATTCATGGCAAAACCACCAACAAAAACCGCCGGTGGTGGAGTCATATGAGCTTCACGTATTTTGGTAATAATGTGACGAGCCGCTTCGACATTGGTCAGCATCGTAATGGAAAGAGCCACTATATGGGGGCGATAGCGTGTTATCGCCGTCAAAATTACAGATACCGGCACGTTGGCACCCAGGTAACAGATTTCCCAGCCATCCTGTTCCAGCATATCGGCAAGGATCCAGGCACCAAGTTCATGGTATTCATTGGCAACGGTGGAAACAACGATCCTCCCTTTTGACGGGATCGCACGGATAAACCGGGCGTTCAACGTCGAAAGCACCCTTCCCACCAGGGAGGAAGCCCGATGTTCCTGTGATTCGGTCAACGTCCCCCGTTCCCATCTCTCGCCTATATCATTCATGGATGGTTGAATAATATAGCGATGGAACTGACCGAACTGATCCGCCGAAGTCAAAGCAGCCGAGACCGCAAGGCAGGCGGGGAAATTCCCGGCAACTAACGCTTCAATAAAGCGCTCTTTCAGCAGAGTCCAATCAATCGGAGTGGTCATGTCCGGCTCCTCTCAAACGTCAACACCATCGGTTTCCCGATGTTTCGTCTCAGTACTATCAGTGACAAAGCCATGCCACTGAATACTGCCATCGGGCAGCTGTTCCGGCTGAGCCGTGCTCGTGAGCCAGCGAATCCCCTTCTTCGCACGTACGACCCGAAACTCGTGAATCAGGGGGCGAAAGGTGCGCGCCGACTCGGCAATTGCGGCAACAAACATGCTGTAGTCTTCCGGGTGCAGCATGGTGAAAAAACTCGTAGCATCTTCCTCTACCTGCTTGGGCGTCAGATCGAAAATGTCCCGAATAGCATCGCTGGCGTAGGGAAAGCAGGAATTGCCGTCGGGAAATATACGGTACTGGAAAATCATCCCCGGCAGGTGACGCCCCAGCGACATCAGCAGATCATGGCTTTTGTGCAGCTGCTCCTCCAATTTTTTCCGCACTGTTATGTCGCGGATGATGCCAATGAGATGCCATGCCGATCCTGGGCGATGAACCGCCAACGACAATTCAATCGCAATATCCTGACCATCCTTTCGTACTACCGAAAGTTCAATTGTTTTGTTTTTGGGAGTATCCAGTCCAATGGAGAGAAAATGCCGGATAGCGGCGCGATACGTTGAGATGCAGTGGGGAGCCAGCAGATCACTGAATTTTCGCTCGGCAACTTCCGTCCTGTTGTAGCCGAGGAGATGTGACGCTGCCACATTCCACTGGGCTATCTGTTCCTGTGCATCAAGCATGAAACTGGCTTCGGCAGAGAACTCAAAGCACTGCCGAAACCGCTCTTCACTTTCCTGGAGCTGTCGTTCGACTCTCAAGCGATGGGCACAGGTGAGTAAGCTTTCAAATAACTGTTTAATACTCATGGGCTTGCGCACATACGTGTCAATATGAGCGTCAATGGCCCGTATCAGGTAATCGAGTCGCTCAAAGGCGGTCACCATGACTATTGGCACCGACCGATCCAGCACACGTATCTGTTCCGCCATGGTCAAACCATCCATGGTCGGCATTTGAATATCGGTAACGATTATGTCCGGCACCTGTGAGGTAAAAACATCCAGCCCCTCTGCACCATTACGTGCCGTGAGCAGCTTTGCACAATAACGGGCGAGAACCGGAACAGTTGCCATAAAAAGATCATCTTCATCCTCAACATAGAGAATAGTGAGAGTTTTCAAGTAATTGCTGTCAATAATGTCTTTATTCATAGGTTTCTCTCTTCCCACCCGTTTCACCGATACGTCTGCAACCAACTGTCTCGAATAAAAACAGAACGCACAAAAACGAGTATAAGTTTGGTTAAGTATGCACATTAAGTGCCATGTACAAGCGAGAACATAATACCCATTAATAATGATACTAAAATTTTACGGAACAAAAGATATTGTTTGTATTTAAAACATTTTACAAGCAATATGCTTTAAAATAAGACATAACCTGAAGGGAATAATTATTTGAGGGTGTAATACGCCGAACGACCTATCTTCAAAGCTTTGGCAGCCAGGGATTTATTACCGCCACAACGCTCCAGAGTAATGGAAAGTATCTGTTCATCAAGTGATTTCAAGCAGAGTTCATCGGTAGGAAGGGAAAGCGTATAGTGGGTGACGTGGGAAGCGGGCAGCTGTTCCGAGCCCACCGATTCGACGTTCAGCATGATATGTTTTGTATCGATGGTACCACCACCGGAGACAAGCAGAGCCCGCTCAAGGCAATTACGCAGCTCTCTGATATTACCCGGCCAGTGATAGGCATATAACCGCTGGAGTGCCCGGTCGGTAAGTTCGGTTTTATGTCGCCCCACCTGCTTGCCCAGCTCTGCCAGTAAATAGTCACAGATTGTCGGCAGATCCTCCATACGGTTCCGTAACGGTGGAATGGTAAGGGGAAAAACGGAGATGCGGTGATAGAGATCCTCCCGAAATTTCCCTTCAGCAACCATCTTGTGAAGAGGCTGGTTGGTGGCGACGATGATTCGGCACTCCACAGCTTCTGATCTTTCGGAGCCGACTTTTTCGAAGACACGCTCTTCAATAACCCGCAGCAGCTTCGCCTGGAGTGAAAAGGGCATATCACCAATTTCATCGAGAAAAATGGTGCCCCCCCGCGCCCAATGGAATTTGCCGTCCCGCTCATAATCGGCACCGGTAAAGGCACCCCGCTTATGCCCAAACAGATCACTCTCCAGCAGATAGTCCGGAATAGCGGCACAATTTACCGTCACAAAGCGACCGGTCACACCTTTCTGTGCGGTGTGAATGGCCTTTGCCAGAATCCCCTTGCCGCAGCCGCTTTCTCCATACAGTATGACGGTAGTTTGGGGGGAGTGGGCCACAATGGCGGCAAAGCTCAGAACCTTTCTCATTTCAGCATTGACGGTCACAATATTTTGGAAGGAATCCCCTTCCTGTTCCTGCTGTTTATAATAGTCCAGTTCATTTCGCAACATGGCTCTATCAGTGATATCCTGAAACGTGCCGGTTGAGAGATGGGAAGCAGTACCGGCAGTACCGGTGTTTTCCCAGATAATATCGATATACTTCTCCTTTTCACCAGCCAGCAGCAGACGCAGTGACAGGCTGCAAGAAGTATGGGCAGAGCGGGATTCCCGAAAGGCATGGAGACTCTTTTCCCGGTCATCGGGATGAATGAGCGCAATGAATCGGTCGGCGGTCAGCGGAAACAGAGACTTCAACTCAAGGATGCGGCCGACCTCCTCTGAGTAGATAATACGACCCGTTTCGTGGTGATATTCCCAACTCCCCAGCTTGGCAATACGCTGGGCCTCTTTCATGCGTGCCTGACTAACCTGCAGAGCTTGCTCGGCCAAGACATTGTCACTTTTGTCATGGAGCAGCAGTGCACAGTATCCTGGAGCGGGGGCAAACGCGTAGAGAGAATAATGACGATTATGGAGGGGGCAGTAGCGGGTCACGCGCGTGGATTCGCCGGAAATTACCGCATTTTTACATACCTCAACAATGGATAACTGCTCGTTGAGTGATAGTTCGGAAACGCTTTTCCCCACCACGTTAGAACTATTCAGCCCGGTAATCCTTTCAAAAGCACCATTGATTTCAATAATGCGAAAATCAGTAATATTCGCCAGGTTATCATAGACAACCTCATGAAGCGCAAACCCTTCGGTCATGGTATGAAAGAGTGCCTTGTACTTTGCTTTACTCTTGATCACCTCGTCCCGCAATAATCGCGATTCGGTAATGTCACGGGCAACAATCAAAATCCCGATAACGTCAGTGGAGTTATTATACAGCGGTTTTTTCAGTGATTCAAAACAGCGGCGACTGCCGTCGGGAAGGCTCAACCAGTAATCGGATTTCAGACTGATACCTGTGGTAACTACGGTTAAATCCTCCTCCCGCAAGGCGTCAACCACCGCCGCATCGGGAATAAAATCGGCGTCATATTTCCCTATCACCTCTTCACGGCTACAGCCACACCCCTTTTCTGCAAAGGATCGGTTACACCCCCTATACACCCCGGACGGGTCTTTCCAGAGGATAAAATCCTGCATGGAATCAACCACGAGATTAAGGACTTCTGAATTATTAAACGCATAGAGCGACGTATATTGGGTCAACAACTCTTCGTTACGATGCACTGCCTCCATCAATTCGGCATTTTGCATCTCCAGTTCAATCTGATGAACCTGCAACTCATGGAAGTGGCGTATATCGGTAAAGTGAGAGAGGGGGGAGCCATCACCACCATCTGCCACAGCCAACAACTCTTCGGCGCGCGCCCTCAGCTTATGCGATTTTTCTTCAAAGTTGCGTATGATCGACATGGGAGAACCTTTTCATTATTTCCTCCTCAGACCAGTAATCAATTGGAGTGTACCTGTCAAGGATAATCCGTACGCAAAACTTTTCTATTGACGGTTTCCGGTATTATTGGCATTAAAGTATGTTTGGGAATTATTCTGGCTTCCACCACACACAGAGCAGACACAAATGAGGGAATTTAAATGTTTATCATGAAACTGTATCTCAACCTGTCGGTTAAAACGAAAATGGTTATTTTTACCGGCAGCTTTTCATTGTGGCTCCTGCTTATTGCGGTCATGGGCATCTTTAATAACCGTGAGGTGGCAACGGGGTTTATTGAAGCAAACAGTGCCCTCGATACAATCGTGTCATTTGAAAAATTGCATAACGAATGTGACGACCTACGACTGACATTAGCCACTGCTCTCGCGGAACAATCCGCAGAGCGGCTGACTGAAAACAGACGTGAGGTGGAAGGGCGAACAAACCGTATCACCACCATCATCGACACAATCCGTGCCAAGAAAAGAGGGGGTGAAGAGGAACAAAAAGTCTTCACCTCGCTGGAAAGTGCCTGGTCCGTATACCGTACCCAGATAATGAAATTACAGGAGTTAGAGAAATCATCCGTTGCAGGTGATCGCCAGGCAGCTGCTGTTTTTATTACCGAACAGGTGAATCCTTTCTACAAAAGCCTTGATGTGGCTCTGGCAGCCGCCCTTAAATTCCACCACGAGCACAGCAGCACCATGCATAAGGCACATCTTCAGCAGGCAAAGCTGTTCCAGTGGCTCGGTGGTGCCCTCGCCGTCTTTTCCATCTTGCTGGCCAGCATCTTTAGCTGGCTGCTGACCCGCTGCATTACCCGCCCAATTATATCGCTGTCCCACAACGCACACCTGATTGCCGAGGGAGATCTCAGAATTGAGATAGATATTGATTCTCGGGACGAAATTGGTCAGTTGGGTGAATCGTTTAAATTGATGGTTAACTCTCTGAAAGAACTGATAAGTACACTGGCCGATTCGTCTGCCCAGGTATTGGATTCCTCAGCAATCATGTCGTCAAACGCCGATGAGATGGCACAGGCAGCGGATAATGCTGTTTCCCAAACCACGACCGCTGCCGTGGCCACCGAGGAAATGTCGGTCACGTCGGGGGACATTGCCCATAACTGCCAAGTTGCTGCGGAATGCGCCCAGAGGGCACGTGATGCGGCACAGAACGGGGCAACCGTTGTTGAAAGAACAATTATGGTCATGGAAAGGATCGCGGAGCGGGTGCAGGTTTCCGCACGTACCGTCGAAGACCTGGGTACACAAAGTGATCAGATTGGCTCAATTATCGGTACCATTGAAGATATTGCCGATCAAACGAACCTGCTGGCTCTGAATGCCGCCATTGAAGCGGCACGGGCAGGAGAACAGGGGCGTGGCTTTGCGGTGGTTGCCGACGAGGTACGGGCACTGGCGGAACGAACCACCAGAGCAACGCGGGAAATCAGCGGCATGATACTGGCAATCCAGAAAGACACCAGGTCGGCCGTTTCAGCCATGGAAGAAGGTGTTGCCGAAGTCGAGGAGGGAACCCGGGAAGCCGCCCGTTCTGGCCAGGCTCTCCACAACATTCAAGAGGAAATCAGCAGCGTCAATCTGCAGGTTCAACAGATTGCCACGGCTGCCGAAGAGCAGACCACCACGGCGCGGGATATTAGCCATAACATCCATCTGGTTACCGAAGTCGTCAAAAACACCGCCGATGACGCCCGGCAATGCGTCACCCTGTCACAACAGTTGAGCACCCTTTCAACCGTTCTGAAAAATGTGGTCGGCAAATTTACCTTTTCCGAATCCAACACGTTTTTTGTCTGGAACAACAGCTACAGTGTCGGCAACGACGCCATGGATCAAGAGCACAAACGTTTGGTTGAAATCATCAACAATCTGTACGGTTCCATGCGCTTGGGCAAAGGCAACAAGGCAATCGGGACAACTCTGGATCGCCTGGTTGATTATACCAGAACGCATTTTACCAATGAAGAATCCTACATGAAGCAGATTGGCTATGCCACCTACGACAGCCACAAACGGGAACATGCTGACCTGACAAAACAGGTGGTAGCTATTCAAAACAAGTATCATGCCGGTGCGGTACTGAGTTTGGAGGTTATGAGTTTTTTAAAGGATTGGCTGGTTACCCACATCCAGGGCTCGGACAAACTGTACGGCCCAAAGGGCAAGAGATTTTAAAGTAAGGCTCCTACAATATACTTTTCCATCTTTTCCGGCGTGGTTGTCGGTGCGTACCGCCCGAGCACCACGCCATGCCGATCAACAAGAAACTTGGTAAAATTCCATTTGATAGCTTCACTCCCCAGCACCCCTTTGGCGGCACTCTTCAGATATTGGAACAGGGGTGAAGCCGTGGCACCATTGACCTCTACCTTGGCAAACAGGGGAAAGGTCACGTCATAGGTAAGGGAACAGAAGTTTTGTATTTCGGTAATTTCCCCCGGTTCCTGGGCGCCAAACTGATTACAGGGAAACCCAAGTACCACAAACCCCTGTGAAGCGTACGTTTTGAACAGTACCTCAAGCCCCTTGAACTGGGGGGTAAAGCCACATTTGCTGGCGGTATTGACAATCAGCATAACCTGACCGCGGTATTCTTCCAGAGTCGTTAATTTCCCATCGGCTGTCTGCAGCTGAATCTCGTATATAGCGGGCATGGCGGCACTCCTCATCATTCATTATCCAGCATTTCCCTGACTTTCCTCAGCAATTGCGTCGGTTGCACCGGCTTCATGAGCAGCTCAACCGATTCATCCAGCAACACCCGATCCTTGATGAAATCAGCGGTATAGCCACTGAAAAAGAGCAGCTTGACCCCCGGTTTAATGCCGCTTATTTCCCCATAGGCGTCACTGCCGTTCTTCTTTGGCATTATTATATCCATAAGAATCAGAGCGATATGGTCTTGATGCTTTTTGAATTGTGCGACAGCATCCTCACCATCTTCGGCAAGGACAACCGTATAGCCCTGACTTTGCAGCACCTCAGCCACCAGAGCGCGCACCGTTGAATCATCTTCGGCAACAAGTATGGTTTCATCCCCCCCCACCGGTATCATGGACACTCCTTTGACTACCTGAGGTGCCTCACTATTTTCGACAAGGGGCAAGTAAATCCTGAAAGAGGTTCCGCAACCGTATTCACTCTGCACCGTAATGAAACCGTTATGTTGCGTGAGGATTCCGTAGATAATAGCCATACCAAGTCCCGTACCTTTGCCCACCTCCTTGGTAGTAAAGAACGGCTCGAATATATGGTCGATATCTTCTTTACTGATACCGGTTCCGGTATCGGATACGGTGAGCAGGGCGTAACTGCCCGGCGGAACATTAGCATGAGCAGATTCCACCGGCGAAGTATCAACAACAACACACTCACTCGTAATGGAAAACAGACCACCACCTGACATGGCATCACGAGCATTGGTAGCAAGATTAATCAACACCTGTTCCAACTGCCCCCTGTCCCCAACAATCGGCAGCTCTGCGGCACAGCAAGCCGATTGGAAGGTGATATCCTCGCCGATAACCCTGGTTAAAAATTTATGCACATGCTGCACAACATTATTGAGATTTTCCTGTTTCATAATCAGAGGCTGTTTATGGCTAAATGCTAACAAACCATGGGTGAGTTGGGCCGCTTTATCAACAGAAGTGGAGATATCCTCCACCATCTTCGTCTGGCGAGTAGTTAAACCGCCGGCTCTCTGCAGGAGAGAGCAGTAACCACCAATAACCGTGAGAATATTGTTGAAGTCATGGGCGACCCCACCGGCAAGCTGACCAACAGCTTCCATCTTTTGAGCCTGACGCAGTTGTTCTTCGAGTATTTTACGCCCCGTTATATCACGTAAAAAGGCATAAAACCGCCCCCCCATATCGGAAGAATAGGTGATACTGACAGACAATTCGACTATTCGGCCGGCCTTGCAACGATGCCTGCTTTCATAATGTGCCCCACCATGCTGAATAATATCACTGATTCTCCGGGTGATCTCCTCAGGGGAGTCTCCAACCACCATATCGAGCAGGCTCATGGTATGCAACTCATCGCGGCAGTAACCGGTAAGCAGACAGTAGGCATTGTTTGCCTCCAGAAGCTTCCCGTGTGCATCCATAACAAGAAAGCCATCCAATGCAGTTTGAATGATAGTCCGGTACTGGGATTGGGACATCTCATGCTTAACTCGGATTCGCAACGTTGTAATACCAAAGGCCATGTCTGAGGCAAGCTCCTCCAGCAGACGAATCTCATCATCGGTAAACGCTCCGGGATCGGCCGAATAGATCATGAAGGCACCGAAGACCCGCCCGGTTTCATCCTTGAGTGGCAAGGCAATGGACGAACGGTAGCCTCTCCGCAAGGCATTGTCACGCCAAGGAGCCGCCTGTGGATCTGTGGCAATATCCTGGAAGCAGCCGGTCTGTCCACTGCGGATCACCCGACCGGTCTGACCCTGACCATATTCCGAGTCAGCTGCCCAGGTGATATGGATTGAGTCGAGATACCCATCAACACTGCCGCCTGAAGCAACCGGCTGCACCGTTTTTGCCACATCCTCCAGGGCGAAGCCGACCCAGGCCATCCGATACCCCGCTTCATCGCAAACAATCCGACAGATTTCCTTCAGCAGCGTCTGTTCATCCGATGTATGCACAAGGACCTGATTACAGTAGCTGATGGCATGTAATTCCCGATTAAGGCGTGAGAGCTTCTCTTTTGCCTGCTTATGCTGCCCAATTTCAGATTCCAGAGATTGATTGGTATGGGCCAACGCAGTAGTTCGTTGCTGCACCACTTCCTCAAGGTGTTCCTGGTTATGGCGCAGTGCCTTTTCCGCTTCATTCAGGTCATGGAAAATGAGTTCATAGGGTTCTTTCAACCCGGTAACAACCAGAGACTGATAGATAAGTGCAAAGGCCAACAGCTTCAGAAAGTGGCCCACCATATTGGCAGCCCCGTAGACGCTGATATAGGAAGAGAACGCCAGTTCGCCACCTATCGTACAGACAATACTGGCAACAATAAGGGCGAACACCGTGGGCTTAAAAGTAGCACGCACCCGGTATGTAAGTACCAGTGCTACCGTGAGAAGCAGACTGATGGCATATTCACTGACAATTTTAAAAGGAGTGAGTCCCCTCCCCTCCAGGAAGCAATCGGGAAAGTATCCGAAGAAAATAAGTGCCGTGGTGAAGGTGGTTAAGATAACCGCGATAGCAAAGAATATTTGTTCGGTTAAATTTCGTCGCGCATAAAAAGGAGCCGTCAGAAGGAGCAGAGCCTGTAAGAAGCGGGCAGCAATCCAAAGCTGGGTCGGCAAATTTGCCCCGGAATCGGCAACAATCCCCAGCCCTTTATACGTAAGGGTATGGAGCAGATCAATCACCGCAATGAAGCCATAGCCGATACCGAGAATTTTGAGGTAACCGGTGGGCAGAAAGCGGCTGGTATTCCAGGTGAGGGTAAAGAGGGAAAAGGCAATAACTATCGTCGAGATTTCGATCAGGCTATGGAACAGCAGATAACTCTTCAAACTGCAAACATACAGACAAAGAGCAATGAGGGTTGCCGTACCGGCATACAGTATTCGATGGGCGGTCTCTGTCGAGCGGGTCACTGACATTGCACTCCTTTATTTTTTTCGAAGGGGCGAGAAAGACATTCAGATGAAGAGCAGTATAACATCATAATGAGTAGGTTCAAACTTAATGAGATTGATTTTTTCTAAGTATAAAGCACAATCCCATATTTTGCCAGTAAGAACCGCTTTACAAAAAACCACCACCCCGTCAGGCTACGCCTGCCACCCCTCCGGAGGAGGGGAATTGGAGCAACTGCGGATTAATCATGACATGGTAAGACTGTCCCTCCTCCGGAGGAGAATAATATTTATATTATCCATTAAATACTGAAATTTAGACAACAGGCTCCTAGCTTTAAATCCTCCTCCGCTTGACAAGAGCGCAGGTACCCAGTACCGTTGGCGACAGGAGATCAATACCATGAAAGAATTTCTGTTAGAATTTCTCATCTGCCCGGGATGCCTCCCGAAAGAGTATGCTCTGGAGGGTAAGGGGCTCAAAAGAGACACCACCGGCACGGATATTGTGGCCGGCACACTCTGCTGTCCCCGTTGCAAGCGGGTGTTTCCGATAAAAGAGGGCATAGCCTATCTTCAACTGCATCAAGAGCTGAACGGTATGCGTTATGAAGAGTCCGCGATGACAGCGCGGTATTTACTGAGCCATTATGGAGATCTCGTTGCTCCACCTGCCAACAGGGAAGCAGCGTATTTTTGGGGCACACTGCTTGCTTCAAAGCCATCATCAGCAGCGTTTGATGCCGGATGCTCAGTGGGTCGTCAGGTGTTTGAGATGGGTCGTAAAAATGGCTGGGCGGTCGGCTGTGATCTTTCCGAAAGCTTTATTAAAGCGGCACGAAAACTCATGATTAATCGTCAATTCACGTTCTCCCTCCCATTGGAAGGCAATTTACGGGAAACTTTTGAAATTTCACTCCCAGATTCATGGCAAACCGACATGAGCGAATTTATTGTAGCCGATGCCCAATACATCCCATTTCAACGAAATGTATTTCAACAGGTTTCATCGCTGAACCTGCTTGACAGAGTCCCCTACCCTCTGGCCCATCTATTCGAAATGAACCGGGTCGCCTCACTGTCAGAGGCCACATTCCTGTTTGCCGACCCGTTTTCCTGGTTAACGTCACCGGCTCCTGAGGAGAAATGGCTCGGTGGCACTGCTCTCGGCCAGTATGCAGGAAGGGGAAAAGATGTTGTCAAAGGTCTGCTGGAAGGTAACAAGTCAATTCTGATGCCGTCATGGCAGGTTGTTAAAAGTGGACGACACCAATGGTCTCTCCGCACCCACCGTAATCACCAAGAACTCATGGCAAGTGAGTTCATGGTCGCAAAGCGCTAAGGATTAGAAAGCAGGGAGTCTCTCCACAACTCACCAAATCGTCATAACATGTCCATAGGTGAGGATCTTAGAATCACAAGTCACCAGCGGCACGCCAAGCCTCCGTGCCAGTGAAACAATAATTCTATTTAAATCTTTTTTTCAAGGAAATAGTGTAGGACTTTTTCTGACTAGTAAAAATGAGCATATCTCTACACTGGCCAGTTGTGGAATATGCCGTTTGCAGGGATTACAAGGTGCGGCGAACAAGCTCTCTTTGGGGGAAGCCGTCCCACTCACCACAGACGATGCCCAGGGTGGTTATTACCTGTTCCAGCTCACCGCCCACGCGCTCCAGAGTGGCAGTAACGTCCGGCAGTGGCTCCCCCCCAGAGATGGCGTATTCAAGCACCTCTGCCAACCGTTGCAACTCCTCCGCTCCGATGGTTCCCGCACTGCTCTTGAGGGTGTGGGCAGTGCGTGCTGCCAGAGCGACATCCCCATTATGCAGACTCTCCCTGATAATTGCGACGTCTCCCCCCTTGGTTGTGATAAACGTGCGAATGAGCTTTTTATAGAGGTTAACATTACCTTCAAAACGGTCCAAAGCAGCGGCAACCTGTATCCCGGTGATAGCGGTAATAAGGTCGGGAGCGGCGACCACCACCTCCTGTTCTTGACACACGGCCGGTGAGGTGGACGGCACAGCCAAAAAGGCCGCGATTGTCCGAAACATGGTGCGCACGTCCAGTGGTTTGGTGATATGACCATCCATACCGGCCTCTGCTATTTTCTCCTGTTCCTTCACCTGAGCATAGGCTGTCATGGCTATGATGGGGAGGGATGTAAAACGGCCGTCCCCCCTGATTAAACGGGTCGCTTCATAGCCATCCATGATCGGCATCTGTATATCCATCAGTACCAGGTCAAAGTTGCCTTCTCCTCCGGTTAGCAGCGACACCGCTTCGGCACCGTTTGATACCACCTCCAGGATAACGCCGGTATGCTCAAGCAGCTCAATCACCACCTGTTTATTTGTTTCATTGTCTTCCACGAGCAGTATTCGATATCTGCTGAAATCGTATGACGTCAGAGACGAGTACGTGACATTATCCGGTTCCCTGCTCTCTTCACTCTTTCCCATAGCAAACCAGGAGGTAAAGCGGAACGTACTCCCCTCCCCCGCCACGCTTTCACACCAGATTTCCCCCTCCATCAACTCTACCAGACGTTTTGAAATGGACAATCCCAGTCCCGTGCCGCCAAAACGACGGGTAGTACTATCGTCAGCCTGAGTAAAGGGGTGGAAGAGTTTACCGATCTGCTCCGGTGAAAGGCCAATGCCGGTATCAGACACCGCAAACCCCAGTTGCTGGCGACCATTTCCCTGTTTGAGCAGTGCCAACCGGAGAGCCACGCCCCCCCGTTCGGTGAATTTCACCGCATTGCCCAACAGATTGACCAATACCTGGGAAAGCCGGTGGGGATCACCAATCAGGTACGGTGCAATCTCCGAACTGATGTCAAAAGAGAGGTTCAGACCCTTATCCAGGGCATTTTGCTGGACAATGCTCAGGGCATTTTCTATGACAATGGCCGATCTGAAGGTCACCTGCTCAAGATGAAGCTGTTGGGCATCCGCCTTGGAAAAATCAAGAATATCGTCAATAACCGTCCGCAACAGATCCCCGGCAGCATGAATTCTTCCGGCATAGGTATGCTCTTTGGGCGGCAGCTGGGCATTCAAAAGCAGCATTGAAAAGCCAAGAACCGCATTTAAAGGGGTACGAATTTCGTGGCTCATGGTTGAAATGAAGGTACTTTTGGCACGAGTCGCGGCTTCAGCCTGTTCTTTTGCAATTTGTAATTCTGCGAAAAGCTGGCGAGTGGCGGTAATGTCCTCACAGACCGCCATGTAGTGGACAGCTTCTCCGTTACTGTTACGAATCGCAGATATTGACATCCGCTCCCAAAAGGAGCTGCCATCTTTACGCTTGGTGGGAAGCTCCCCCTGCCAGGTTTTACCGGCGGCGATGGTTCCCCATAAATCGGCAAATAGTTCGGCGGGAGTATCTTCGGTTTGCAAGAGGGTAGTTTTTTTACCAACGACATCTGCGAATGAATAACCTGTCATGCGGGAAAACTGCGGGTTAACGAACTCAATCTCACCGTGTAGATTTGTCATTACAATTGAAACGGGGCTCTGTTCAACGGCACGGGAAAGCTTAAGCAGCTCCTCTTCATAGGTGCGAATGCCGGTGATATCCTTTTCTACACCACGGTAACCTGCCAAATCACCGTTACTGTCAAAAATGGGCACGCCGGTTGTAGAAAGCAGCACCCTGCGGCCATCTTTATGAATATTCCAGTTTTCAAGCTCTGTTATGCGGGCTTTTTGCTTCCAAAGCTGGTCGCACAGAACCTTGGTTTTTTCAGCCTCTGGGGGTTCCATAAAGTCAAAGGGTGTTTTCCCAAGTAATTCATCGGCCGTATAGCCGAGAACATCTTTTACATGGGGCGAACAATAGGTGAAGCGACCTTTCAGATCTACGGCCCACACCACATCAGCCATACTTTCGATGATGCTTGCCAGTTGTGCGTTCGCACTTTCAAGTTCTTTATTGGTTTTATGTTCTTCCAACAGTTGCTGCCGTTCCAGTTCTGCTTGCTTGTGCAGAGTGGTATCCCGCAAGTCACAAATAGTCATGGGTTTGCCATGAATTGTTATCTTGCTTAACGAGACATTACACCACTGTTTACTGTCATCGGCACGTTTGCATAGTAAATCAAAATGAGCCCTCCCGTTACGAGCCGTTTCCTGCAGTTGTTCTGTAAAAATCGCCCGTGACACCAGGCCATCGGGCTGAAATGTGGGCATAAAATGTTCAGGCTTCAGCCTGATTATCTGTTGGCGATGGCATCCCATCATAGCTTCCGCAGCATTATTACAATCGGTAAACGCACCGTCGCACAGCAAGAACCGTACATCGGTAGAGCCCTGAAACAGTTGTTTAAAATGATCTTCGCTGGCTTGAAGCTCTTTCACAACCCGTAAATGATAGGCACAGGAGGTGAGGCTTTTGATAAGCCGACTTCGTTCAACCGGCTTCGTCAAGTATTGATCGACATTTGCGTCGATGGCGTGTCTCATATAGGTGACATTTTCAAATGCGGTCAGTAAAACGATTGCCCCGGACCAGTTGAGCTTACGGATTTCTCCGATCATGGTCAGGCCATCCATTACCGGCATCTCGATATCCGTAATGACAATATCCGGCGTATGGGCTTGGAACACCGCCAACCCTTCCTGTCCGTTCCGCGCTGTTAACAGCGTAGCACAGAGGCGGGACAAGAGTAGTGAGCTTGACGCAAAAGCATCTTCTTCGTCTTCAACGTAGAGAATGGTGAGTGTTTTGAGGAATGACTTATCAATATCCATGGGGTAGGAGCCTTTGAGGAGTTTGTACGGCAAATCAGGACTCCGAGAGCGTACTCGCAAGCGTTGCCCATTGGGCAAGACTCGCTGCGTTGGTGGTATCAAGCTTTCTCATGAGGTTGGAGCGGTGTACATCGACGGTATTAATGCAAATACCGAGGCGTTGGGCAATGATCTTCGACGTGTACCCCTCCCCTACCAGTATGAGCACTTGCCGTTCTCTCGGGGTAGTTTGCTTTTTGAGAATAGCTATTTTCTCCTGCAGACCGTCTTCTTCTCCACCACTTCGTTGAAACTTCGGAATACGTTGCAGGCGTCCTGCAATGGCCGAGAGTAACTCTTCCGGGGTGAACGGCTTGGACAGATAATCATCTGCCCCTTCGTGCATGCCACGACGCACGTTACTCCGATCACCCAAAGCGGTCACAAAAATAAAGGGGATGGCCTTTATTGTCCGATCATTACTCAATATTTCCCAGTGTTGTCCGGTTAGGTTTTTGCACGGCGTCGTTTTGGCTTTAACCGTTTATTTTTGTTAGTTCGGCTCTGTTTTCGGACTTGTTGCCTCTGTAGTTCTTCTGTTGCTTCATTAGCAATCTGATTGCGTAATTC
>CAIRBT010000023.1 GCA_903876875.1 uncultured Geobacteraceae bacterium
GCATGGGCACTTAAGGGAGTGCCCTTTTAGCGGGGTTACAGTTGCCAGGGAGCCGAACATGACACGTTCAGGTGTGAGTGTAGCGGTAAAGCGTGGAGGGGAGATTGTCAGCAGGAATCCGGCTCTCAGGGGCAAGTTAGTTGACTAATCAACAACGTCCGTACCTCTGATGTCCCGAGGAAAGTCTCTGTAATTGTTAAGTGTATTGCTTCTGCTATTCAAACACAGCGTAATTCATCACCAGATATACCCTCAAGGGGCATCTGCAAAAGTTTGTGTTACCAAAATGAAGCTGGAGTGAACAGTAGTTCTTCTCCAGACACTCAACAAACTGCCTGCCCGGTGTCGGTTTTGCGGCGCAGAGCTCGTTGAACTCGTTTTTCTCGCACTTGAAATCTTTCGTACAAGCGGTTTTGGTCTTCAATTCCGCGATGGTGTCTGCATTATAAGCTGGCATAAATTAACCTGTTCATTAAAATGGTGAGAATTATATTTATCACTAATTTACCGTAGAAACAACTATAAATACCTTTGTGCCCCGTTTGTGCCGACAAAAAAACAGCTTATTCCTTGAAAAAAAGGCGGTTTCCCTTCCTTTGTCGCTGGAAAATGCTGAAAAAACCATTGAATGCCGCCTGAGTCCTACAAATACCCCCCGGATTCCTACAAATCGTGTCAGATTATTGCCGACTTGCGTAATTGGTTGCATTATCATAATAAATGATTAGAATGTCGTTTATATGTTATAACATCATGATATATAAAATTAAATTAGTGTTTTCCGATGTGGTGTTTTTAATTAGATTTATTTATGCAGCGTGTTGCTGGGGGACTATGGAAATGGAACACTTGCTAAGGGCATTGATCGTGGATGATGCGGAGTTGAGCCGCCGGGTTCTGAAAAGAGTAGTGAGTGAAGTGTTTGAGTACGATGAAGCTGAAAATGGCTTGATAGCGGTGAGAAAATACATCGAGTCCCTTGAGCTTGGGAAGCCATACGATATTATTTTTATGGATATTGTGATGCCGGAGTTGGATGGTAAAAAAGCTGTGAAGATAATTCGTAAAATCGAACGGTACCTCGAAGTTGAACAGACGCCGATCGTTATGATTTCTGCCAGCGAAATGCTTGATGAAATCGAGGAGCTGGTCAGTGGACTGCTCCGAAAAGTTGTCAATAGGCAACTGTTGAATGAAACATTACGAGGCATATTTAAGGATAGGATCGTGCAACTGCGTTGCAACTAGTGTCTATCCAGAAGCTCCAGACAAAAATTAACTAACTGCCGGGATACTATGGGTATGAGGAGAACCGTTCCTTTATGCAACTTGACGCCAGCACTATGGATATAACTCCAGGCATGTGCGTATCAGATATAGCCTCTGACCACACGCTGCGTTCTTCACAACTAACAGCCCTCGTTAACAACCTTCCCGGCATGGTATGGCTTAAGGACAAAGAGGGCAGGTACCTTGAGGTTAACGCAGCGTTTTGCGCGGCCTTCTCCCACGGCAGCATCAATAGGGTACTGGGCAAAACTGACTATGACATTTTTCCCTCTGACATGGCTCAGATGATTGTCAAAAACGATCAGGTGGTCATGGGCAGCGGCACGCAGAGCCAGTTGACCGGATATGTGCCGGTTATAGGCCGTATGCGGCTGTTTGAAACATTCACCTCACCGGTCTTTACCGCCGAGGGTGACATTGCCGGCGTAACGGGTTACGCCAGAGATATTACCGACACTAAGGCTGCAGAAGATACCTTGATGGCCTTTTCTGATTACATGGAACAGAAAAATAAAGAAGTTTCCGAGTCTCTGGCTATCGCAGAGGAGAGTACCCGTTCAAAGAGTGAGTTTCTGGCCGTGGTGAGCCATGAGATTCGTACCCCCATGAATGGTATTATCGGTATGACCAGTATGCTTATGGATTCGGGACTTACCCCCGAACAGCGCGAGTGGGCTGAAATCGTCAGAAAAAGTGGTGAGAACCTGTTGGTACTCATTAACGATATCCTTGACTTTTCAAAGATTGAAGCGCACAAGCTGGAATTGGAACCGGTAAATTTTAATCTTGAAGTTTCGATTGATGACTGCATTGAAATTTTAGGGTTGCGGGCTGCGGAAAAGGGCTTAGCCTTGCTCAAAAACATTGCCCCGGATGTTCCGTTGTTATTGAAAGGTGATTTTGGCAGGCTGCAACAGATCATTATTAACCTTGTTGGTAACGCCATTAAATTCACTGAATTTGGCTCAGTCACCATTAGTGCGGCACTGGATTCCATTGATAGTGGCTATGCGATCATACGTTTCATGGTGTCAGATACCGGTATCGGTATCCCCCATGGACGGCGTGCGGCAATTTTTTCTCCCTTTACTCAGGCTGATGGCTCCACCACACGGAAATTTGGCGGAACCGGGCTGGGGTTGACTATCTGTAAGCAGCTCGCCGTACTGATGGGGGGCGATATTGGCGTTGAAAGCGAGGTTGGTAGCGGTTCCACCTTCTGGTTTACCGTGCATTGTGAAATCCTTGCTAAAGATGCCATTACGGAACAGAGTCCGGCTGCGAACTTCGATCAACTTGATGATACTGCACCCGCGAGTGTACGAATCCTCCTGGCGGAGGATAATGTCATCAACCAGAAGGTTGCCCTGAGTCTGCTGGGGAAACTCGGCTATACCGCCGATATCGCGGCCAATGGTTTGGAGGTGATCAAGGCGCTGGAGTTGGCAGATTATGATCTGGTGCTGATGGATTGCCAAATGCCCGAAATGGACGGTTTTGAAGCAACAATCAGGATTCGTGATGAAGCCTCTTCTGTCCGGAACCATATGGTGCCGATTGTCGCCATGACCGCCAATGCCATGAAAGAGGATCGGGAGCGGTGTCTGGAAGTTGGTATGAACGACTATTTATCAAAACCGGTGAGGAAAGAGGGCTTGAGGGTGGCTATCAGCTCCGTTATGAAGAAAGAGGTCAAATGACGGCTGAACTGGTTACCGCATCTTCAATTTCATGGTTATGTGTGGATATACCGCAGAATCGGCAGAGGATACTAATATGAATTGTGACCCACGGGACAAAGAGTTTTTGAAGGAACTTACCATTCTTTTTGTTGAGGATAACGATGATATATTTGAACAGGGCGTCCAGTTCCTTTCTCGAATCGTCACCAGGTTATTGACGGCACGAGACGGAGTGGAGGGGCTGGAAATATATCGTGCCCGTAAGCCGGACATCGTGATAACCGACATCCATATGCCGCGCATGGATGGCCTCTCCATGGCTGCCGAAATTCGCAGACAGGATGGGGCGGTACCGATTGTCGTCGTGACCGGTTTCGAACAGGTAGAATATCTGAAGCGTGTCGTCGAGATCGGCGTGGACAAGTACGTGACCAAGCCGGTTAATCTTTTGCAGTTTAATC
The DNA here is from genome assembly GCA_903876875.1 of uncultured Geobacteraceae bacterium. Taxonomy (GTDB): domain Bacteria; phylum Desulfobacterota; class Desulfuromonadia; order Geobacterales; family Pseudopelobacteraceae; genus JACRCG01. Next base: position 3,434 of record CAIRBT010000023.1, read on the forward strand.
GGATTCTGCTGGAATGCGCCCATGGCTTGCGGGTGGAACGGGAGCTGCAGGAGAGTGAAGAACGGTTCCGGCAGATGTTTGAAGAGTCTTCCGATGCCCATCTGCTTCTCTGTGATGGAATCTTCATCGACTGCAATAACGCTGCCGAACAACTGCTGAAAAGTGAGCGAACACAGATTTGCGGCCAACGTCCCGATTGCTTCTTTCCGATGTTTCAGCCGGATGGCAGGGTATCCTCCGAGGTGATTCATGAAAAAGTTGACGAAGCGCACCGGACCGGCAGAGCCAGCTATGAAATGCTCCGGCAGCGTTCGGACGGCACTCTGTTCTGGGCTGATATCGCGCTGAATACGATCACTATGCAGGGACGCACCATGCTGTTTGCCAGTTGGCGTGACATCAGCCTGCGCAAGGAGTTGGCAAGGGAACTCCATGAAAGCCACAAACAGTTAACTGATATTACCCGCCAGATACCGGGTGTGGTATTCCAGTATCGGCTCTTTCCGGACGGAACCTCTTGTTTCCCCTATACGAGCGATGCGGTTCAGCCGTTCTTTGGCCTCACCCCCGAAGAGGTGCGTCATAATGCCTCGTTACTCTTTTCTCGCATTCATCCCGATGACCAGGAACGGGTTGTTGCTTCCGTGATGGACTCGGTTGCGACCTTTCAGCCCTGGCGGTTTGAGTACCGCATTGCGTTGCCAGGTCAGGAAGAACGCTGGTGTTCAACAATTGCCCAGCCGGAACGGCTTGAGGATGCCAGTGTGATGTGGCACGGCTTTACCTCTGATATTACGGAGAAAAAGGATATAGAAAGTCGGTTGCACACGGCAACGGAAGCGGCCAAAACCCTCGATGATCTTTCCGCACTTATCTGTGTCATTGACGAGCGTGGCACTATTATTACCAGTAATCAAGCGTGGGAACATTTTCTTGAAGAGCTTCACTGGAATAGTGGCGGCTCAAGCATTGGAGCCGATTATTTCTCCCTCTGCCAGTCACTGCTGTCTGTACCGGCGCAGAATGTCAGCGATCTGCTGACCGGTATTAACCGTGTGCTCTGCGGTACGCTCCCCGAGTTTGCCCTCGACTTTCAGTCAACTGTTTCCGAAACCGAGCGGTGGTACTCCTGTAAAATGACCCCGTTCACCCACCGTGAAGGGAAGTATGCGGTCATTGCCCATTTTGACATCACGGTACGCAAGGAGATGGAAGCAGAGTTGATTCAGGCCAAGCAACTTGCGGAAGCGGGCAGCAAGGCAAAAAGTTCCTTTCTGGCAACAATGAGCCATGAAATACGTACCCCCTTAAATGGTTTGCTCGGGATGAACGCAATGCTTCTCGAAACCAGACTGACTGCGGAGCAGAAAGAATTTGCCGAGATTGTCCGGAAAAGTAGCGAAAATTTGCTCACTATTGTGAATGAAATTCTTGACTTTTCAAAGATTGAATCGGGTAAGCTGGAACTTGAAATCCTCGATTTCGACCTGCGTGTTACGCTGGAAGATGTTGCCGAATTACTGGCGCTCCGTTCCGAGTCAACCGGTCTTGAGCTGATCTGCCGCATCGACCCTTCCGTACCATCCCATCTTCGGGGAGATCCGGGGAGAGTTCGGCAGGTTCTTACCAATCTGGTTGGTAACGCCATTAAATTTACCCGCAAGGGTGAGGTGGTGATCAGTACAACTCTGAAAGAAGACCTTACTGAAGAGGTGGTAATTCTTGTTGAGGTTCAGGATACCGGCATCGGCATTGCGAGTGATCGTATCACTGCCATCTTTGACCCTTTTACCCAGGCTGATGGTAGTACCACCCGTCGCTTTGGTGGTACCGGTCTTGGCTTGGCAATCAGTAAACAGCTCGCACACTTGATGGGTGGCGAAATAGGCGTTACCAGCGAAGAGGGGAAAGGTTCCACCTTCTGGTTCACCGCCCGTCTTGGCAAGCAAGCTGCCCAAAATATTGCCGCCTATAACGATATGCATCTTGCGAAACAGGCAGCGGTTACCAAAGAGCGCATACTCGTTGTTGATGATAATGCCACAAACCGCATTTTAATGAAAACCCTGCTGAAACACTGGGGATGTCGTCATGAAGTTGCCGCCGATGGAGCGGAGGGTTTGACGATGCTTCAGGAGGCGGCAACTGCCGGGGATCCGTTCCGTATAGCCATCCTTGATCAAGAAATGCCGGACATGGATGGTACTGATCTTGGGACACGCATTAAGGCGGATTCAGATATTTCGTCAACTCTGTTAATTATGTTGACTTCAATTGCACAAAAAGGGGATGCTGCCATTCTGGAGCGGATCGGCTTTGCCGGATATCTGCATAAGCCGGTACGACAGGCACAACTCTACGACTGCCTGGAGCTGGCACTGGTCAGAGACAGCAACAAGGACGTCGGTACCCCGCCGCCGCAAGGTATCATCACACGGCATATTATCGCTGAAACGGGGCGTCCCGGTGTGCGTATCCTGCTGGCGGAAGATAACATTATTAACCAGAAAGTAGCCCAGCATATGCTCAAGTCAATCGGCTACCGGGTTGACGTTGTTGCGGACGGTCAAGAGGCCGTACGTGCCTTGAAGCTGATCAACTATGATGTCGTTCTGATGGATTGTCAGATGCCGGTTATGACCGGTTTTGAGGCAACCGAGGCCATTCGTAACGTTACTTCTGAGGTACTGAACAGTGCCGTGCCGATCATCGCAATGACCGCCAACGCAACCCTGGGTGATCGTGAGAGATGTCTTGATGCCGGTATGAATGACTATCTCTCAAAGCCGGTTACAAAAGAGAAGTTGGCGGAAATGCTCGAAAAATGGCTGGCTTTAGATAGTGTACAAGTCACCCAGACCCTGCTAGATGATGGACAAATAAGTTCCCACGAATTGTTTGGCAAGCAGTGGCTTCTGGAGCGGGCGGATGGAGATGTTGCGTTCATGCGAAACATCTTGTCGGAAACGGCGCAAAAACTTCCCCTTGAGCTTGAGATGTTGCGCCTGCTTTGCGATGGCTGTGATTCCTCGGCTATTCGTCTTCAGGCACACTCCCTCAAATGGCTTGCCGCCAATATCGGAGCCAATGCACTGCGGGATGTCTGTCTGAGGGTTGAGATGGCAGCCAAGGAGGCGGACATAGATACTGCCTGGGAGCTGCTCCCTGAGTTGAGTAATATTGCAAAGCTTACCATTGAGCTGATCGAGGTGGAACTTCAAAGTACACCCGTAGTGCCAATGGCTTGATGTCCTGTTGAGAGGGAGTGTCTGATGCCTTTAGATAAAGCGTTTCACGTCGTTGCGCTTGGTGCCTCCGCTGGAGGTCTGAACGCTCTGGAACAGTTTTTTGCTGCCATGCCGGCCGACAGCGGCATGGCATTTGTGGTTATTCAGCATCTCTCCCCCGATTTTAAAAGCCTTATGGATGACCTGTTGGCGCGGCATACCCGGATGACCATCCTCCAGGCAACGGAAGGTGCCGAGCTTCTGCCGGATACCATCTATCTGTCGCCGCCCCGTTTCCAGATGAGGCTTGTGTCGGGGCGGATCATTCTGCGTGATAAACAGATTGGTACGCCGGTGGAGCTGGGCATTGATACCTTTTTCCGCTCCATGGCAGAAGACGTCGGTCGCCGTTCCATTGGTATCGTGCTGTCCGGTACCGGTTCGGACGGTTCACGGGGTATCGTTGCCATCAAGGAGGCCGGTGGACTGGTTATTGTTCAGACGCCTGACTCTGCACAATTTGATGGTATGCCACGCAATGCCATTGCCAGTGGTAATTACGACTTCCAGCTTACTCCCGATGTGATCCCCGATTTACTCATGGAATATGCCCACAACCCGGAAGAGATTCGCTCGAAAGTGTCCCACTCGGTGGATGTCTTTCCCGAAGATGGTGAATATGCCCAGATATTTGCACTGCTTCGGCGTAGCTTTAATATCGATTTTTCCAAATACCGGACCGGTACGGTCTCAAGGCGTATTCTGAGACGCTTTGAGATGAAAGGCGTGTTCTCAATAGACGATTATGTGCCGATTCTTACGTCCGATACCGATGAACTGGAAGCCCTCTACCATGATCTGCTGATTGGAGTCACGGAATTCTTCCGGGACCCTGCAATGTTTGATTATCTGGAAAAGATTGTGGTTCCCGAATTAATTTCCCAGTCACGGGATACCGACGAGATCAGGGTCTGGTCCGCCTGCTGTGCCACCGGTGAGGAGGCTTATTCCCTGGCCATCGTTTTGAAGGAGGTTGCTGAAGCCTGCAACTACCAGGGGAAGGTGACTATCTTTGCCACCGATGTTCACAAGCGGTCGCTGGAATCGGCTTCTATCGGCGTGTACGGCAGTGATCGGCTGGCAAATGTTTCCCCCGAGCGGTTGGCTCGCTATTTCAGGCAGGATTTGGGGGAGAGTTGGCGCATCAGCCCCGAGATTCGTAAGTTGGTGGTTTTTGCGCCCCACAACGTCATCAGTGATCCCCCCTTTACCAAAACCGATCTGGTCTGTTGTCGCAATATGTTGATCTATTTGCAGCAAGAGGCCCAGGAACGGGTACTCACCACCTTTCATTATGCCTTGAAAGTAGCCGGTATACTGTTTCTTGGCAGCAGTGAAGGGCTTGGCTCCCTGAGCTCGGAATTTGAATCCATTGAGTCCACGTATCGCTTGTTTCGTAAAAAACGTGACCTGCGGCTCCCGTTGGATTTTAGGGCATCCACCTCCGGCACACGGTTTAATATAATTCCCAAGCCGCCCCAGTCCCAGTCACGCATGGTTACGATTGACCGTCACCTCCTGTCCGACTATGACCTGCTTCTCAGTTGCCATATTCCCGCCGGAATTCTGGTGGACGAGAGTCATAATGTTCTGCATTCCTTTGGTATCATGCATCCCTATGCTGTTCCGGTGACCGGGCGAACCGACAACAATATGCTGGCGATGCTTGCCGAGGATCTCCATGTTGCTGTGAGTACGACGCTCCAGCGGGCGGCGCGGGATAAGGCACAGGCCATGTTGAGCGGTGTTCAGCTTGCTCAGGAAGATGGGCCGCTGCTCAAGGTTGAAGTTACCGTCAAGCCCCTTCCTGAACCACGATCAAAAATGGTGCATTTTTTCATCAGCTTTCGCTCGGAAGAGGTTCAGACGATCCCCCTGATTTTCCCGGAACACGATGATTCGACGCAGACATTCGAAGAACGGTCACTCTTCCGGCAGCATATCAAGGATCTGGAGCAGGATTTACAGCTGACCAAGGAGAATTTGCAGGCGGCAAACGAGGAGTTGCAGTCCAGCAATGAAGAACTTCAGGCCACCAACGAGGAACTGCTTGCCTCAAACGAAGAACTCCAGAGTACCAATGAGGAGCTGCATTCTGTTAATGAGGAGCTTTTTACTGTTAACTCGGAATTTGAACGCAAGAATACCGAATTGAGTAATCTGAATCTCGATTTGGAAAACCTGCTGACCAGTATTGACATCGGCACCGTTTTTGTCGACAAACGTCTCTGTATCCGTAAATTCAACACGGCCATTTCCGGGTACTTCAACCTGTTGCCCCATGACGTCGGTCGTCCCATTGAACATATTTCCTACTGCCTGTCGGATCAGAAACGGCTCATGGAGCATGTCCGCACCGTACTTGCCACCGGTGTCTTTATTGAGGAGGAGGATTCGGACCCGTTGGTGAACCGTCACATTCTGATTCGTATTCTTCCTTTCATGTCAACGACCGGCAAGGTAGACGGGGTGGTTATCCTGTTTGCCGATGTCAGTCGTATCAAGGCCGCGGAGCTGGAAGTGCTGCAGATGAATGAAGTGCTGGAGCAGACCGTTCGTGAGCGAACCCAGGTGTTACAGGATACGGAGGACAAGCTCCGGTTACTGCTTGACTCCACCTTTGAAGCCATCTACGGTACCGATCTGGAGGGGAACGGTACCTTCTGTAACGACTCCTGCCTGCGGCTGCTCGGCTATGCAGAGAGTGATGATCTGGTGGGAAAAAACGTCTATGACCTGCTTTTTCATGGTGCTGACAGTGGTTTGCCATCACGTGTGGTCGGTGAATGGCCCCTTTCCCAAACAGGATTTACGGGAGAAGGTATTCATTTAACCAATGAGCTGCTCTGGCGGGCTGATGGCAGCAGTTTTACGGTTGAATGCTGGTCGTACCCCCAATATAGCAATGGCCAGCTCAGCGGCACGGTCGTAACCTTTATCGATATTACGGAACAGCAACAGATTGAGGAGGAGCGGCGTAAGGCCGGTATGTTCATTCGAGCCACCATTGACGGTTTGAATGCCCACATTTGTGTGATAGATGACAAGGGGCAGATCGTCATGACCAACCAGGCATGGGACAGGTTTGCCCGTGACAACAACGCGCCGAGTGGCACCTGTGGTATCGGAGCCAACTATCTTGAAGCATGCTTTTGTCCGGAACATGATGTCTGTTCAGAGAGAATGGTCTTTGTAGAGGCCGTCAGGGCTTTTATGGCTGGCACCATGACGGAATTCACCAGGGAATATCCTTGCCATTCAGGCGAACAATGCCGATGGTTCAACTGCCGAATTAACGGGTTCTCCCTGAATGGCGACAGCTATGCGGTGGTTTCCCATGAAAATATCTCAGAACTCAAGCTGGCACTGCACGAACTGCAGTTGGAAAAGGATCGAGCCATTGCCGCCGACCAACCATAAAAACGGTAAGCTGAAGGTGAAATTACGGGAGTGTGCGAGTGGTTTGGTGGGTACATAAGGATGGTGGTGCCGTGATCGGAGAAAAAACGCCTCATGGCACACGGGGGAGGGGAGTACATCGTCCCGTAAAACCCTTGTTACTTCTGGTCGTGCTGGCTGGTGCCCTGTCAGGGGTGCATCTGTCCGGTGCCGGTCACTATCTGCAGCAGGAGGAATTGTCGGCATTGATTGGCTCCTGCGGGGCAGTGGCGCCGGCCATCTATATGCTGATATTCGCCTTGGCACCGGTGCTGTTGCTTCCCGGTTTGCCGATTACCATCGTGGGGGGCATTGTCTTTGGGCCGCTCTGGGGGGTGGTCTATACCATGTGCGGTGCAACCTTCGGAGCCTCTTTAGCCTTTCTGGCGGCTCGCTACCTTGCCCGTGACTGGGTTGCAGCGCGTTTGACCGGCTCAAGATGGCAAAAACTCGATAGCGAGGTGGCTCGCCATGGCTGGAAGGTGGTCGCCTTCACCAGGCTTATTCCGGCATTTCCGTTTAATCTGCTCAACTACGCCTTCGGTTTGACCCGTATAGCTTTTATTCCCTATGTGGTGGCAACGTTTTTCTGCATGTTGCCGGGGTGCATAGCCTATATGCTATTTTCCAGTTCGCTGCCCGGTCTGCTTGCCGGTACGGTGTCACCGACCGCCCTGCTTGGTGCCGCCCTGATCGGTCTGGTGTCACTGTTGCCGCTGCTCATCAGACGCTACCGGGGACAGTATGCCGGTGGGGATGATCCGGCCTCCCACACGGAGCTGTGATTGTGGGACTCCTTCAGGCAGAGCCTCCTGACCTCCGATTATCTTTTGGTGCGCTGCTGCCGCTACTGCTCCTGGTTGTGCTCCTCCTGCTTTCCTGTCCCCCCGGAGCCTCTGCCCTTGATCTGGAGGTGATTGACCCCCTCACCTTGTACAACGATACCACCGCCTCCGTTATTCTGGACACACGGCCCATACGGGAGTGGGAGAGGGGGCACATTGCGGGTGCCCTCAACTTTCCCTGGGAACGCTTGACCCGTACCGATGGCAATGGTGTTGCATACAGCTCCCTCTCTCCCCCGGAACTGGCATCGGTGCTGGCCGCCAGGGGAATAGATGATAAAAGTCCGGTGGTGATTTATGGCGATGCCGATACCAGTTGGGGGAGCGAAGGGTATGGAGTCTGGCTGTTTGCGTGGCTTGGACACAAGGGGCCGATCCGGTTGCTGAACGGCGGCATCCAGGGGTGGCGGAGCCGGAAGCTGCCGCTGGTGAAAGGGGCGGAACAGCGTGTAGTGGCCAAAACCGTCTATCAGGTGGATCTCAAGCCCCGGTATGGTGTGTCCACAGAAGAGATTCAGAACCGGCGGGGAGCCTTTACCCTTGTTGATGTGCGCTCCACATTTGAGTGGCTTATGGGGAGCATTCCCGGAGCGGTACATATCCCGTGGCATGATTTCTACACCGGCAAAGATCATCATCCGCTTTCGGCGGCGGAACTGAAAAAACTGTTGGCACAACGGGGCGTGGACTTGTCAAAACCGGTGGTGTTCTACTGCACAGGTGGTATCCGTTCCGCCTATGCCTGGATGATCTATCAACTGGCGGCTCTTCCCGATGGCAGAAATTATAAGGGGGGATGGGCGGCCTGGGAAAAAAGAGATAAGCGGAGGGAGTGACATGGATACCTATTATGATCCGAATGACCTGGTAAAATTTGCCGATATTGCAAAGGACGCGCCCCAGCTGGCGGATAAATTTTTCAGCTATTATAACGCAGTCTTTGCCGAAGGTGCCCTGACCGAACGGGAAAAAGCACTGATCGCTCTGGCCGTTGCCCATGCGTTACAGTGTCCGTACTGTATTGATGCCTACACGCGGGGAAGCCTTGAAAAGGGTGCCAGTCTGGAGGAAATGACCGAAGCACTCCATGTGGTGGGTGCCATCCGGGGGGGAGCTTCACTGGCCCATGGCGTGCAGATGCGTAAAATTGCCGAAAAACTGCTGCAATAAGGGGGCCGGAGCATCCTATGACCTTTGGTAATACGCTCAAAAAGCATAATCTGGAACTGCTGCGTGATGAAACAACCACCTTGCAGATTAATGTGGGGCTGGCATGTGATCTCTCCTGTCGGCACTGCCATCAGGATGCCGGGCCGCACCGGAGCGAACGGATGTCACCGGAGGTGGTGGGGGAGGTGCTTGCCTTTGCCCGGCGTCACCACTTTTCCACCATCGACATTACCGGTGGGGCACCGGAACTGCTTCCCGAACTCCCTCGTCTGCTTGCCGGTCTGGCACCGGTGACAGACCAACTGATTGTGAGAGCCAATCTGACGGCACTGGCAGGGCCGGAGGCGGCGTCTCTTCTTGAGCTGTACCGGAAACACCGGGTGACCATTGCCGCCTCTCTTCCGGCGTCAAACGGTTCCCAGCTGGAAGCCCAGCGGGGGAGTGGCGTGTGGCAACAGAGTCTTGCCATGCTCAGAACCCTCAACGCCATCGGTTACGGGCGAGAGGGGAGTGGTCTGGAGCTACTGCTGGTTTCAAACCCCACCGGGGCCTTTCTTGCTCCCGGTCAGTCGTCGGCAGAGCGGAAGTTTCGTGGTGACCTTGAACGTCGCCATGGCATAACGTTTACCAACCTGCTCACTCTGGTTAACGTTCCTCTGGGACGTTTCCGGTCGTGGCTGGAGAGTTCCGGTAATCTGGAAGGCTATATGGCCACACTCGCCGGGGGCTTTAACCCGGCGACGGTTACGGGGCTGATGTGCCGTACCTTTCTTTCCGTTGACTGGAACGGCTATCTGTACGATTGTGACTTTAACCTTGCCTCCGGCAAACCCCATGGCGGGATCCATCACCATATCCGGGATCTGGCCGGACTGCCCGAACCGGGCAGTGCCATTCCAACCGGTGACTACTGCTACGCCTGCACCGCCGGAGCCGGTTTTACCTGTGGGGGGAGTATCTCTGATCGGGAGGCGGTGTAACGGTGCGCCCCTTACGTTGCTGACTCTACGTACACACTGACCAGAAAGTTCTCATCACCGGATCTAAACATGAGTGTTAATGAGTCCGCCGGAGAGCCGATGGTCATGACGTAGCGTTCACCTGAAATGACGGAAGGGGTGGATAGCTGGGCTTCATGGCCATTGGTGACAAAGTGATGTTTAAACGAACCGGCAATCATGTTTGCAATCTCCCCCAGTGCGTCATGAACATCCTTGTCACATTCGGTGACTTCCATTCCGAGCATCTGGGAGGTAAACGTCATCGCCAGCTTTTGTGGCGTCGTAATAATTAACATCCCGTTATAACTTCCGGCCAGGCCTACCATGCCGGTGACACAGTCGTTAAATGAGGTCAGGGTTGCCGCCGTTTGAGCAGGCGCAATCTCCACGCCGACCATGGTGAAAAAAATTTCCCGTATGTCTTTGTCAAGATGCTCCGTGAGTAACATCTCTGTCGTATTGAACTGGTTAAGAATGTCCGTATTCATCAGGTATTCCTCCTCAAGGTACAACTATCACTCCATGGGGAAGGCCGGTGGTGCTGTTCATGGCCTTGACCGCATGCAGTCTGTTTTTTTTGTAATGCATATCCCGATTCTGTTTGATTTTTTCAATGGCCACGATCAACAATTCCAGACGTTCCCTTGTTTCATCGTCAACGGAAGTGAACCTCAGGCCGATTTCCAGAGAGTACGTGCACGCCACCTCAACAATCAGCTGCAGTGGTGGAGAATTTTCGTCGACAGAGAGAGACAACAGGTAGCTACATTCCGGTAATGGTACGGGGGGGTGCCCCAGGCGAACCAGTGCTCCACCCCTGGAGATATTGTCAAGTCGCCCCAATAGATCGGCATCATGGCGGGACAATATGGCTTTTGCTGTGAGCGGAACCCGCTGAAACGCCCTCTTTTCAATCATGTTACGGTAACCTCGGTGAGTTCGGCTTTCTTCAGGAGTGTGGTGCCACCGTGTGGGAGCCATCGCTCCATAATCTCGGCGAGTGCCGCTTTTTTTAGCGGTTTTGCCAGATAGTCATTCATTCCGGCCTGGATGCATACTTCCCGGTCACCGGAAATGGCATTTGCCGTGAGGGCAATAATCGGTACGGAGTGGTTGCTGACTCCGGAGAGCGGGTTTCTAATCATGGCAGTTGCTTCATAGCCATCCATCTCCGGCATCATGCAATCCATCAGCACAAGATCGTAGTTTATCCGTTCCAGTGCACTCACCGCATCCCTGCCGTTAACAACCGCATCAGTCTTGTACCCAAGATTATTCAAAAACCTTAATGCAACTTTCTGATTAATCATATTGTCTTCCACCAGCAGAACCCGGACGTTTTTGTCGGTACGTTCAGCAATGGTATGGCGGGTAACGACCTCCCGGGACAGGTCTCCGGAGGGGCGTTCGATTCTGCCGAGAAGCAACGCAATACAGTCGTGCAGCTGTTTCTGCCGAACCGGTTTGACCAGATACCCGTCAAAACCGATTCGCTTCAATTCCGCCACTTCACCCCTCTGTCCTGCACCGGATATCATGACGATCAGCGTTCCCTCAAGGCGTGGTTCCTGTTTGATACGCCGGCCCAGTTCACGCCCGTTCATGTCGGAGATTTGTTGATCTATGAGGACGATCCGGTAAGGTTCGTCCCGGTCAACGGCACACAGCAGTTGCTCCAGTGTCTCACCGCCGAGACCGGCTGTTGCATGACGACATTCCCACTGACTTAAGAGGGTCGTTAAAAGAATACTGTTGGTAGCACTGCCGGTCACTACGAACACAGGAGTATGCCTGATGTCTGGTGGGAGGGGGGTGGATTCATCCTCCGCGATAGGGGGGGGGGCTGTTTCAAAAACGGCGGTGAACCAGAAGGTGGAGCCGCTGTCGCATTTACTGGTTATGCCGATATCTCCCCCCATCAGTTCGGCAAGTTGCCGGCAGATCGCCAGCCCCAATCCGGTACCTTCATATTTTCGCGATGTGGAACCATCAACCTGGGTGAACGGAGAAAAAATGGTGTCCTGTTGTTCGGCAGGAATGCCAATTCCTGTATCGTGTACTTCAAATAATACCGTTGCGGTCCCCTGCTGGTCGGAGGCGAGCGTGACGCTGACCAGAATTTCTCCCTGATGGGTGAACTTGATCGCGTTGCCGATGAGGTTGGTAAGAATCTGGCGAATACGGCCGGGGTCACCTTTCAGTGTCAGCGGTACCTGGGGGTCAATAACACAGAAAAGATCCAGCCCCTTATCAGCGGCCCGCAGGGCAAGGAGTTCAGCCGTATCCTCCACGGTGGTACGCAGATTGAACTCAAGCAGCACCAGATCCAGTTTTCCCGCTTCAATTTTTGAAAAGTCGAGGATTTCATCGATGAGCCCCAGAAGATTATCTCCACTTTTACGGACTATTTCGGCGAAGTCCCGTTGCTCGGGAGTGAGAGCGGTCTCAAGCAGCAGGCTGGTCATGCCGATGACGCCGTTCATGGGGGTGCGGATCTCATGACTCATGGTGGAGAGAAAATAGCTCTTTGCTTCGGTCGCCTTTTCCGCCTTCTCTTTGGCATACTGCAATTCTTCCTGGAACAGCTTGAGCCGGGTGATGTTCTCGTGGGAAATGACGGCATACTTGACGCCGGAGAGAGTGAACGGATTGATTCTGCAGAGAAACCAGCGGTATGAGTCGGTGGCATGGCAGGGATACTCTTTGACGAATTCACTGAGGGTGCCCTCAATGACTCCTTTGATCGCCGCAGCAAATTCGTCAATTTCACTCTGCCCATGGTGGCAGCGGACTGAACAGGCGTCAAGATAGCTGGTTCGGACGCTGCATCCGCTTTTTTGTGTAGAGTTCTGTGCCACGAAGCTGTCCCAGGCCCGGTTGGTAATCAGGATTTGGCCGTTATCGTCGATGACGCAAATATGTGCACTCAGGCCGTCAATGGTTGCGTGAATGAACTGTTCCCGTTCCGCCCGTATTTCTTCTGCACGCTTGCGCTCCGAGATGTCCAGAAAGGTGACAACCGCTCCCAGGATGGCACCATTCTCACGTATGGGAAATGATGAACATTCCACCGGAATCGGTATTCCCTCTTTTTGCCAGAAGAGTTCACTTTCAATGCGGCAGACGGAACCTGCGTCCTTGGCGGACAGTAACGGGCAGTTGCCAGCCGGGTACGGAGTGCCATCCGGGTAACTATGATGGATGAGATCATGCATACTTCTGCCCAGGCATTCATCCCGTTCATAGCCGAGCATAAGGAGAGCCGATCTGTTGATAAAGGTACAGCACCCCTTCCTGTCGGTGCCATAGATCCCTTGATCGGTGGTTTCCAGAATCTGATTCAGTTTGGTTTCCAGTGCCTGTGATACCGCCAGATTTTGCTCCAGCTTTTGGCCGTGGCGCTGTACCTCATCCTGCATTTTGTTAAATGCCAGAGCGAGCAGGTGTAACTCTTCGTCGCATGTTTCCTCAAGACGGAGATTCTGGGAGGCCCCGGGAGTGCTTAATGATTGAATGTTCTCGGTAAAGATTTTGAGTGGTTTTATGATCAGTGAACCAAGTTTGGCGGCAAATGCGCTGGAGACAAGGAGCACAAGGAGCATGCCGATAAAAAAGTAATTCCGGAATGTGGTAATCGGCTTGTAGATGTCGGCAACCGGATAATTGGCCGCCATGATCCAGTCCATGGTTTTCATGCGCTTGAATGAGGAGAGCACATGCAAGCCACGGGAGTTGACGGTTTCTCCGGTGCCTTCAAACCCTTCAATTGCCCGGTCAAACAGTTTGTTTACGCCCGGTTTCAAGTCCTGATTCATAATGCGGGACCGGTCAGGGTGCATAATGATGGTGCGATCCCGGGAGAAAAGGTACAGGTATCCTGAGGTGCCAAGATGGGTGTCCTGGGTAATGTCGAGCAGTCCCCCCCTGTCGAGGAGGTCAATTCTGCCGCACATGACTCCGGTGATCGAACCGTCACTGCCCCGCAGTGGTGCGGTCATCATAATAGCCGGTTGTTTGCTGCTTTTTGTGATAAAAGGGGCGGAAATAAACGGTGTGCCGGTCGCAACGGTTTTTAGGTAATATTCCCGGTCTGCGCGCGATTGGCCAATGTCGTTTGGTCGTGGCGGGATGCTGGCGATGAGCTTTCCGTTACGGTCAAGAATGAGCAGGCTCTTGTCGAAGAGAGCCTGCATGCCGTAGCGGTCGTTGAGCCATTTTTGTGCCGTTGCCGGTGAGGAGGCCACCTCTGACGGGGCATGCTTTGCCACATTGATCAGGCCCCGGTGAGTCTTCTCGATCTTTTCATCAAGATCACTGACAACCGTTGTGACGGTGGCATACTGTTGGGATATAATGATATCCCGCATTGTGTTGGAGAAATAGTAATACGTTCCCGTCGCGACAATAAAGAGTATCAGCGCAATGAACAAGATAATGGAGAACAGGAGTTTGCTCCTGAAACTGTTGGATTTCATTCAGTAGCTCCATGCTCTCTTGCTGCAATGTTGTGACTATGTGAAGCGAGACGTACTCGAATTACGAAATGCCCTTTGCGTTCAGAAAAATGCCGTATTTTTTATCCTCTCCCTGAATATGGGTCACCAGCCAATCTTTGAGAAAATTCATGACAACAGAGGTCAGTACGCCCCCCCCTGCCTGAAACTTCTTTTGCAGTTCAAGTACCTGACCAACCAGTTTCTCGTGCTCTGTCCTATGACGGGTCAGTTCGGGATATCCATTGGCTTGCATGAGTTGCTCTTCATCCTTGAAGTGTGTGGCGGTGTACACAATGAGAGATTGAAGTATGTTCCCAAGCTGCATATTTCCTTGCCCCGCTTTCATTGCGTCATGGAGCTGATTTACGAGATTCACCAGTTTTTTGTGCTGATCATCAAACTTTCTGACTTTTACGCTGAGTGCCGGGTTCCATTCCATGAGTGCCATAGTGTGAATCTCCTTATGAGTGGTGGTTGTTATCCGCATAGTGTCCCGCCTCACTACGATGTGTCGGTCGGGATGATAGGCGGAAGAAATTTTTGCGTACTCCGCGTGGGGTAGAAGGTTAAAAAATACCCGACACGGAATTTTACAAGTTTTAATTATAGGTGAGGGGAGTATAATTAGTCAATTATAAAAAACACTTATTTTTCCCCAAAATAAATTAATAAATATTAATAATAGAGCGGAACCGCCAGGCCGGATGAGGGGAGAGGGCAGCGTTTTATCCCCTGTTATTGGCCATTGCTGCCGGGCACGGTTCGCGATCCGCCATTTTGTGGCTGCTTTTAGTGGATAGTTTTGCTTCTGTTTGATATTATGCCCAACTGGCCATCGCCGAGAGGTTTTTTCCGTTCGTAGACATTCCATCTTCCAAGGAGTTATCAATGATAGATTTTAAAGTTAATGGGTTAACCTGCACGAAATGCGGGCTCTGTGCCGCCGATTGTCCGGCACGGATTATTGCCATGGAGGGGGGGAGTCCCGCCATCGCTCCTGAAAAGGAAGCACTCTGTTACAAATGCCAGCACTGTCTGGCCGTCTGCCCAACGGCTTCGGTGTCCATACTTGGTCTGGACCCGGCCAACAGCCTGCCGCTGACCGGTGGCCTGCCCGATGCGGCCGCCATGGAGCTGCTCATTAAAGGGCGCCGGGCTGTGCGGAAGTACAAACCGGAAAATATCGATGCGGCAACCATGGCTCAGCTGTTGAGTGTGGCGAGTCATGCCCCTTCCGGAAGGAACGATCGGCAGATGCGCTTTACCGTGGTGGCTGAACGGGCAAAGCTGGATGAAATCAGGGGTGAAATTATGGGGAAACTGGTTGCCATTGCCGAGGGATCCGGTTTTCCTGCCGGTATGGAGTTCTTTGCCGGCTTTGTTCGCCAATACCAAAGCGACGGCATCGACTTCGTATTTCGGGGTGCCCCCCACTTTCTGGTGGCTTCCGCTCCGAAAAGCGTGGTGACGCCGGTTGAAGATTGTCTGATTGCCCTGACCTCCTTTGAGCTGTATGCACAGACTCTGGGAATCGGTGCCGTCTGGGACGGACTGGCAAAATTCATCATCAGCGATCTGCTTCCCGAGTTCAAGGTTCGCCTCGGCATTCCTGAAGACCATGTCATCGGCTATGCCATCGCCTTTGGCTGGCCTGCGGTGCAGTACGCCCGGACGGCACAGCGGGAGCCGGGTACGGTGCAGTATGTTTAGTTGACCCTCATTCCCCCCTGATCAGGGGGGGCTCCTCTCTGCGGTATTATGAACGTACTCAACGTATTGAGTGAATTTAATTCAGGTGCAGGGCATACTCCTTATTTCATAAGTCTACGCTAATATGTATTGTTTTCAGAACAAGAAAATAAGTTATTTTCAGCATTGTCCGGTTAGCTTTTTGCATGGTTCTTTGAGAATAAAAACTTAAAAAAATTGTCTTGATGCTGCATTTTTTACTTGACATTAGGTGAAAAAATTGGTCGGCCGCAACTCGTAACTATCTGATATTATTGGAGA
>CAIRBT010000024.1 GCA_903876875.1 uncultured Geobacteraceae bacterium
CCAGGCACCGACCTTGACGTTGGTACAGGGATCGGCCAGAGTCTCCCAAGGAATACCCATCTTCCGAAGAGCCGGCGCCCTAGAGGAATTGATCTGCTTAAGGCCGAAATCGTAGCTTCCGTTGGTGTTGTAATTGATTGCGGCGGGGTTGAAGTTGCTCTCACCTTTGGAGATGGTTCGGAGGAGCTTGGGCGCAATGCGGTACATGGCACCCGCCTCCTCAAAACAGAAGGCGTAAGCCGCGCCGGTAAAGCTGGTAATAGTCAGCAGCAGTGCTGCCGGGATGAGATTACGCATATTTCCCCCATTGATATAATCACGAGGGGGGGAAGGTGATTTTGCCGGATTTGGAGAAAACTGGCTCATCAGCCGAACCATGAGTAAGCGAAAAGCAGTACCTTAAACTCAACAGTCGAATCGGATCATTAACATTTACGATCAGAAGTTCATATTACCTGCATAAATTCCTCATCTGTCCGTCTCATGATTTATCGGTACAAATTTATTCATGGGGTGTAATCCATTACCCAATGAAGGCTGGGTTTTGAGTGAAGTGGTGCTTTACTTGATAGTATGATGATGCTGCGATTGTCGGTGACTCAGCTGATGACAACGAATGGGAGGAAAGGATGCGAGCAATGACCCCGATGGCCCGGATATTCGGTGACACAATGGCGATAGTAATGGTTGCTGGGCAATCGCTCAAACCGGGAGGTCAAGGAAGGTTTACCGTCTCTGGTGATCAGAAGCACGTGCAACCATGTTGTTTGGTGTTGCAGGGTGATGCGCTGATGCTGTGGCAACGGTTTCGTAACTGTGCGCCAACTGAGGAAGAATGTGCACTGCCACTGGTACGGCAAATGATCGCGCTCGGTGCGTTGTCATTGCCGGATTGCTGTGAAACCAGGATTGGTTCACCTCTGCGGGATTCTGACGACGACCTTTTGCCGATAACAACATTTGACCAAGGCGCATTGAGCCTCTGGGCGTTTCAAAACCGAATCCCTCTTACCGTCCATCTTGAACTGACCCGGCGCTGCAATCTTCGATGCAGTCACTGCTACTGTCTGTTACACAATAACGACGAACTGCTGACGACTGTGGAAATGATTCGAATTATTGATGATCTTGCTGCACAGGGGACATTTTTTGTTGTTCTCACCGGGGGAGAAATATTTGCCCGTGCCGATATTTTCACTCTGCTTGAGCACCTTGAACGGCGCCAGTTTGTGGTGCGCTTGAACACCAACGGTACGTTACTTGATGAATGCCGAATAGCCGCGCTCGCGCGATTTACCAACATCTATCGGGTACATGTCAGTCTCTACGGCTCGACGCCGGCTATTCACGATGAAATCACCGGCATGAACGGTTCGCATGCGCTTACAGTGCGCGCAATCGAGCAACTTGTTGCTGCGGGAATTCGCATACGTATCAACTGTTCGGTGACGCGCAGCAACGTCGCTGATCTTCCCGCGATAAAGCGTGATATCGCTGACCGGCTTGGGGTGCCGATCCACTTCGACTCAACAATATTTCCACGCGACGATGGTGAAACCATAAATACCGACGATCAGTTGACGCCCGAACAAGAGGCTGAATTCTCGCGGTTCCGTATCACAGACCGACTTCCGGATTCTGATGCTGCACAGCCATCGAAACCAAAACTGTGCAAAGCCGGCGTTTCGTTTCTGGCAATCTGTGAGGATGGGAGTGTCTATCCGTGTTTGAAGATGAAACGGTTGGCTGGGAGTCCGGTCGGTAACATAGCTGCGATGCCTTTTATGAAGCTATGGAATGAAGCACCGCAATTGTTAAGTCTTCGCGCAAGTCTTGACGAGCGGCTCCGGCAGTGTGATATATGTAAAATTGCGCTGTGATTCGAACCAAATGAATGTACTCAGATAAAAAATGACGACAAAAAGGTGAGTTTCCTTCTCGTCAAACTCACAAGGAGAACAGCATGGATATCCCAATCCGCACCACAATCAGCATTCCATTCACAGATGTGCTTGAACAACTCGGACAACGTCCGCCGGCCGAGTACGGCGGTATTCTGCAGTTGAAAGGAACAGACCGTTTATTTGTAGGTGGTGGCTGCGAAAAACCTTGGGGTGCGGCTGGAGAAGGGGACGTTGACATGTCCAGTCTGCCGGTGAATCTTTCTGTCTGCAACCTGATTCATGATCACTAAACACATCCACTGCACTATATGGATTTATGTGATTTTAGGGGATGCTTTCATCGGAGTGTAAAGTATTGCAGATTTAGTACGAAGTTGAAACCCACGTCCTATGGACGTGGTAATGTTTGTTGGCTATGCCGGTCCCGGATGGGTATGGCCAATTGGCCGTTTGAGAGACAATGCTGCCAAATATGATACCCAAAGGTTTTTGACCGAATAGCAAGATAATGTTGCATACATACAGATGGTGCAATGCACCCCTATGGGGTGCTGGTTTTAAAAGCCGCGCCCTTAGGGTGCGGATACTTTACATCGGGAGAGCCTTTTATATGTTCCACTTTGTCACTGTTCCAACCGTCGGGTATCGCCGTTTTGTGCTCTTGCCGCTATTTATCCTGCTGGTTACCCTGATCGGCTTCGAGTTGAAAACGGACACAATCCCTGACGCATTATTGCGCCCTGCCGGGCTGTATCTCATGATCATGGCAGCCAGAAACGGGCCGCTCCGTTGGTGGCGCTATCCGCTGGCGCTGGCATCGATTTTACTCGTTCTTTTAATGTTGGCGTATGGTTGTCGGGAGTTGCTCGGCTGGGAGTCTTTAGGCGGCGGGGCAATCAAGTTGATGGCGATTGTGGGCGGTTCGGTCGGTATGGCAATCGGCTTCGAGACAGCAGCGATCTGGCTTTTGGTGGTTGCAACTGCAATTGTCTTCACGAGCTTCTCTGCACTGCCGTCGTCTCCGTTCGTTGCTGTTGCCCTCTATATTGCCTTGGGGAGGCGTTATGGTTTTAACTTTCTGTTCGCCCGCACAGAGCAAGTGCAGACGGTCCCTGCTAACGAACCGGACGAATTAGCCATTGACGCAACACCGGCGATATCCTCAATTCCAAATGATAAACAACTTCCGGCTTTCTTCAGATTGCCGCCAACTCCGACTCTATTGTTGCAGGGAGGGGCACTGCTCACCTTTGGCTGTGGTTTTTTGTCCCGGCAAATACAGAAGGTGCCAGAACATTCAGTTTTAGCATCTCTGGCTATAGAGGGGCTTCGGGTCGCGAGTTTTGCCGGAATTGTCTGTTTTATTGTCGGCTGGGTGAAGACGCGGAAACAAAACTGATATGACCATAGCCGGGAAAACGATACGAAAGATTTTCAAAAAATGAGCCAACAAAAAACATCACACATACAGACGCCCAACGAAATTGGTAATGTTATTTATGCCGAAAATATTGACGCCAGACAGGCGTTCCGCGATGAGTGGCCGGCGCGCTTGGTGATGCTGGTCATTGCCTTGATTGGCGTCTCTGTCTTCCTCTTCTTCGCGTTTGCTGCATTATTCTATGAGTTGACAGTCTGGAACCTGGGTTTTGCTCTCTTTTTAAGCCCGTCTCTGGTTATTGCATATTATTTTGGAATAGATTTTATATGTCCGGAAACAGGAACGGTTTGTGATAACGGTCTGATTCGATTCAGGGTCTTTTATAATGGGTGGGTACTGTTTCAGAAAATGTACCTCTTTAGCAAAGAGCACCGCATCTCTGTTCGCCAAAAAATTGAACGACCTAATAATAGATATTTTTGGTTCGCCGAGTACACTGCCCATTTAGCTGATTTTCTCGATGGCAAGAAGATAGTTTTCCGGGTTAGGTATGCCGATATTCCGGATGAGCGGAAGTGTGAAAAAGAGTTTTTTGTTCAAGCAATCAATGCGTTTCACTGTTTTATTCAGAGAGACTGAACCCCTTTGTCACGGGTAGTTGTCTGGCTACCCGACAGTTCTCTGTAAATAATCCCCATCTGTCCGTCTCATGGTATAACATTCCAAATCCATCCATGAGGTGCGAGCCATGAAGCTGTCCATATCTGGGATTTTCCTTTTTTTCCTGCTTGTTATTCCGTTCGCCTCTCTGGCCGCCGACACCGGCTATACCTATCTTGAACCGCCTGATCGTAGTGTCGTTGCTGCTCGCTTCACCCCCGATAGCACGCGGATCATTTCTCTGGATTACAAGGGTGTCCTGATTGAATGGGATTTTCGGCAGGATCGGATTATACAACGTCATGAACTGGGAAAAAAAATTGCCCATGGCTAATGCCGACATGCCAAGAAGCACCACCCTCACTCTAGAGAAATTGCAAGGGACAAAAAACAAGCGTGTGCTGTTCAGCAAGAGTTGTTGTATTCACAACTCTTTGCGGTATTGTGCCCTTTACCATTTGCAATACTCGTTGCATAACAACCATTCTTCCATTACCATGTACCCTTCGTTGTTTTTGCAAGAACTGCGCCCAAGACCGAGCCCTCGGCCATAAGCTGCGTCCTGGATGCAGCCAAAGGCCAGCCTCGTC
>CAIRBT010000025.1 GCA_903876875.1 uncultured Geobacteraceae bacterium
TATCGCAAGTTCGAGATGTGCAGAATTTGTCTGCGCAAGTATGCCTCGTCTGGCCAGATTCCCGGCGTGATAAAATCGAGCTGGTAACCAATAGCCACATATAGATAAAGAGACAGGAGCACATTCACGATGTCCATGACAGATCCGATTGCTGACATGCTTACCAGGATTAGAAATGCTAATATGGTAAAGCACCAGAAAGTTGACATTCCATCATCAAATATGAAAGTCAGTATTGCTAACGTACTCAAGCAAGAAGGCTTCATTAAAAACTACAAGGTTATCTCTGATAATCTCCAGGGTGTTTTACGCGTTTATCTCAAGTACATTGACGAGAAAGACAGTGTAATCAACGAGATTAAACGTGTCAGTAAGCCTGGTGGTCGTGTGTATGTAAAATCAGAAGACATTCCACTTGTCAAGAGTGGCCTCGGAATTGCCATACTCTCGACTTCAAAAGGTATCATTACAGATAATGTTGCTCGTAAGTCCGGAGTTGGTGGAGAGTTGATCTGCACTGTCTGGTAATAATTGCGACAAGGAGTATTTTTAGATGTCCAGAATAGGTAAACTACCAATAGAAATTCCAAAAGATGTTCAGATATCTTTTGCTGATTCCGTACTTTCGGTAAAAGGTCCGAACGGTTCTTTAACCCGCATTATCATGCCGGTTGTCTCGCTCGCCATCGGAGCTTCGGCTATCGAAGTTACCAGAGTAGACGATTCAACTGCTGCCCGTGCAGCCCATGGTCTTACCAGAACGCTCGTTAGTAATATGGTCGTTGGGGTAACGAAAGGGTTTAAACGAGACCTTGAAATAAACGGCGTTGGTTATCGTGCCGAAGTTAAAGGTCGTGATCTTGTTATGGCACTCGGCTTCTCTCACCCGATCAACTTCCCGATCCCCGATGGGATTACGGTTGATGTTGAGAAGATGACGAAGCTGTCTGTAAAAGGATTTGATAAGGAGCTGGTCGGTCAGACGGCTGCTAAAATCAGATCGTTCCGTGGACCTGAGCCTTATAAGGGCAAAGGTGTTAAATACGCTGACGAGACTATACTCAGAAAAGCCGGTAAGACTGGTAAAAAATAGTCTTTATAAGGAGACACCGTGGCTAAAACAGCTATTAAAACAATTATTCGTCGTAAACGTCAGGTTCGGGTTCGTAAGAAAGTACGTGGCTCTTCAGCTCGTCCCCGCCTGAGCGTTTTTAAGAGTGCGCGTCATATATACGCACAGATTATAGATGATACGACAGGCACCACATTGGTTGCTGCTTCTACGGTTTCTCAGGGAGCCAAGGATCTGGGCAACGGTGGTAATGTGCTCGCTGCAGTATTCGTTGGTAAAGAAGTCGCCACTTTGGCACTTACTAAAGGCATTTCATCTGTTGTTTTTGACCGCAACGGTTTTCTCTATCACGGCAGGATCAAAGCGCTTGCCGATTCGGCCCGTGAATCCGGGCTGATCTTTTAAGCGTACGGGAGGTTTTCTTTGAGTAGAATTAATCCAGCAGAACTGAATCTTAATGACAGAGTCGTCCATATCAGCCGTGTTGCCAAAGTTGTTAAAGGTGGACGCCGTTTTAGCTTCTCAGCTTTAATTGTTGTCGGTGATGGTAATGGGTATGTAGGGTACGGATTGGGTAAAGCCAATGAAGTGCCAGAAGCAATCCGCAAGGGTGTCGAGCAGGCAAAGAAGAATCTGATTAAGGTTCCGGTTAATGCTAGTCAGACAATTCCCTTTGAAATTGAGGGAAAATTCGGTGCAGGCCGTCTTCTGATGAAACCAGCTTCCGCTGGTACCGGCGTTATCGCCGGTGGTGCTGCCCGTGCTATCTTTGAAGCAGCCGGCATCAATAATATTCTTTCAAAGTGTCTTGGATCTAATAATCCTCACAATGTCATTAAAGCGGCATTTGAAGGTCTGAAACGACTCAAAACACCGGAAGAAATTGCTGCTCGTCGCGGCATTACAGAATAATACTTCACGCGGAGAATGATATATGAGTGCATTACTCAAAATTACGCTGACTAAAAGCACAATTTGTGCTCCAAAAAAGCATACAGCTGTTGTCGCCGGTCTTGGTCTGTCTAAACTCAATCAGACCGTTCTGCGCCAGGACACACCACAGATCAGGGGCATGATCAATAAAGTCGGTCATCTGCTGACCGTTGAATAGATAAAGGGGCTACATTCATGGAACTCAACAATCTGAGACCTTCTATCGGGTCAACAAAAAATAGAAAACGTATCGGTCGTGGTACCGGTTCCGGTCATGGAAAAACCGCTACCAAGGGTCACAAAGGGCAGAAAGCCCGCTCTGGTGGTAGCATTAAAGCCGGCTTTGAGGGCGGTCAGATGCCTCTTCAACGCCGATTGCCGAAGAGAGGTTTTACTCCGCTTGATCGCGTTGAGTATGCCATTGTTAATGTTGGTCAGTTAGATATTTATGAAGCCGGTGCTGTTGTTGATACTGAATCACTCATAACCAATGGACTTATTAAGTCTGCTCGATTGGCTGTGAAAATTCTTGGTAATGGTGATTTAGGCCGATCGTTGAAAATATCGGCACACAAATTCAGCCAGTCCGCAAAAGATAAGATTGTTGCAGCGGGCGGTACTGTCGAGGAGATCGTCTAGTGTTTGAAGCACTCCAGAATATATTCAAGATTCCTGAGCTAAAAAAAAGAGTTCTTTTCTCGTTGGGAATGCTTGCGGTGTATCGTGTGGGTTGTCATATACCGACTCCAGGAATTGACAGAATAGCACTCTCTCATTTTTTTAAACAGTCCCAGGGTACCTTACTGGGACTGTTTGACATGTTTTCCGGTGGTGCTCTCGAGCGCTTGACAGTATTTGCTCTCGGTATCATGCCATATATTTCGTCATCAATTATCTTCCAACTTCTGACGGTTGTAATTCCTGCTATCGAAAAGCTTTCGAAAGAGGGAGAATCAGGTCGAAAAAAAATCATCCAGTATACACGTTACGGAACTATAGTACTCAGTATAGTTCAGGGATTGGGTATTTCAGTTGGTCTTGAGAGTATGCGGGGACCTGCGGGCGAACTGGTTGTGCCGAGTCCTGGTTGGGGTTTCCGTATTTTAACGGTCATTACGTTAACAGCAGGAACAGCATTCATTATGTGGCTTGGCGAGCAGATGTCGGAAAAGGGTATCGGCAACGGAATTTCACTCATCATTTTTGCCGGCATCATTGTGAGAATGCCTGCGGCAATCGGTAATACGGTGAAGCTGCTTAACGCTGGGCAGATATCTCTTTTCGTCATAATATTCGTCCTTGCTGTGATGTTTGCAGTGATTGCGGCCATAATCTTTGTTGAACGCGGGCAGCGTCGACTGGCGATCCATTATGCCAAACGTGTTGCAGGTCTGAAAACCTTCAATGCTCAGACATCGCATTTGCCACTGAAGATAAATATGGCTGGGGTTATTCCACCAATTTTTGCTTCTTCGATCATAATGTTTCCTGCAACGATCGCGAATTTCATCAATATCCCATGGGTTCAGGAAGCAGCTAAAAGTCTTGCACCAGGCAAATTAGTTTATAACATCTTTTTCGTTGCCTTTATCGTCTTCTTCTGCTATTTCTATACGGCTGTAACATTTAATCCTATTGATGTGGCTGAAAATATCAAGAAGCAGGGTGGCTATATTCCTGGTGTTCGTCCAGGTAAAGAAACATCAGATTTTATCGATACTGTGCTTACCCGGCTCACGTTTGCCGGTGCTATCTACATTTCGATTGTCTGTGTTTTACCATCTGTTTTGATAGGTAAGTTTAATCTGCCCTTTTATTTTGGCGGAACAGCACTGCTGATTGCCGTTGGTGTTGGTATGGATACTGTTGCACAGATAGAATCACACCTGATTACCCGTAACTACGAAGGCTTTCTTAAGGGTGTTCGTATTAAAGGAAGACGCTAACTATGAATATTGTTCTCTTTGGACCACCCGGATCCGGGAAAGGTACCCAAGCGCAATTCATTGTTGAACGATATAACATTCCGCAGATATCAACCGGCGATATGTTGAGAGCTGCGGTTAAAGCACAGACACCTCTTGGCCTAATGGCTAAATCAATTATGGACAGCGGTGGGCTTGTCTCCGATGAAATCGTTCTTGGTCTTGTTAAAGAGCGTTTAGCATATGCTGATTGTCGGAATGGTTTTATACTCGATGGGTTTCCGAGAACTATACAGCAAGCCGACTCACTTAATGCTCTGCTTGATGAGCTCGGTAAAAAAATTGACGCCGTTGTGTCTCTTGAAGTTGCATCGAATGAATTGATAATCAGGCTGTCGGGCCGAAGAGCCTGTGCGTCCTGTAGTAAGGGTTACCACGTTCAGTATGATCAACCGAAGGTCGCTGGAGTGTGTGATGTTTGCGGTTCTTCTTTAATTCAGCGCGCTGACGACACAGAGGAAACCGTGGTAAATAGATTGAAAGTGTATGATGAGCAGACTTCTGCACTGAAAGCATATTTTGCACAACTTGGTCTTTTGCATACTGTTGCAGGTATCGGAAGCATAGCATCAATCCAAGCTACAATCTGTTCAATAATTGAAGCGGGCGGCAGTAGTGATATTTCTTAAATCCCGGCGAGAAATCGACAGGATGAAAGCGGCTTCACGAATAGTTGCTGAAATACTGAGCGGGTTACGTGAGCTGGTTGTTCCCGGTGTTACCACCTGGGATCTCGATAAATATGCTTCTGAACAGGCTGCGAAGCGTAACTCAAAGTGTGCATTTAAAGGCTACCACAACTATCCGCATTCACTATGTTGTTCTCCGAATGATCAGGTAGTTCATGGTTTGCCCAACAAAACAGCACTTTCGGCAGGCGATATCATCAGCCTTGACTTTGGTGTTGTGTACGATGATTTTTTTGGTGACTCAGCTATAACGGTCGCCGTTGGTGACATATCACCAGTTGCACAGCGTCTCCTGACGATAACCGAAGAATCTTTGCATGCGGGGATAGCGATGGTTTCGCCTGGTAATAGACTTGGTGATGTGTCTTCTGCTATTCAGCAGTATGTTGAAGCAAGAGGTTTTTCGGTGGTACGTGATTTTGTGGGTCATGGGATTGGCCGTGGCCTCCACGAAGAACCTCAAATACCTAATTATGGTGTAGCTGGCAAAGGTATTAAGTTAAAAGCCGGTATGGTTTTAGCAATAGAGCCAATGATTAATGAAAAA
>CAIRBT010000026.1 GCA_903876875.1 uncultured Geobacteraceae bacterium
ACCAACAGCAGTGCCGCACTACTTGGAGACATCACCGAAGCGGGTAATCTTGATAATGGCAATGTCGTTGCAGGGACGGTCACCGCGACCGGTACCTTGACCTCCAGCGATGGTGATGCAGGTGCCACAAAAAGCTGGAGTTTGCAGGGCACCCCAAGCACAACCTACGGCAGCATAATCCTCAACCAATCAACCGGCGTGTGGCTTTACACGCTGGATAATAGCCTCACTACCACTCAGGCGTTGCAAGAAAACGAGGTGGCAACCCAGACCTATACCGCTCGCGTTACCGATGATTTTGGTGCGTATGTGGATCAAACACTCACGGTTACCATCAACGGTACCAATGATAGTCCCACGTTGACGGCGGCACTTCCCAATCAGCATAATAACTTTGCTGGTGCCATCACCTCCTTTACGATTCCTGTACATACTTTTGCCGATGTGGATCGGAACAATATTTTTACCTACAATGCTGATGTTTGGGATGGTGCAACAGCAACTCCACTCCCTTCATGGCTGCTTTTTGATGAAACGACCATCACCTTTAGCGGTAACCCTCCTTTGGGATCGTTCTCGCCAATCACCATACGTGTTACCGCAACTGATAGTTTCGGGGCAGTCGTGTCGGATGAATTCGTAGTCACATTCCCGAATGGGCCGACTCTGATCGCTCCGACAGGGGATTTTGCTGTGATCAGTAACAGCCCGGACATGGTAACGGTGGTTGGTGTCGAGCCAAGCAGTACCGTCACGTTGATCGGGAGCGGTAACACCACTGTTGCAAGCCCTGGCGGTGATGTCACCATTGACAATATCGGCACCGGCACAGCCGTTGTGTCAGGTGCAGGAACAGGGAATACGGTAACCGTCACCGGCAGTGGGGCGGCTATCGTATCCACTCCGCTCGGTGATGTTACGCTCGTTAACAACGGTTCCGGTCTGGCCGTTGTTTCCGGTGTAAACAACGGTAGTGTCATCACTCATCGTGGTGCAGGCAATACAGAAGTCACCAATGTGGCTGGCGATATTACTCTTAACAACGGTGGCAGCGGTTTATTAACCATTGTGGCCCCCCACACTGGCACGACCATAACAACTTCCGGCAGTGGCAACACAGCGGTTACCAACCCGGAAGGTGCTGTTGTTATCAATAATAGCGGTGGTGGCGTAACGACAGTAACAGACCTCCGTAACGGCAGTACCATTCAGACAAGCGGCAACGGAGCTATCGCAATTATTACGTCGCTTCATGCCGGCGAGAAAATTATCGTCAATTCAACCGCCAATGATAATATTCAGATAACCAATAGTGGTGCCGGATTGGTCGAAATACAGGGCGATCTGAGTCTTAACGGTGCCGATGGGATGACACTCACATTAAATGGTGCCACTACTGTCGTCATGGCAGAAAAGGGGGTTCTTAACCTTGGCAATGCACCGCTCCAGCTCTCCCTGGCTGCGGGCTACCTGCCGGTTGCCGGTGACCTCATTACCCTCATAGCCAATGACGGCAGCGATGCCGTAACCGGAAATTTTGCCGGATTGCCGGAAGGAGCCGCAGTCCTTGTTGGCGGAGATATCTTCTACATTACGTACAAAGGGGGAGATGGTAATGACGTTGTTCTTCATATGAACGTTCCTCCCACCATAGGCGTACTCCCTTTGACGGTACAGGATGTGACTGTGGGGCAGCCCAATGCCTTGCCTGACATAGCTATAAATGATGAGGACGGGATTCTCAATGTGACATTCACCACTCTTAACGGCACGCTTAACGGTCTGGCTGACAGCGACCCACAGACCGCCGGTATTCAGATGGTCGGTATGGCAGCGTATATTAATGCCTCCTTTGCCGCCGCCACGCTCACACCTACCGCGTCGGGTGCTGCACAAATTGATATGCTGGTATCCGATGCGGGACACGCTTCAACAGGTATAGCCTACCGCCTATGGGCAAGCGAGTATGGTGTGAGCACCACGGATGAATCCCACGTCCCCTCTCTCCCCATGATCGGGGGGGGCAATAGCCTGCTTGGTGATGGCAACGGTGATGGTATTGCCGATAGTATTCAGCCGGCGGTTGCATCAAAGCCCTTCTTTACGACCTCAGCGGCGAGCAGTACTCCTGGTTCCGCATCGCAGGCGTACATAACTCTTGTTGCCGGTTCCAATGCCGGGTCTGTTGATACCCTGGACGGGGGAAACAGTGTGGTAACAAAAATGCAACAACTTGATGCACCTGCGCTGCTCCCTTCCGGAATGCAGATGCCCTTGGGAACACTCTCACTGTCAGCCACTGTTGCCACCGCCGGTACCGCCGAAACATTCAGCCTGTTTGTCGATAGCAGCATCAATGCCAATGGGTACTGGGCACAGAACAGTACCGGTATGTGGCAGAACCTCGCAACCCATATTGAGACGGTTGGCGATAAAACAAGAATAGATTTTACCATTGCCGATGGCGGGGCATTTGATACGGATCACTCGGCCAACGGTGTCATCACCGACAACGGTGCCCTTGCCACCAAGCCGCTCTCCATTGTAGGAGCCGTGCCGGTGGTTACCTCCGGTGGTGGGTTCTTTTTTTAAGGGGCCTGGAGTTACTACTACTTAAATTCTGATGATCGATTGAAGCTTAACTAAACAATAGTTGCGGGAGGTTACAAAATGTATCGTTTGCTGACAGTCATGATGGTAATGGCATCTGCTCTTCTTCTGAGCGGATGTGGCGGGGGAGATGGTGGAGCGGCTTCGTTCAGTTCTTCCCTCAAGGGGATATGGGCCGGGACAGCCGGCAATGTGGTGACAAAAGCTATCGTACTAGCCAACGGTGAAGGGTGGTTTATTTTTGGTAACGCTCAGAATAACGCCATTACGTTTACTTTCTGTGACCATGTACAGATGACCGCAAGCAACAACAGCTTTATGGCACAGGGTACACAGTATCTTTTGCAGAACGGTACGTCAGCAGATGCCACCGGTTCCGGAACTTTTGTCGAAAAAACGTTCCTTACCGGTTCCCTTTCTACCAGTACGTTCACCAACCTGGTTTACGATAGCAGCTATGAAAAAAGAGCCGTCCAGAGTGATATTGGTGGTAGTTGGAGCGGGGCCTTCGGTGGGGGAGCCAGTAGTCTGACACTGACGGTTAATGGCACAACCGGCGAAGTATCCGGTGAGAGCAGTAATAAGTGCAGCTACGGCGGTTCCGCACAGCCACGGTCAGCCGATCCGGCACTGTTTGACGTGAATTTGACTGAAACCTGTCTTACGGGCACACCTACCGAGCTTTCCGGTATTGCATACACAACGGCCGGTTCCGGTGCTACCTACGTGTCAATTGTGGTAACCACTGCCGACAGATCAGATGTTGCTTTGTTTGTGGGGCAAAAACAGTAATTGATGCGAGAAACTAACTGGCAGGTTGTAGCATTTACCCCGCCCCTCAATCCCCCCTTGTCAGGGGGGAGGCCTTTAAGCCTCCCCGCTCCCTACCTGACCTTCCCCCGTGTGCCGAGAAAAACCACATGGCGGAACCCTCCCTTGCCGGGGCGGGGGGTGGTGACGGTAAAACCGGCTTTCTGGAGCCGCCGGTCAAACCCTTCATCATACTGTTCCCCCCAGACCGCCACCACTCCGTCCGGTTTCAGAGCCTGTACCATCTTTTCAATGGCCCGACTGCCGTAGAGCGGGTCGCCGGTGGCATCGGTTCTGGCGTGGGGACCCCGGTAGAGGTCAAGGATAATGGCATCGTACCGGCTCTCTGCCGGTCCGGCGGCGGTGCGGGCAATGCGGCTCGATACGTCGCAGATTTCTACCGTTACCCGTGGATCGGCGACGGCATGGCCGGTCATGGCCGCCAGTGGCCCGCCACACCAGCCGTGAACCACCGGATTCAGCTCGGCAACCACCACCTCTGCTCCCTCCGGCAGAGTATCAAGGGCTCCCCTGAGGGTAAAGCCCATGCCCAGTCCTCCCACCAGCACCTTTGGCGCCGTTTTCCCCTTCAATTGCTGGCATCCCAGTTGGCCGAGAACAATTTCCGACCGGTTGGACAGGCTGTTCATCAACACCTGGGGGCCGATCATAATCAGAAAATCCCGCTCTCCCCGCTGACGCAGTTCCAGTATGCCATCGGTGGTGGTAACGCTTTCAAGTACTTTCCAGGGTTGTGCCATGGGTCTATCCTCTTGTTTAATTCTCTGCTGAAACGATCAAACGGAGCTTTTCGCTGCGGGAGAGCTTTTTGATGGCACACTCACGGCTGCTGGCACTGCTTCGCGTGTGGCTTGCTTCGAGAAACACTACCCGGAGCGGCCGTCTCCCCCGAAAGTAGCGGGCTCCCCGGCCAGAGGCGTGCTCGGCAAAACGGCGCTCCACATTGGTGGTGATGCCGGTGTAGAGGGAGTCATCTGAGCAGAGGATCAGATAGACCTGCCAGTTCCTCTCTGCTGCCTCCTGGCCGCTGGCGGTGTCACTGGTGCGGCAGTTCAACGGTGCCGACCAGTTTGATAAAAAACTCCGGCATGGCGGTTTCAAAGGTGAGCCGTCTGCCGGTAACCGGATGGGTGAAGCGTAAGGAACGGGCATGGAGTGCCAGAGTGCCGTACCGGTCGCCGGTGCCGTACTTGGTGTCGCCCACCACCGGATGCCCTTTTTCGGAGAGGTGGACCCGGATCTGGTGCTTGCGTCCGGTCAAGAGATGAATCTCCAACAGAGACAATCCCCGTACCTCTTTCAGAACCGTATATTCGGTGTGGGAGAGTTTTCCCGTTGTCTGGTCGGTGGTGGAATAGACGTTGAGGGCACTGTTTTCAGCCAGGTAGCTGCTGATGGTGCCGCTGGCGGGGGTGATGGAACCATGAATGATGGTGAGATACCGCTTGTCGCTCTCCTGCCAGTTCTGTTGCAGGTGCTCCTTGACCGCTTCGCTTTTGGCCAGCACCAGAATGCCGGAGGTCTCCCGGTCAAGGCGATGGACGATATAAACCCGGTTCCGTGAACGGGGATCTCCCTTGCGCACATAGTCGTTGAGAATGGAGTGAACCGTTCGGGCACTATCCCGCCCGGTGCCGATGGTGAGTAGGCCGCACGGCTTTTCCACGACGATCAGATCCCGGTCTTCATGGAGCAGGGTGACCCCTTTGGGGTGAAATTTACGGGGAGGTAACGGGGAGGCGGCCATGGTAATCTTTCTGAAATAAATTTAGTTTTAAGTCGGTTTTTCAGGTTGCGTGAAGCAGACATTTACACTACCATGGACAGAAAAAACAGCCTACCAAAAAGAGTAGTCTCACTTCTTACTCATACAATTCCAGACAGGGAGAACATATCATGGAAGAACAACTTCAGGCTACGCCGATCTGTGGTCGGCACCGGGCTTTGAACGCCCTGATGGCACCATTTGGCGGTTGGGACATGCCGATTCAGTACGAGGGGATCATTGCCGAGCATAGCTGGTGTCGCACCAGTTCCTCCCTGTTTGATATCTGCCACATGGGGGAGTTCATCTTTCAGGGTGATTTTGTCGCCGACGGGTTGGAGGATCTGTTCACCTTTTCCGTGCAGACCATCCCGCTGGGGCGTTCCCGCTACGGTTTTCTGCTCAACGAACGGGGGGGGATTATTGATGATCTGATTGTCTTCCGTATGGCTGAAGACAAAGTGATGATTGTCGTTAATGCCGCCACCGCGCCGAAGGATTTTGCCGTTATCAACGAGCGTCTCACGGGGGGGACTTTTACCGATATTACCGCCGTTACCGGTAAGCTTGACCTTCAGGGCCCCCTTTCCCGCTATGTGATGGTGGAAGTCTTTGGTGAAGAGGTGGCTACGCTCCCCTATTTCCGCTTTATCACTCTGAACATCCTCGGTGTGGAGGCCATCGTCAGCCGCACCGGGTATACGGGAGAACTGGGGTACGAAATTTTCATTGCGGCGGATAAGGTTGGTGAATTGTGGGATCTGCTGCTTGAGGACGAACGGGTGAAGCCGGCCGGTCTGGGGGCGCGGGATGTGCTTCGTCTGGAGGTGGGGTATTCCCTCTACGGTAGCGATATCGATGAAGAGACCACCCCACTGGAAGCGGGGCTGGAAGGGTTTGTCAATTTTGAGGGCACCTTTGTCGGCAAAGAGGCGCTGCTCCGTCAGAAAGAGCAGGGGGCTCCGCGCAGGAAGGTGGCCTTTCAGGTCAACGGTCGCCGGTCGCCACGGCACTATTACGATATCTGTTCCGGCGGAGAAACGGTCGGCATGGTGACCAGCGGTGTTTTTTCACCCATGGTCGGCACGGGGATCGGTATCGGTTTTGTTCCGCCGGAGCTGGCGGTTATCGGCACCCCGTTGACCATCAGCCATGAACGGATCTCCATGGAAGCCACCGTCTGCGAACTGCCGTTCTTCAAGGATGGCTCGGTCCGGGGATAATAGTTTTGTGGTGAAAGATTTATTTTTAAAAGGCTTTCTCACGCGGAGGGCGCGGAGGGCGCAACAACGAGATTCTTTGTTACATCTAAAAACAACGGAGGAATAGTACAATGGCAACTTTTTTTACCAAGGAACATGAGTGGGTTACGGTAACTGACGGGATCGGCGTTGTTGGCATCAGCGACCATGCGGCCCATGAACTGGGGGATATCACCTTTGTGGAACTGCCGAAAATCGGTGCCGCTGTTACCCAGTTTGGCCTGCTTGGCAGTATCGAGTCGGTTAAGGCGGCCAGTGATATCTTTGCCCCGGTTTCCGGCAAAGTGGTCAAGGTGAATGACGCACTTGACAGCGCACCGGAAGTGGTCAACGAGAGTGCCGAAGGGGCTGGCTGGATGGCCGAGATTGAAATTGCCAACGAGTCAGAGCTGAAAAACCTCATGACCCAGGGTGAGTACGACGACTACCTGAAGACGCTGTAAGGGGACCATATCTATGAACGACAGTCACTATTGCCCCCATACGCCGGAAGAGATCGCCGAGATGCTCTCCACCATCGGTGTTGCCTCCGTTGAGGAACTTTTTGCGCCGATCCCCACCGAGCTGCGGGCGAAGACCTTCAATCTTCCCGCCGGTATGTCGGAATTCGAAACCTACGGCAGGATGCAGGAGCTTGCCGGAGATAATACACCCGGAATGGTTAACTTCATTGGCGGCGGTTTCTACGACCATATCATCCCCGCCGTGGTGGATCACCTCTCCGGCCGTGCCGAGTTTTACACCGCCTATACCCCCTATCAGCCCGAATGCTCACAGGGAACACTGCAGGCGTTGTTCGAGTATCAGACCGCCATCTGCCGTCTGACCGGTCTGGATGTCTCCAACGCTTCCCTCTATGATGGCGGAACGGCGTGCGCCGAGGCGGCCATGATGGCCCTGCGGGTCACCGGCCGGAACAAGATTCTCATCGATGGTTCGGTGAGCCCCTTCTCCCGCCAGGTGGTGAAAACCTATCTGTTCAACCTTGACGTGGAAATCGTCGAGATTGATCCGCTGGATGGTCTGCTCAACCGAGCTGAACTTGCCTCCCTGCTCGATGACAGTGTGGCGGCCCTGCTGGTGCAGAATCCGAATTTCTTCGGCAGTATTGAGGATTTTACCGCCGTGGCCGGACAGGTTCACGGGGTGGGTGCCCTGCTGATCGGCTCGGTCTATCCCATCGCCCTCGGCATACTCAAGACACCGGGGGAAACCGGTATCGATATCGCCGTTGGTGACGGTCAGAGCCTGGGAAATCCGCTCTCCTTTGGTGGCCCCTCCTTCGGTTTCATCGCCGCAAAGAAAACCTTTATCCGTAATATGCCGGGGCGTATTGTCGGTGAGACCGTTGACAAGAACGGTACCCGTGGCTATGTGCTGACCCTGCAGGCGCGGGAACAGCATATCAAGCGCCACAAGGCAACCTCGAACATCTGTAGTAATCAGGGGCTCTGTGCCCTGCGGGGCCTGATTTTCCTCTCTGCCGTCGGCAAAGAGGGGTTGGCGGAACTGGCCCGTCTGAACCGGGACAAGGCTGAATACGCCAAGGCACGGCTGGCCGCCATTCCGGGGGTGACGGTGCTGCAGGTGGCTCCCACCTTCAACGAATTCACCGTTTCATTGCCAAAGGATGCGGCTGAGGTGGTGGCCGAATTGTTAAAAGCGGGGATCGCCGCCGGTGTGCCTCTGGGACAGTACTACCTGGGCTCGGAGAACTGTCTGGTGGTCACGGTCACCGAAAAGCGGAGCAAAAAGGAAATCGACAAATTTGCCGAGGCGTTGCAGAGCGAATTGATCGCAATTCATTTTTAATACATGCCGTGGCGGCACTGTTGCAATGTATTCGTAACCAATAATGAGGATCCCAACTATGCAATTAATATATGAACAATCAACCCCCGGTCGACGGGGGGTTAAACTGCCGGCTTCCGATGTGCCGGTTGCACCGTCCCTGCCGGAGTCACTGCTCCGTGCTGAACGGGCCGGTCTCGCTGAGGTGTCAGAGCTGGACCTGGTACGGCACTTTACCAATCTGTCCCGCCGGAACTTTTCCGTGGATACCAACTTTTACCCCCTCGGCTCCTGTACCATGAAATACAATGCCAAGGTGCTGGAAAACTCTGCCAACCTGTTTGCACCGTTCCACCCCATGACCGCCCTGCTGCCGGGTGGTGTGGAACTCTGTCAGGGTACCCTGGGGATGCTCTATGATCTGGGGCAGCTGTTAGCCGACATTACCGGTATGGATGAGGTGACCACCCAGCCCCTGGCCGGTGCCCATGGCGAGATGACCGGCATCATGCTGATCGCCGCCTACCATGCCTCACGGGGCAATAAGGCTAAAAAGAAATATGTGGTGGTTCCCGATTCGTCCCACGGCACCAATCCGGCTTCGGCCGCCATTGCCGGCTATGAGATCATCACCGTGCCGACCGCTCCCTATGGTGACATGGATCTTGAGCTGTTCAAGAAGGCCATGACCGATGAAGTGGCGGCGGTCATGATGACCTGTCCCAACACGTTGGGGCTGTTCAATCCCCACATCAAAGAGATCAGTGATATCGCCCATTCCCATGACGCCCTGATGTATTACGACGGTGCCAACCTGAACGCCATCATGGGGAAGGTAAAACCGGGGGATGTGGGTTTCGACGTCATCCATGTCAATCTGCACAAGACCTTCGGCACCCCCCACGGTGGTGGTGGCCCCGGCTCCGGTCCGGTAGGGGTTAAAAGTGCCCTGATTCCGTTCCTCCCCCAGCCCCGTATCGTGATGGACGATGATGGCCTGTTACAGCTGGAAACCACCAACCAGGGTACCATCGGCCGCACCGCCAATTTCTTCGGTAACTTCGGAGTCATGGCCAAAGCCTACGCCTACATCATCATGCTGGGGCGGGAAGGGCTGATCCGGGTCTCCGAACAGGCGGTGCTCAATGCCAACTACATCAAGGAACGGCTGAAGCCGTACTACGATCTCCCCTACGATATGACCTGCATGCACGAGTGCGTCTTCTCCGCCTCCAAGCAGCTGGCCCACGGGGTTCACGCCATTGATATCGCCAAGTTCCTCATCGATCGGGGTTACCATCCGCCGACGGTCTATTTCCCGATGATTGTCAAGGAAGCGATTATGATCGAACCGACGGAGACCGAGAGCAAGGCGACCATGGACGCCTTCATCGAGGTAATGATCGAAGCGGCCCGGGAAGCGGAACTGAATCCCCAGGCACTCCACGATGCCCCCCTGACCATGCCGATTTCCCGGCTGGATGAAACCAAGGCGGCCCGTGAACAAAAGGTCTGCTGCGTCGGGTGACAGAAAAATTTTCCTATGTGATTACCTGCCGTTGATGTGATTGTAGGGGCGACCCCATGTGGTCGCCCGGTTTTGACGTTGATCATATGAAATGGTGGTTACATCGAAAGGCGGGCACCCACATGGGGGTGCCCCTACCGGGTTTCCTGCGATGATGTGATTGTAGGGGCGACCCCATGTGGTCGCCCGGTTTTGACGTTGATTAAATGAATGGGGTTTACATCGAAAGACGGGCGACCACATGTGGGTAAAATCGAAAGGCGGGCGACCACATGGGGTCGCCCCTACGTTGGATTGTGGGCCGGTGATGTTGTCGCCCTATCCCCTGTGCAATTTCCTAACCGGATAACACCCTGTGAACAAACTTCCTATGACAGATACCGTATCCGCCACTCGTTGGCGTCTCATCGTAACCCCCCCCCTCACCGGTGCCGAGAACATGGCCATTGATGAGGCACTGCTCCGCAGCTTCACCGGCCCGGCCTCCCTGCCGGTGCTCCGGCTGTATGGCTGGCAACCCCATACACTCTCCCTCGGTCGCTTTCAACAGGCGGCGGAGGTGCTTGATCTTGGCCGATGCCGTGACGCTTCCGTTCCGGTGGTGCGACGTATCACCGGCGGCGGGGTGATCTACCATGGTGACGAAGTTACCTATTCGCTGGTCTGTGCACCGGAGCAGATTGCGCCGGTGTCGTCGGTGAAGGATTCCTTCCGGGTGTTGACCGGGTTTCTGCTCTCCTTTTACCGCTCGTTGGGGCTTGATGCTGCCTATGCGGTGGATGCCTCCCCCGAAGGAACCCGGCTGGGGGAACGGACGCCGTTCTGCTTTGCCGGTAAGGAGAGTTTTGACATTCTGGTCAATGGCCGGAAAATCGGCGGCAATGCCCAGCGACGGCTCAAGGGGACGATTTTTCAACATGGTTCGATCCCCCTGCTCAATCGGGCGGCGGCTGGCCTGGCATACATGCGTGACCGGAGCCCTGACTATGCCGCCGGGGTGGTCAGTCTGGTCGAATGTGGTGTGTCCGATACGAAGGAAGAGCTGATGGCCCGTCTGGAGAGCGAATTTGCCGGCCACTTTGCCGTGGAACTGCTTCATGACCGGCTCTCCGATGAAGAACAACGTATCTGCGGGGAACTGCTGGCCGACCGATATGGGACGGATCTCTGGAATCTGAAAGGGGTGGACGGGTGAATATTACAAGAAAACCGCAATGGTTACGCAAAAAGGTTAACCGGGGTGACCAGCAGGAGATGCAGCAGTTGCTGGGGGAGTTGCGGCTTAATACGGTCTGTCAGCAGGCCCTCTGCCCTAACATTTCCGAATGTTTTTCCTGCGGGCAGGCAACCTTTCTGATTCTGGGAAAACTCTGCACCCGTCAGTGCAGTTTCTGTAATGTGGAGAAAACGGTTCCGTTAACGGTTGACCCCGGTGAACCGGAACGGGTAGCCGAGGCGGTGCGGCGTCTTGCACTCTCCCACGTGGTGATCACCAGCCCGACCCGTGACGACCTGCCGGACGGCGGAGCCGCACTCTACGCCGCCACGGTGGCGGCGACCCGTAGTGCTTCACCGGCAACCCGTATCGAACTGCTCATACCCGATTTTCAGGGGGCGGAAGCAAGCCTGGAAACGGTAATCGCCTCCCGTCCCGAGATTATCGCCCATAATGTGGAAACCGTACCCCGTCTCTACCAGATCCGCAGTGGTGCCGAATACGGTCGCTCCCTTGCCGTACTGCGTCGCTGTGCCCAACTGGCCCCGGACATCCGTATCAAGTCCGGTATCATGCTCGGTATGGGGGAAGGGGAGGAGGAGGTTCTTCAGGTACTGGAAGATTTACATAGAGCGGGCTGTAGCTACCTGAGTGTGGGGCAGTATCTGGCTCCGAGCCGTCAACATTTTCCGGTGCAGGAATATATCACACCGGAACGGTTCGACTCCCTCCGCGAAAAAGCCCTGGTCATCGGTTTCAGTCATGTGGAGAGCGGTCCCTACGTGCGCAGTTCCTACCATGCCGGGAAGTATCTTGAGGGGTGACCTATGAATCCTTTGCCCCTTCATGTCCCATCCTGACACGTAGCTGATGATTCATCAGACCACGCTCCAGTGTAATAACCGCATCGTCCAGACGCCGACCATCCAGCTCCATCCAGGCGATACCCTGTTCACAACCATCCGGATTATCCACCAAAATTTCATAGAGAGCTTCACCGTGGCGATAGTTGATGCTGAAACCGGGCCACGTTGCCGGAATAACCGGCTGGATCTGCAGTTGCTCGCCACGCAGCTTGAGACCTAACACCTCCTCCAGCCAGGCACGATACATCCAGGCCGACGATCCGGTGTACCAGGACCAGCCCCCTTGCCCGACCCGGCCGGGAAGTTGATAGATATCTGCCGCCACCACATAGGGTTCAACCCGGTAGTGCCAGGCCGCAGCCGCATCACGGGAGTGCTCAATTGGATTAAGAATTCGCAACAACTGGGCCGCACGCGTGCCATCTCCGGTGCGAGCCATGGCCATGGCCATCCAGATGGCGGCATGGGTGTACTGGCCGCCATTTTCACGGACACCGGGGGGGTAGCCATTGATATAGCCCGGTGAGGGGAGTGAATTGTTAAACGGGGGTTCGAAAAGGAGCACCACCCCTTCCGCTTCGTGTACGAGGTGGTGCCAGGCTGATTCAAGAGCCTGTGCTGCCCGCACCGGATCGGCTGCTCCGGAGAGGCAGGCCCATGACTGGGGAAGTGAATCAATCCGGGCTTCCTGATTCTTTGACGAGCCGAGGGGGGAGCCGTCATCAAAGGTACCCCGTAAATACCATTCACCATCCCAGCCTGCCTGCTCTATACGTTGGATCAGGGCATAGCGATCGTCCCGATAACTTTGCGCAAGTTCCGGTTTTTGAAGCAGACTGGACAATTCTGACATTCCCTGCAATAGCTCACAGAGGAACCAGCCGAGCCAGACACTTTCCCCTTTTCCCTCTGCCCCCACAAGATTCATGCCGTCGTTCCAGTCGCCGGTGCCGATCAAAGGGAGCCCGTGGGGACCGCTGGTAAGGCCGTAGAGCGTTGCACGCTGGCAATGTTCAAAGATGGTGGCACGCTCGAACGTGACTTCGGGCAATAAGAACAGCTCCGGCTGATTGTCCGCCAGGGGGGGCGCACTGAGAAAGGACACCTCTTCCTGTAAGAGCGTAAGATCACCGGTTGTCCGCACGTATTGTGCAACCACATACGGGAGCCAGAGCAGATCATCGGAGATACGGGAACGGATACCGGCACCGGTTGGTGGATGCCACCAGTGTTGCACATCCCCCTCCCTGAACTGGCGGCTGGCGGCCAGTATAATCTGACTGCGTGCCAGCTCGGGCTTGACGTAAAGGAAGGCCATGACGTCTTGCAGTTGATCGCGGAAGCCGAAGGCTCCACCGGACTGGTAGAAGGCGGAACGTCCCCAGATTCGGCAGCTGAGGGACTGATACTGGAGCCATCGGTTCATCATCAGGTCGGTTGCCAGTTCCGGTGTGTGTATCTGTACGGTGCCAAGCAGGCGGTTCCACCAGGCGATGGTCTTGAGCAAGGACTGTTCGAACGCCTGCCCGTCCTGATACATCTGTACCACCCGGCGGGCTTCATATACGGATTCAGCCTGACCAAACAGACAGAGTATGTCCTGTTGCTGGCCGGGAGCCAGTTCAAAGGAGATACGCAGTGCAGCGCACGGATCAAGTCCGGCACCGGTTCGCCCCGATAAACGGGTCTGCTCCATGGCGACCGGATTGGACAGGGAATGGTTGCGGCCGATGAAGGCAGTGCGGTCGCCACTGAATGATTCGGCGGCGGGTGTTATCGACAGATAGACAACCCGCTGACCATACTCGGGGTGGTAGCGATTGCGTGCCATGAGAGTGCTGCTTTCATCCTCCCAATTGGTTGAAACATGCATCTGGGAAGCTTCCCGGTGTTCGCCAATGGTTAATTCAACATAGTAGGTTACGGAGAGAGTCCGTTTTCGGGGTGAGGTATTGGTGAGTCGTAACCGTTGCAGCTTGATCGCTTCACCGCCGTTGTCGTCCACCGGTACCATGATGGTGAGTTCCTGGTTGATGCCGTTGCTGTTATGTTCAAAGACGGAGTAGCCGGCACCGTGGCGTGCCCGATAGGCGGCTTCTTCCCGGATAGGTCGTGCCGTAGGCGTCCAGAAAGTACCGGTTTCCTCATCGCGAATGTAGATCGTCTCAGTTGCCGGATCCAATACCGGGTCGTTTGACCAGCCGCTCAGGCGGTTGCGCTGACTGTTGCCATACCAGGTGAATCCGGAACCGCTTTCACTTACCATGGTGCCGAAGTTTGGGTTGGCTATAATGTTGACCCAGGGAGCCGGCGTGTTGGTGTCAGGGCCAAGGTAAATGGCGTATTCCCGGCCATCGGGGGTAAAGCCCCCCAGGCTGTTGAAATAGTGCAGCTCCATAAACGGCAGGGGGGGGGAGGCATCCCGTGGCAGCCGCTTACGGGGTAACTTTTCCAGGAGGAGGGGAACTTCCGCCGGTGCCCCCAACTGCTGTGGCAGCGTCCCCCGTGCTGCCACCAGCACGATGCAGGCCACCGCCTTGAGCAGTACGATATCCAGTTCCTTGATCTGTGATGTTTTTTTGAGAAAAATACCACC
This sequence comes from uncultured Geobacteraceae bacterium, assembly GCA_903876875.1. Classification (GTDB taxonomy): domain Bacteria; phylum Desulfobacterota; class Desulfuromonadia; order Geobacterales; family Pseudopelobacteraceae; genus JACRCG01. The sequence goes on from CAIRBT010000026.1 coordinate 14,466, forward strand.
CGGTTGATTGGTGCCGTTAAAGAGTGAATGGGTCTGGATCAACCGTTCCAACCGCTCCTGAAGTGGTTGGTCATAACCGCCGGCCTCTTCATTGAGAATCACTAAGTCAGAGGAAAACCCGCGTAATCGCCAGTAGATATAGGCCTGGAGCATTTGACGGATCAGGCTGATATCCCGCTCGTCACCAATGGAAACCAAAGCGATCGGCAGGTCACCGGAGATGCCATAGGCCCAGAGTGACGCTTGCCCCTTGTTGTTCTCCACCAGTCGCTCGCCGGTGGCGCGCAGTAAGTTGTTCGGGAAAAGCAGATGGCTTGCCAGTTGTTGAAAACGGCGTGCTTCGTCCGGTTGGATATGGAGCATCTGCAGTTGCTGCTGGGCCGAGCCCCAGGCAAAATCCATGGCTCGTTCAGTGGCATGGTAATCACCATATTTATTCATTAAGAGCATGATCTGATCACGGGTATGTCCGGCTGCAACAATGAGGGACATACGACAGTGCTGTCCCGGACGGAGCATGACGGTGCGTCGTATGCCAAGCATCGGATCAAGGACAAAGCCCTGACTGTTACCCGGTTCTTTCGTGGCACCCATTGGATTGGACATTGACCGTCCACGACCGATAAAACGTCCCCGGTCGGTTTCAAAACGGAACTCTTCGTGGCTGATGTTTTCGGAGAGGGTGGCGTCTAACGTCATGCAGTGAGCGACATAGAGTGGTGTTTCGGTTGTACTGCGTCCCCTCCGGTGGGCGAGTACGGCTTTCTGCTCTGCCACGGCTTCCGTTTGAATGAAGAGCTTATTGAAGGCGGGATGCTGACGATCGGCGTTATGTGGTGCCATGGAAAGTTCCACATAGCTGGTGATCTCCAGATGCCGGATACGGGTTGACCGGTTGATAAGCGTGATACGGCGGATTTCCACGTCATCTTCCGGAGATACCACCACCTCTGTTTCACAGTGGATTCCGAAATCAACCCGCCGGAAGAGTGCCCGATCCAGAGAAAAGCTCACGGAATACTCTTTGGCTGTGCCACAGACAGGATGATAGGCATTTGACCAGAGTCGCTCCTGGTCACTCTCGTGAATATAACAGAAAGTGCCGTACTCATCAGAGGTCTGGTCAGAGCACCAGCGGGTCAACTCCTGTCCCATCCATTGACTGTAGCCACTGCCGCTGTTGGTAATCATGACGCCGTAACGGCCATTGCTGAGCAGCAGGGTTCGGGGAGTGACGGTATCGGGCGTGGTGAAGATGATGCTCGATGGAGTAACGAGATCATCATCGGCTGCGGTTGGTCGACTCTGGCGGGTTGATACAAGCTGCAACGGGGGAAGTGTGGGAATACGTTCCTGAAGGAGTGCTTCAAAGGCTTTGACCCGGGGGTCATGGTGGAAACGGCGGGGAAACGGATTGCCATGGAGGAAATTGGTCAATGCAATAAAGGCCATTCCCTGATGATGGGCCATATAGGCACCGATGATGATGCCCCGTTTTCCTTCCCGTTGCACTTGTCTGCTGAAATCCATTGCCTCATAGAAGCCATACTCGGAAAGCAGCCCTAACTCCTGAAGCTTCTTGAGGTTTTTGATGCTTTTATCCGGTGAAATGTTGAGTGCCAGCATGGTCGCATAGGGGGCGATAACCAGCTGTTCTTCCAGGCCCCGCTTTAAGCCGAGTACCGACACACCGAAGGCTTTGTACTGATAGGTTTTTTCACGGTCAAGGTCTGCAAAGGCTGACTCGGAAATTCCCCAAGGGACATTACATTTTTGGCCGTAGCCGATCTGGATTGCAACCGCTTCCCTGGCCGCTTTGTCAAGGAGTGAGCTTGTATAGGTGCGCTGGAAGAGGAGTGGCATCAAATATTCGAACATGGTGCCGGTCCAACTGAGCAGCACCCGTTCCCGATGGATGGCACCATAGGGGCGGCCAAGGGAGAACCAGTGTTCCATTGGCACATCACCCCTGGCGATGGCGATAAAACTGCCGAGCCGTGCTTCACTGGCGAGGAGGTCGTAACTTGAGGTGTCGAGCATATCAACCGAGACGTTGAAGCCGATGGAAAACAGCTTCCGTTTCTTCTCATAGAGAAAATGCATGTTCATGCCTGCCGACAACTGCTGGATGTTTGTCAGGAGACAATCGGCCTGGGCAAGAACCTCACCCGCCGCCCATTGTGCGGCTGAGAATGCCGTGAGGAGCCGATCCAGCCATGGTATCAGAGAGGCGCAGTGTGGCGATGAATTCCCCCGTATTTCTTTCAACAGATTAATGGAAATGACCTGATTGAGTGCCAGTTCACTGAGGGAGGGAGCCTGCTGCAAATCCTTACGGATGGCCAGTAACGCCGCTGGTCCCAGAAGAATCAGCTCTTCAAATGGCTTTTCTGCGAGAATATCGATCCAGCAGAGAAAGTGACTGCTGTGATGTTGCCATGCGGCAACCTGCTGGGCAAGTTCTGCCCCCCACGGTTCGTCCTGTGTGGCGGAAACAACGTCGCTAACCGCGTCTGTTATACGTCGCTGCAGCTGGAGCAGCCCGATGGCACTGGTTGGTGGCTTAGCCACTTTCTTCAATAAGGTTTCAATGGCAAACTGTCTGGCATCGGAGTGCTCTTTCCCCGATGACTGTGTGAGGATTTCACCGGTGTCGGTCAGACCAGAGAAGAGTCTGTCGTTTAGGAGTGGTGTGGTTATCAATTCCAGTAGCCCCTGTTCCACTGTCCAGAGGGCACCGAGCAGGTTGCCGCTATCAACCGTAGACACATAGCGAGGCTCAAGGGGGGCGAGGGTCTGGATGTCATACCAGTTCAGCAGGTGACCTTTGTGAAGCTCCAACCGGTTCAGAGAAGTCATGGTATTGGTCAATAGGGTAATCACCTGACCGATTGTCAGATAGCCGCAATCATGGGCTGCAAGCACAGACGTCATCCAGAGGCCAATATTGGTCGGGCTTGTGCGCATGGCGAGCCGCTCTTGATGAACAACCTGATAGTTGTCCGGGGGGAGCCAGCACGAGTCTGCGGTAACAAACGTCGAAAAATAGCGCCAGGTGCGGCGGGCAATATGCCTGAGGAAATGGCGATCCGCTTCCGATAGTGGATGGGTCGGCTGCTCTGCCGGTCGCAGATTAAGCAGCCAGCCAAGCAGCGGGGAGATAAGCCAGAGCATGAGCCAGGGGGTCGCCTGCAGCAGGCTGGTTGGAGCGGTGAACCAGATGAGTCCTCCGGTGCCGATGCTGAAGATGCTTCCCAGAGTTAGGCTGGTGATGAACAGGGTCTGGCGTCGTGAGGTGCTCCAGTGATTGGCCTGGGCGGTCCACTCCAGAAGGTTGTGCCGGGAAATCAGCCGCCGGTAACAGACTCGTATGATGGCATCCAGGGTCACCACTGTCTGATGTGGCAGCAGGGCGGCATCGACGGTTGCCCGCATCAGATCGTGGAGCAGTTTCGCCGGTGAAAAATATTTCAACCCCTTGCGGGTGGTTGCCATGGTAAATGGTTGTGCCAACGGATGGAACAGCAGTTGGGTACACACCACCAGTGAGGAAATGGTGCCGACCTTCGCCGAAATGAACCATGACGTGATCAAGAGGGCAAGGCTGGTGGCCGGCAATAGACTGCGGCGAAGGTTATCGAGAATCTTCCACCGGTTGAACAGCGAGAGTGGGTTTGCCCTTTTTATTCCCGACGCGTGTGGTACGTTCGGAAATAACCATCCGGCAATCTGCCAGTCACCGCGAATCCACCGGTGGGTTCTCCGGCTGTAACTCTGGTACCCTTGGGGAAATTCATCATAAAGTTCGATATCGCTGGCAAGGCCGACCCGGACGTGGGCACCCTCAATCAGGTCATGGCTCAGCACCCACTCTTCCGGGAATTGGCCGGAAAGAACCCGGCTGAAGGCGCGCACATCATAAATTCCCTTGCCATGATAGGAGCCTTCTCCGCTCAGATCCTGATACACATCGGATACTGCCTGAGAATAGGGATCAATACCGACCGCATCGGCAAACAGGCGACTGAAGGTGGAAGCGGTGGTGCTCTGGAGGGTGGGGCTCACCCGTGGCTGGATCAGGGTGTAGGTACCGGCCACGATGGCACCCGAGGCATCAAAACGGGGTTGATTGAGGGGGTGCGCCAGGGTTTCAACCATACGGCGTGCCGTAGCGTGGGGGAGCTGGGTATCACTGTCTAGGGTGATTACAAAACGAACATCTGCAAGACGCAGGGGATCGCCAACGTAGACGAGTCGGGGAGCCGCTTCGGGGCGGGTACCGTCGATCAAACGGTTTAATTCCTCCAATTTACCCCGTTTACGTTCCCAACCGATAAATTTCTGCTCCGATTCGCTCCACGTCCGCTCCCGATGGAACAGAAAGAAACGCTCGCTGCCATGGCAGCGATTAAGCTCTGCAATAGACTCAATGGCACCATTCAGTAGTTCATTGTCTGTACTATGGGTACGTTCATCGCAGTCGATATAGTCGGTGAAGAGGCTGAAAAACAGGTTTTCTTCTTTGTTGGCAAGGAATCTGATCTCCAGTTTTTCCACCTCAGAGCGGACCGTCTCACTGTTGACCAGCATCATTGGCACCACGACCAGGGTGCGGAACTCATCCGGTATTCCGCAGGTCTCAAAATCCATTTTTGGCAGGGGACGGGGGGGGAGGAGCCGTAAAACCAGATAATTTATGATCTCAATGGCCAGTTGGCTAACCGGAATTAACAGAAGTAACAGCAGGCCGATGCGGATGAGCGGCGGTGGACCGGTATGGCCAAACAGGGCAATCATAATCATAAACAGGGTTGCCGTTGCGACAATGCCGGAAACATAGAGCGGCGCATGGTAGCGGTAGATCATCTCCAGCGTGCGATAGCGCAACGACTCCCGGCAGGAGAGCAGTGTGACCAGTTCAGCCCGTCCCTCGCCGGAGAGCCAGGCACCCACATGGGTACGTCGTTCATCGGGCGGTGTCATATGGGCAGCCTGTGTTGCCAGCATGATGACCCTTTCTGCTACCTGCTCTTCACTTTGACCCGACGCAACGGCAAGCTCTTCAATGGCTCGACGACAGCGGTCACGGGTGGCAAAATCCATGTGTGGGTATACGCCACAGGGATCGCAGCGGAGCAGGCGTTCCACCCGGCTGAGTTGTTCAAAGAGTTCCCGCCAATCCAGAAGAGCCAACAGACGCAGGCTGGTAAAGGCATTGCCGCAGGAAATCTGCTCGCGGGTCTGTCGGTTCTGCTCGCGCAGGGTGACCTCGTGCAATGGGCTTTTCAGCGCACGTTCCAGCCAATTCTGTACGGGTGCCAACACGGTTCCTTCATCGTAGAGCAAGCTGACCAGCTGGGCCGCAAAGTAGGGGGTTGGTGTCAACTCCGCTTTGGCCAACTCCGCCAGAATGGCAAACAAGTGTGTTGAATCCCGTCTGTTTGCGGCAATCAAACGATTCGCCCAAAACTCTGCCAGCTGCCGTTCTCGCAGGTCGGCCAGTGCGATAATGGCAAGGTTTTGAATGTTTTCTATGAGGGCAATACGGAGCATCTGGGGAATTGCCCAGAGTTCACAGATAGTTAAGGTGCGTACCGTCTGATAGGTCTCGATAAAGCTGAGGATGTTCTCCTGGTCAAGACGCAGTTCGGCATGGGATACCAGATTCATTGCCAGAGCATAGATGCAGGGGAGTCCCTGATAGGGATCGGCTGCCAGGGTGGGAAGCTGTTGGTAAAAACGTCGGGGAAGGTTAAGCAAAACGTCCCGGGCATTTTTCTCCAAAATATATTCGTTATCAAGAATCCAGTCGGCTGAAGGTGTCGCTTTCTGTTCAAGGCGACTTGCCGCAGTGAGGTCGGCACAGACCAGTCGTACCAGTTGGCGTGACTGTTTGAGGCGTTTCAGAATCTCTGCGGTACGATGTGGCTCAAAACAGATTTGCTGTTCTCTCGCATGGTAGAGCGAGTGCTCAATAATCTGTTCCGGAGACAGCTTGATCCTTGGCCCCGTTGCCTCTGCAAGCCATTCACGCTTGGGGTGAACTATAAAGAGTGCCGGAGGCGTATCACCATTTTCCCTCAGTAAAGCAACCGGTCGCTGCAGCAGTTCGACCGGTGCCTGAAGAATTAATACCGATTCACCCGGTACGAGCCAGCGGGAATAATTGCCGATTATTTCGGTTGCGACGCCGATTCTGTTACGGCGGAGTGTGCAAAAGGCGGTGAGGGCACCGACAGTAGCTGAACAACAGACTAGTATCGAGGGGGGGAAGTATCCCCAAAACGGCAGTAATGCGGACCACCCTCTGAGCTGAAGAGCAAGTGCGGCACTTGCTCCGCACAGGCATGCCAGCACCAACATGCCAAGGGCACGGTAGCCCGGAAACCGATCAGTGCAGTGAATATGATCGTCCATTCCCTTATACACGATAACTGTCCGACGAAAGCCGTGTCGTGCCAGTTGCCGGATAACCGCGCGAGCTTCATCCCTTTTTGCGAAGTAACCGATCAGTATACCGTCTCTCACCTGTGTGCCCTTTTTACTTTAAATGTGATTTTGCAGCCTTGACAGCATCTCCGAGAGAACCGAGGATGCCATCAAGTCCGCTTTTCAGATTTTCCCAGGCGTCTTCTCCGGCCTGTTGCAGTTCGTTACTTTTCTGACGGGCAGCGGCAAGATTGATTTTCAACGATGCAATCATGTCATCGAATTCACTCTTTACATCCGCCTTAACGACATGTGCTTTCACGGTCAGTGTTTCAATCTCGATGTCCCAGCCATTTAATTGTGCCTGCATTTTACGGATGGTCTCATTTTTGGCGCCCATGATGTAACTCCTCATACGTTGGTTTTTGTGTGACCTACTCGATCCAGTATCCCTGACGATTGTAGTGGCGATGCAGCTGCACTTCATAGTCACGGCTAATGGCAGAATCATCGGTAAATTCAGGCGATTGTTGAATAATATCTTTGCTGAGGTAGACAAACACCTTTGATTCACTCCAGTTGACCTCTTTGATCCATACGGTTGAAATCAGGACTCTTTTGCCAGGCCACCAGTTGTGAGTAGCCACGATCAAATAGCGAATAGCCCAATTCTCGTCATCAATAATAAAATCAACAATATGACCGATATCACCGTCGGTGGCATGGATAGCATAACTGCCGACTTCATGGGCACTGCGAAGGTATGGATCCCACGCTTTACCGTCCGGTGCCGTTTCGCCGGAGCTATGGGTCGTGCGCATAATGGTGGGATACGCCCCCCACATGTACGGTCCTGCCCAGTACATTGGCCACTCAAAATAATTATGATAGGTGGTCTCATACTGCTGAGATACCGGTACGTCAGAGGTCAGGGGGGGGCTTTTTTCAATCTGCTCCTTGGTAAGGTTGACAGTAATATGATGCTCCGTGGCATCTACGGAAACCAACGCATAGGGTGAAATCAGCACCTGTCGATCTCTCAGCCAATCACCGGTATCGGTAACCAGATAGCGGATGGTCCAGTAGCGGTCATCAAAATAAAATCCGCTGACAGAGCCGAATATCCCGTCATAGCCATCCAGGGTATAGCCGTTCAGTTCCTTCATTCGATAGAGCATGATATCTCCTTAACGCCAGGAATTACTTGTTTTGTCAGCATAGTTATACTCGGCAGAAAGGCCGCGGATTCCGTTGTGTACATCAACCTGGGTTGCCCCGGCGGTTTCGAGAATACTTTTAGCCTGGGATGCCTGGCCGAGTGTGCCATGGGCAATCACAAGGAACTTGTCGGATTTGAGTGCCGTTTCGTAGAGGATACTGCTGTCGTGGGAAATGCCCATGCTGTAGAGCGCAGCGGCAATAACGCTTACCCCGCCAACGATGACGGCACCCTCCAATACTCCCACAATCCACATTGTCAGGGGGCCAAAGACGAAAAGCGGGCCAACCCCTGGAACGACAAAAAGTGCAGAGCCAAAGAGGAGCCCCCAGAGTCCTCCCCAAAAAGCACCCTGTTTGCCCCAGACTTTCATGCGATCCCCTGCGTTGTAGTAACCAACCACATGTTCCTCGGTATGATAATCTTTGCCAACAATGGAGAGTTTCTGCATATCGAAACCGGCGTGTTGCAGCTCTTTGATGCTTGTTTCTGCTTCGGAGTGAGTACTGAAGATTCCCACCACAGCATTCTGCTCATTCATAGTGCTCTCCTTATATGGGACAACGGTCTTTTGGCGTTAGTTCATTCTATCAACTACTGTGCCAGTTGGGGAGAGAATGGCTAACATACCAATTTCTTATTGGAATTTCAGGCGTTGAGGGAACAAACTTTGGGGGGAGCGTGCTAAAAACCTTCACTATTGACAGTGTCGCCATATGTGGCGGGTGGTTACAGCGCAATTGTACGGAATGTCAGGGGTATTGAGAGATGCAGATTGAGAGTATATAATCCGTGGGCAGCGGCATGATTAGTAACAAACGCCCCGCAGCGGGCTGCGAGGCGTTTGTTGAAACAAGCAATTGAGAGCTTACTTCTTTGGTTCATCCTTCTTAACCACCGCCATTGCGTCATTCAGAATCTTGACGCCTGCTTTAGAAGCGGCAATTGAACCGGTGAGACTTTCACGAGCCAGTCCTGGATTATGGAAGCCGTCCGAATTCTCGGCGGTCCAGTATTCCCACAAGACATGGGCCTCTTCATGTTTCTCACGAGCCTGGGCCAAAACGCTTTCGGTCACGCCCATACGTTGGGCGGCGGCGTAGGAATCTATCAGCTGGCCAAGCCAGTACTCAGCTTTACGCATCTTGCCCTTGGTATAGTTGATAATGGAATCCATTTCATATTGTTTCTTGGCAACGGTGCTATCGGTATGGCATCCGAGACAGGCCGCTTTGATGGCCAGTTTCGGCTTGACTACCCCGTGGTTCGAAAAGAACTTACCCTTTTTGTCTTTCTGTTTGGGCATATGGCACTGATGACACTGAACTCCTGCCTTGTCATGGACGCTGCCGGCATAGGTTTCGGCTTCAGGGTGCTGGAATTTGACCAGCCGGGCACCGGTAACAGCGTGTTTGAAGTCAAAGAAATCGAGATCCTTATAATGCTTCAGGAGCTGCAGAGCATTTTTAAGCGGGAAATGGTTGGTCCGCTGGTCGTCATATTTGATCGCTTTGCCATCACTCCACTGGGTTCCGGCACCACAGGCATACTCGACGTGGCATTGGGCGCACATCATGCGGGAGTCGGTTTTCTCCATGATGCCTATTTTGCGGAAACCATCTCGAAAGGAGATAACTTTTAAATCGGTTTTGCCCCCTTTCGAAAAGATATTGTTTGTGGGGTCACGCTCAATAGCCTGAATCAAGCCGTCACGCACGACGCGAGGTTGTGTGCCATGGGGGTCGTGGCAGTGAATGCAGCCGACCGCATTGTTGGTGTCCTTGGCGACATCGACGACGTTGGATGTGCGATCCCATTTTGCCTTCGGATCCTTGTCTCCCATGAATTTCCACTTAAGGATGTGATCAGACGTCTTGCACTGGATGCACGTGGGATTTCCAGCCATTGCACTCTCTTTCAACTTGAAATCTTTCCCTTTGTCTTCGAGGACATCCCAGGTTTTGCCAACCTTGTCGATTCCTTTCCAGCCGTCTTTGAACTGGAAACGGCCACCCTGGAAGCGATCCACGGCAAACTGGTCGATGACCATAAACGCATGTCCCCGTGGTTCATTATGTTCAAAGGTAAAACCGTAGGGAGCCAGCAGTTTGTCCTGCATGGGTGAACGTCCGGTCGGAACACCCTTTTCCTTACGGGCTCCGCCATCACGGGTGACGTTGAAGAAACTTTCATACTGACTCTTGTGACATTTACCGCAGAGAGCCTGGTCAATGGTCGTTACCGGTTTGTTTTTTTCAGGATCAGCCATGTGGGCATCCAGCTTGTCGTGGCAAACCGTACAAGCCAGTTTTGCATGTTTCGACCCCTCCTTCAGCGCCTTGACATCGTCGTGGCACTCGTAACATTTTGCTCGACCGTCGTTGGTCAGTTTTGTGGCCGGTTTATTGACGGCGGTGGTCAGTGCCGGAAGTGACAGCAGCAGACCTGCTCCAACGGCAACAGCGGCCACAAGGGCCAGTTTCTTCTTCATCATGTTGTTTCTCCTCTCTGTGGTGGTTGTTCTGTTGGTGCGTGGTTGATGTTAGGGCGAGCTTCTCTACTGACGGCTTTGGGTGTTACTGGACAGACGTATTCACAGCTGCCGCAGCCGGTGCAGCGGTGCGGATTGATCTCGATACCTACCCCTGGAATGAGTTGTATTGCTTCTGGTTCACACTGCTCCATACAGGCAAAACAGCCGCAGTTTTTTCCCAAACAGTGCTCATTAAAGGCAACGGCTACCTGGTTTTCACGGGGTACCGCAGTGAAGCTATCCCCGTCCGTGATTTCCATGGGAACTTTTGTTGGGGGTTTCAAAACATCTCTGACAGTGAAAACAGCTTCCCCGAGTGACAGGAAACCCCTTTTGAAAAAGTCTTTTCGACTAATGTTCATTATTTCCTGGCACCCTTTTTCCTGGCTTTTATTTCTCCTTGCACATGGCATCCGGTGCAGGATAATCGCTCAGGGTGCGGGGTTTCCGGTGCCCCCTTGTGACCGGTTCGATGACAGCTGAGGCAATACCGTCCGTCAGAAGTGTCCTTACTCAAATGGGGAATCCGTGGAGGGCTGTTTTCTGCACTCTGGGCATCTTTTCCGTAGTTTTCCGGCTCATCGGCACTGACAACAACCGGCAGTGTAAGGAATGCTGTCAGGGATGCTACCACGCAGCTACGAAGCAGTAATTTCATGTGAAACCTCCTTGAATCGCTTAGTTTTATTTATACCAGATATCTACGCCAAGTGCCTGTGTGGGGCAGATGTCAATGCAGTCTCCGCAGCGTGTACAGTCTCCGCTTGTGACTTGGGGTTTGTGGGTTGTTAACGGTGGTTCCAGCACCTCTTCTACCGGACAAACTTTCGTACATTCCCCGCACTGTGTACACAGGTGGTGGGCAAAAGCGACTCGAAGCGGGCTGATTCTGCCGAGGAAAGAGTAGAAACCACCCACCGGACAGAGTGAACGGCACCAGACGCGCCGGGCAATACTTATCTCTATGGTAACGAGCGACAGTATCAACAGTAACGGTTGCCAGGCCTTGAACATGACCGCCCGTGTTGTGATACCTATGGGGGACAGGATTTCAAAGAGTGGCACACCGGTCAGGACGCAGATGATAATCGTTGCTGAGAACGACCACCGAACGCCGCTGAGGGAAAAGGTCCGTCCGCCGGTGCCGAATCGGCTGCGGAGTCTATCGGCCCATTCTGTCAGCAGATAAACGGGACAGACCCAGCTGCAGAAAGTCCGACCGCCGAGCATAAAATAAATGCCGGTAACCAATACTGCTGAGGCCAGGAATGAGGCGATGAAAACCTTCGAGGCTGCTGTGGCTTGGAGAAACGCAAACGGGTCGCTCAGGTTAATGCCGAACAGCTCACCTGCAGAGAGGTTGCCGTGAAAAATGGTGAGTCCAAAGAGTGGTGAAGCGATTAAGGTTACTATTCCGAGTTGGACGAAACGGCGTATGGGCCACCATTTAAAATTCATAATAGTCCTTCTGCACGGGAGGCGATTTCATAACCACAATCACCGGTTGGTCTCTGACGCAGGCATTTTCGCAGATGCCGCATCCGACGCATTTATCACGATGGATGACCGGTTCCATGATCGAGTGAACACCGGTGCGCTGATTGTGGCGCGGTTCTAAGGTGATTGCTTTGTCGATCAGCGGGCATTGACGGTAGCAGACTTCACAACGGAGACCACGCAGAGAAAGACAGCTTTCACGATCAACAATAACCGCAGTTCCCATGGTTATTTTTTCAATGTCTTCCAGCTTTTTATCCAATGCCCCCGACGGGCACGCCTTGGCACAGGGTATGTCCGGACAGAGATAACACGGTACTTCCCGGGCAACGATGTGTGGTGTGCCAATGCCGATACCCGCTTCGCCGCCTGCCATTTTGATGGATTTATATGGACAGGCCTGGGCGCATTTCCCGCATTTGATACAGGATGCCAGAAAACGTCGTTCCTCCACCGCTCCCGGGGGGCGCAGGTAAAAACCACGGGCATCGGCTCGCCGGAGAAAAAGTGTTGAAATGCTGCCACCGGCAACCGCCAGAGCCAGTGGTATTAACACCCCGTTTTTTAAAAATCGGCGGCGGGTGATACCGGTATGTGAGGATTTCTGGATCATTGAAAACCTTCTGGGTTACGCTTTTTCTACTTTAACAGCGCACTTCTTATAATCCGGTTCACCGGAGATCGGGCAGTAAGCATCAATACACAGCTCGTTGATCAGTTTGGTTTCGTCAAAAAAGGCGACAAAGATATTACCTTTTTCTGCTTTGCCACGCCCATTGAGATCTACCGGCAGCGTGATAGTTCCGCGTCTTGAACTGATTTTAACTTTCTGCAGGTTCTTGATGCCGAGCTTTTTTGCGTCATCAGGATGCATTTCGCAGACGGCAGATGGATAGGCTCTTTTAAGCTCGGGAACCCGTCCGGTCATGGTGCCGGTGTGCCAATGTTCGAGGACGCGTCCGGTACAGAGCCAAAATGGATAGGTTTTGTCCGGAGCTTCTGCCGCCGCTTCGTAGGGGCGTGCCCAGATAACGGCCCTCCCGTCATCTTTTTTGTTCTTGTAAAATTTGATTCCCTCACCGGCTTTGACGTAGGGGTCGTAACCTTCGGCATAGCGATACAGGGTCTCTTTGCCATTCACTACCGGCCACCGGAGCCCGCGACTTTTGACATATGCTTCATAGGGGGCAAGATCTTTACCACCACCGGTGAACTGGCGGTATTCCTCCCACATCTCTTTTTCAATATACTTGTACGGGAACAGGTTGCCGTGGCCAAGGCGCTTGGCGAGTTCGATGGTTTGTGCGAGGTCGCTTCTTGCTTCACCAGGGGCCTCAACCATCTTGAACCATTGTTGGGTACGGCGTTCTGCGTTGCCAAACACCCCTTCTTTTTCAACCCAGGATGCGGAGGGAAGGATGACGTCAGCAACTTCGGTGCTCTTGGTCGGATACATGTCGGAAACAATGACAAAGCGCCCGTCACCTTTGCGGGCACCTTTCCGGAAGCGATTCAGGTTGGGGAGTGACTGAAAAGGATTGGTAACCTGGGTCCAGACCACTTTGATATCACCACGGTCCAGGGCGCGGAACATTTCTACGGCATTGTACGTCGGTTTTTCCGGAATTTTTTTGGGATCAATGCCCCATATTTTTGCTGCCATAGCTCGATGGTCCGGGTTTGTCACCACCATGTCAGCCGGCAAACGATGGGTAAACGTTCCAACTTCCCGAGCTGTGCCGCAGGCGGAAGGCTGTCCTGTCAAAGAGAGGGGGTTTTCTCCTGGTCGGCAGATTTTGCCGGTCAGTAAATGTACGTTGTAAACAAGGTTGTTCACCCAGGTGCCACGCGTATGCTGGTTAAAGCCCATGGTCCAGAGTGAGTTTACTTTGCGCTTTTTATCGGCGTAGAGGCGGGCAAGTTCGATTATTTTTGCGGCAGGTACGCCCGAGAGTTTCTCCACATACTCCGGTGTGTAGGTACTCAAAAACTCTTTGTACTCGTCAAAGGTCATCGGTTTCGGATCATCGGTGAACTTAAACTTATCTTCAAGTCCGTTGCCGATGTTGGTCTTGCCTTTTTTGAAGACCACGTGTTTTTTAATAAACTGCTCGTCATAGAGTTTTTCTTTCACGATGACGTAGGCAATGGCATTGAGCAGCGCCAGATCGGTCTGTGGAGTAAATTTGATATATTGATCTGCCATCTGGGATGTGCGGGTGCGACGGGTTCCAAAGTCGATAATTTTAACGGCGGGGTTTTTCAGGCGGTTGTCAATAATGCGTGAGAAAAGCACCGGGTGGCATTCAGCCATATTGGCACCCCATAAAAAATAGGTGTCACCAAGATCCAGGTCATCATAGACACCCATTGGTTCATCGGATGCGAACGTTGTCATAAAACCGGTAACGGCAGATGCCATGCAAAGCCGGGCATTCGGTTCAATATTATTCGTGCCGATGCCACCTTTGAATAGTTTGCTGGCGGCATAACCTTCAAACACCGTCCATTGACCGGAGCCATACATGGCAACAGAATCCGGGCCATGCTTCTCAATGGCCTCCTTAAACTTGCTGGCAATCAGGGTCATTGCTTCATCCCACGAAGCTTCAACCATCTTATTCCCTTTGCGGATCAACGGTTTCGTCAGACGATCCTTGCCATAGAGTATCTTGGAGAGAAAATAACCCTTGATACAGTTGAGCCCCCTATTAACAGGAGCAGCCGGATCACCCTTGGTGGCAACAATTTTACCGTCCTTAACCCCGACCAAGACTCCACATCCTGTTCCGCAAAAGCGGCACGGTGCTTTGCCCCATTTGATGCCAGCTTCGGCTGCATCGGCGTTGTTTGAACCCAGTAACGGTGCACCTGCTGCCGCAAATGCCGCCGCCGCAGCACTTGCCTTCAGAAAATCACGTCGGGAAAGTTCCATCGCTTCCTCCTCCTTTTACGTTGTAGTCTTGATATGGCACAAGCGGTTATAAGAGCCGTTTGTGTTACATATCTTCGAAATTATGATATGCAAGTCTGACTGTAACCACATCTATTACATCGTGGAGTTTGGAAACGAGATCAACTTCATTTTGGATGTCATCGGCTTCGATGATGGCAACTATTTGACCATCAGGAAGCACACCCTGTATTTCAACGCCGGTAAACGCTGAAATTCGTACTGCAACGGAATCAGCTGTTCCTTCAAGGCATTGCACAACTACACTTGATACTGGCATACGGTCGCCTTCTCTTGCTTTTATTAATTGTATGGAATTGATTAGTAGCACTTTGGCTGTGAATGAAATTGACGAAAGTCAAATAATAGGAAAATAATGGTGGAGATGTTTGGAAAAACCCCCTCCACTGGGAGGGAACCGCTGAATTGCCCCCTACAACAGTCGTCCGAATAAACTAATGAACCACCCTCTGACGCGCGGTAGCAGATCTCTCTGCTCCCACTCGTTGGCCTCTATTTTCTTCGAATGTATGAGGTCATTGGCAAACATTTTCTCCATATGGACGGAAAAATCATGGTTCAGGATGATGGCGTTTACCTCGTCATTATGGAGGAGACTCAAGTAATCCATATTGGTGGAGCCGACCGTTGACCAGACGTTGTCGATGACTACTGTTTTCGCGTGCAGCAGGGAGGTGCTCTGTTCATAGATCTGGACTCCGGCCTTGAGCAGTTCGGAGTAGTAATGGCGTTGGGCATGGAGTGCCAGCGGGGAATCGGTAATGCCGGGAAGAATTATTTTTACATCCACTCCCCGTGTGGCGGCATCGACCAACGCCTTGAGAATCTGTTTGTCGGGAATGAAGTAAGAATTGGTCATGTGTACCGACTGCTCGGCAAATGTGATGGCAGAAACATAGACTATAAAGGGAATCCTGTTACTTTCACCTTCCGTACTGCCGATTATGCGCACCAGAGCCGAACCACTTTCCTGTACCGTGGGGAAATAGTGCCGACCAGACAGTATTCCGCCCCCCTGTCGTTGCCAGGTTGCCATAAATAACTTTTGCAATTCGGCAACGGCCGGCCCTTCTATCTGAATATCCGTGTCACGCCAGTGAATGGGCTTCGCTTCGTTTTTTCTGCGTGTCAGGGGGATACTTGAATAGACCCTGCTGATATTAATGCCACCGATAATGGCTCGTTTTCCGTCGATGATAAGGATTTTACGATGATCCCGGTGTGTCAGATCCCATTTTGCGTGTGAGTTAAGGGGGTTGAGCGGATTGAAGCCGACTACCTGTATGCCCCCCTCCCGCAGATGCTGGAAGAATGATTCAGGGGTGTTGATACTTCCCAGGCAGTCGTAGAGGAGTGATACCTGAATTCCTTCGGCCCGCTTTTGTAATAACAATTCTGCGAATTTCCGGCCGGTATCGTCATCTTCAATAATATAACTCTCAAGATTGATGTGATCCTTGGCATGGCGGATAGCGGCAAACATGGCGGCATAGGCAGCGGGGCCGTCATTGAGCAGTCTGACGCTGTTGCCCCGTGTCAGAGGACTATCGGTTACCGACTCAACGACCTGGGTGAGACGGCCGAGCACATCGGTGGGAGCGACCGAGCGTTTGAGACGGCTCATGACGGCCTCACTCTGTGTGGCCGAGAGTTGACCTTTTGCAGTCATAATCTTCTGTGGCTTTTGTGGCTTTTGCGCTTCGTCAATCACCTGTGAAATGTTTGGCAGGGTGGCGCAGCCGGTGAAGAGAGTTACATTGATGAGGAGTGCCGTCAGAACAGAGAGATAGGAGACCGGTTCGATCGGTTTCCTCTGCATCATATGTGGCTTTTTTCTGCTGCATGGTGGTGATCGGTAGCCATGATATCCCCCCATACGGTGATGAGAATGGCAAATAACACCGGGCCGAGGATCAGGCCGAGGCTGCCGAGTACATAGACACCACACACGGCACCAAGTACAATGGCAGGAACGCAGATGTTACCTTTGGCTTTAATGGCCAACGGACGTATTGCATTGTCGGCCAGTCCGACAAATATGACACACCAGAGTGCCAGGAGTATCCCTTTCAGGTAGAAGCCGTTAAGTAACAGAAGGAGCGTCAATGGTACCCAGAGGATACCGGTGCCGATAACGGGGATCACTGCCGCCACCGCTGTCAGGGCACCGCAGATAACCGGAGCCGGTACACCGGCAAAATAATAGCCAATGGCAGCGGTAACCCCCTGTGCAAGACAGGTAAAGAGGGTGCCCACCGTTACTGCGGTGGTTGTGGCACGAATTTCAGACGCGTAGTGGCGTGCTCTGTCCCGATTGGTGGCACAACGGTCGATTGCCCTCTCCACGATTCTTTTGCCATCACGATAGACAAAAAAGAGGATGAACAGTGTCAAGGCACCGGTGAAGATGATCTCGCCGAAATGTATTGCCGTATTGGTTGTCAGGTCAAAGAGATATGCTGAAACGCTGTTGGTCAATTTTGCCATCAGATTGGCCGGAGTGATGTTAAAACGATTGCTGAGGGTGATAAGGGTACCGGTGAAGGGGAGCTGTTTAATTGTGTCCACCCCGGTTGTTGTAAACAAGAGAAAGAGCCGTACCCCTTCGCTGTACCATACGACCGCATTCTCGACGATCAGTACGATCAGGCCGATAATTGGGAGGATAAGGCATACCGTTATTGCGAGAACCATCAAAGCGGCACACCGGTTCGGGTGCTGGGGGAAGCGGCAGGATAACCGGTCATGGAGGGGGAGGGTAGAGATGCCGATAATAAGTGCCCAGGCAAGGGGCCTGGCAATTGGTGCCACCAGGAGGGCAAGCAGCCAGAGGGCAACTGCTGTCCCTAAGGCTGCACTACTGCCGAGATAGGTGCTACGGCTCGGTGTCATTACATCCCCCGGTGTTGCTTGGTGTGCCCTGAATTTTCTCAGATGGTATTTCATGACAATAACCAGCGTTTCTTGATGAGCAGGTAGGAAAAAGTCAGGGTTATTACGCCAACTGTCGCTAGGTACAGCCAATCCGTGGCGAAGTGGGACAGGGGGTATTTGTTGAAAAGCAGTGCCCTGACCGGTTCCAACAAGTGGTATGAGGGGAGATACGGGGCACATGCGGATAATTGGGGCGAATAGTCCGCGAGAGCGCAGGGGAGCAGATGCGGAAGATAGAAGATAACACCTAAGGTTCGGGCACTTGCTTGATTGCGGCATAATAAACCGAGAAATACACCGTACGAGCAGAAGCAAAAACTTCCCAGCAGGATGAATAGTACATAGTTGCCCATGTGTTCCGGTCTGTAGTTGCTTAACAGATGAAGTATCACGATGGCAACGGCCGAAAGGAGCATCCCCGACACCACCTTCGCACCTAACCATTCCATCTCATGCATTGGCGTTTGCAGGAGGGAAAGCAGCATGTTTTTCTCTTTTTCTTCGGCTACCTGTCCCGGCAGTATGATAAAGCCAACCAGCAGTACCAACATGAGTATCCAGGTTGGCAGCAATTGTATCCCTATGCCACCCTTTTCAACGGATCTCACCTCGGAAACCCAGCTGCTGCCCCCTCCCTCGACCGCATGCTGGAGAGCCCCCATGGATTCAATAATGGCAAGTGTCTGTACCGCCTCTTTTTTCTGGACAACCAGTATAAGTTTGTCCCTCACTATGTCGGAATGTTTCAGGAAACCATCTATTTTTTTATCCCGTATCGACCGCATCCCTTCCGCTTCATCCCTGATGGGAAGCAGATGTATGAGCGAACCTGTCGCGCTCAGAGCACGGGTCATCTCCGGTGAAAAGGCTTCTGTTCTGACAAAGCCCACTGTTGCCCTGGTGAGATTACGCGCTGATTGATCTACCAGTTTTAATGAGATGAACACAAAAAACGGGATAAAGATGATCAGCAGCACGCTCTTGTTTTTAACAGCGATGGCCAGATCATTGACTATTAACGTGATTATCGGTGGTGTCATGGGAGGGATATCGGTTCGGTGGCGGTGGCACGAAGGTAGTCGTCGGTTGGGCCGTCAAATACGAGAAATCCCTTGTGCAGCATGAGAACCCGCGTGGCGAGAGAGCTGATTTCATCCGCTCGATGGGACGTGAAGAGGATCGTTTTCCCCGCTGCATGGAAGCCACGGAGCATGTCATGAATTTCGTTGGTTATTTCAAAATCCAGGCCGGCCGTTGGTTCATCGAAGATAAGAATGGCTGGATCTGCCAGCAGCGTCCGCCCGATACTGACCCGTTGCCGTAAACCTTTTGACAGATTCCGGACGATACTCTGTCTGAACGGGAGCAAGTCAAATTCTGTCAGCACTTCTTCGATCCGTGAAGAGGGGGTACCAAAAAGGCGTGCAAACAGCGTGAGATTGTACTGTACAGAAAAGGCATCAAAGAGACTGGGCAGCTCGGGAACAAAGCCGATTTTCCTGATGACCTTCTTTCTGTCACTCACCTGGTCGCCATCAATCAGTACTGAACCGCTGTCCGGGGGGTGCCAACCGGCGATGGTTTTCAGTAGTGTTGACTTCCCCGCCCCATTATGGCCAATAACGGCAACAAGTTCACCTTTTTTAACGGTGAAGCTTGTCGGCAAGAGCCCCCTGCTGCTGGTATACATTTTTGTAAGATTATGGATCTCAATATTCATGCATCCACCCCGTGTACCGTTGCCGTGCCTACGTCAGTTTGAGTATGACAATAACCAGAATAACAATAATCAATATGCCGATAAGAAATCCCATGGTGTCCTCCTTTCACATAACGGCTGTCTTTCATACTTGCAGCCAATGTCGACCCTTTTCAGGGCGGCACCTGTTCTTCAATGTACAGAAAGCCGGTGTAATTCTGTTACACACTGTACGGCAACTAGTATGCCAGTAAGGATGTGCTGTTATGGAACCATAACAATTAGAAAAGAGAAGGGGTTATGGGAAGATAATGCTCTGGTGAAGGTGGTGCCCTTTCAACAGACACTGTCAAAGATGACATTACTGTGACATGTGACGGTATGTCTGCAATGGGTCGTCCCCCTATTTGGGGCGGTTGTCAGGTAGTTGCGTGCCGGGTAATAAGTGGCTCACTAGTTGCATAAATTCTTCAGGCAATTCATCTAACGAGGAGTCCCGAATGAATAAACAGATGTTAACGATCTTTGCAACCGCAACACTGATGTCCCTGCCGACGGTTGTCTGCGCAGCCACCGCTATTGGAACACTTAACGCGACCGCCTTTGTCACCGCAAAGTGCATTGTCAGTAGCACTACCAACGTCGTCTTCGGCTCTATAGATCCGACCACCAACGGTAATTACGATGGTGCTGGTACCATCGTCACCAAATGCTCCAAAGGGACGCTGGAATTTCTCTTTATTGCACCGAGTGTTGCCGGGCCCCTTGCCATGAAAAGTCCGACAACTCTTGATAGTATTAATTATTCACTCTACAGCGATGCGGGACGTACCTCAACGTTTCCCGGTGTGCTTGGCGGTGCAAAAACGACTCAGTCAGGAACTGCCGTGACAACCAACGTCTACGGCAGGGTTGTGGTAGGAACGGGCATCAATGATACCATCACAGCGGCGAGCGATTACACCCAGGCATTGACGGCGACCATTGAGTGGTGACGGGAAGTAGTGGAGGCTGACACCATGTATGACTCATCGTATGTTTGTCGATTTGTAGCGGAACAACAGCGCAAGCTCACTCTCGAACAGCAAAGACAGTCTGAAAAAAAGATCGGTGAGTTGCTGGTCGAGAGTGACTGTTTGTTCCCGGGCGGGGTTGATCAAGGATTATGCCTGCAGAATACGCTCTTTTTGGCCGCCTTCGGTACGGTTCTTGTGCTCACTCCTGCGCTCATTGTTGAGGCAGGCACACTCTCTACCGGTTTCAGAGCGACCGCTTCGGTGCGAAAGGTCTCTCGAATCAGAATCGTGCGACAACAATCCCAGCTCACCATTTCTCAAAATGATATTGCCACCGGTTATCTGGATGTTCCGGCTGCCAGCCGATTTGAGGTGAAGAACAGCAGTCAGGATGGCTATCTGCTGGCTTTTGAAGTTTTGGAAGGTCCATTCAAGCAAATATTTATCAGCGGTTTGAAAAACGAGGTACAGATTGATTTCGACAGGGGGTGGGTTCTGATGCCGTATAGTCGCACCCCCCAACTGCTGGAGTTGACCTACCGCTTCATATTTACCGCCGATGCCAGGCCAGGAATCTATCCCTGGCCTGTCCAGATAAATGTGTCTGCCATGTAGCTGAGATCGGGGTTGTGAGAGAGCGAAGCGTCAGCTCATCTCACGTTCCTTCAGGCTGGTCATATCAATGACGAACCGGTAGTGAACGTCGCTTTTTAATATCCGTTCATAGGCTTCATTGATCTGTTCTATTGAAATAACCTCCACATCGGCAACGACCCGGTGTTCGGCACAGAAATCAAGCATCTGCTGGGTTTCGCGGATACCACCTATCAGTGAGCCGGCCAGATTCAAACGCTGCAAGACAAGGGAAGAGGCCGCAAGGAGCATCGGTTCCGGTATGCCGACCAGTACCATGGTGCCATCGCGGCGGAGCAGATTCAGGTAATTATTGTAGTCGTGACGGGCTGAAATCGTATTGAGAATAAAATCAAAACGCCGGGCATTGGTCGTGAAGGCATCAGCATCAGCAGAAGCGATAAAATCAACGGCACCCAGTGCCAGGGCATCTTCCCGTTTGCTCGCCGAATGGCTGATGACGGTGACTTTGGCACCCATGGCCACGGCGATCTTTACCCCCATGTGACCAAGTCCACCCAGGCCGACAACCGCAATATTGGAATTGTTCTTGACGCCAAAGCGATGCAACGGCGAATAGACCGTTATACCGGCACATAACAACGGTGCCACCCGCTCAAGGGGCAGGCTATCGGGGATGCGCAGGATATAATCTTCATTCACCGTGATACGGGTTGAGTAACCACCATAGGTCGCTGTTTTGCCATCCCGCTCGAACCCGTTGAAGGTTGTATTCATGCCCGCTTCGCAGTACTGTTCTTCGCCTGCGGCACAGGCTTCACATTGGTGGCATGAATCAATGAAGTAGCCAATGCCCACACTATCACCGATTCTCCACTTGATGACATCCTCACCGGTCTTTAATACCCTGCCGACGATTTCATGGCCGGGTACCATGGGATAGTGGGAACCGCCCCATTCGTTGCGAACCTGATGAATATCGGAATGGCAGACACCACAGAAGAGGATTTCGATAAGGACTTCCCGTGCCTCCGGATCTCGCCGCGTAATCGCGTGGGGAGCCAGCGGTGAATGTGCGGAAATTGTTGCATATGCTGCGGTTGTGATCATCTGAGCTACCTCGCGGAAATTGGTTGGCGTTCTGTGACGTGTGCAGGGTACTCGGCAACTTCTGTGCCATTACCGCTTGCCGTGACCCAGAGCCATAACCAACGGTTCTTGCGATAGTTTAAGGTGTGACGCGGCACTCTGTTAGCGAGCAAACCGTTACCATTTTCCGCCATTAATGACACAACTACCATATGTGGGGGGATGACCGTCCCGCTGTGCTCACCGTTACTGTCTGGCAATCCCGTATTTACGCATGCGGGCGCGCAGGGTACTGGCATTGATGCCAAGGATACCCGCCGCACCATTTTTGCCCTCAATACGCCAACTGGTTTTTTTAAGAACCTGCACGATATGATCATGCTCCCGTTCAACGAGCCCCTTGGTCTCCTCTCCAGAAACTTCAACCGTTTTACCCCGAGGCTCAAAATGATCCAACACCTGTAACGCAGTGCCAAGAGTGATGATAATGGCCCGTTCAATGATGCTTTCCAATTCCCGTACGTTGCCTGGCCAGTGGTACTCCTGAAGTTTGGTCATGGTTTCTTTTGAAACCGTATCAATTTTCTTGCCAATTTTTTTGTTAAATTTGGAGACAAAATGCTTGACGAGAAGTGGAATGTCATTGGAGCGTTGCCGGAGCGGCGGCATGGTAATGGGGAACACATTGAGTCGATAGTAGAGATCCTCACGGAATCGTCCATTTTTCACTTCGTCTGCAAGGTTTCGGTTGGTAGCGGCTATAATCCTGACATCGGTCTTAATGGTACGGGGGTTGCCAAGCCGTTCAAACTCCCCATCCTGGATCACCCGGAGCAGTTTACACTGTAACTCCAGGGGCATTTCACCAATTTCGTCAAGGAAGATAGTGCCGCCATCGGCCATTTCAAAGCGGCCGATCTGTCGGGCATCGGAGCCGGTGAAGGCACCCCGCTCACGGCCAAAGAGTTCACTTTCAATCAAGGTTGCCGGCAGTGTGGTGCAGTTGACCGTGATCAGTGGTCGCCCCTTGCGGGTACTTCTGCTATGGATTGCCCGGGCCACAACCCCTTTGCCGGTGCCGGTTTCGCCCAGAAGCAGCACCGTCGCGTTCATGGGTGCCACCTGTTCGACCTGGGAGAATACCCGTGACAGCGCAACGCTCTGGCCGATAATCTCGCCAAAGTTGTATTGCTGTGCAACCTCCTGCTGTAGGTAGATATTCTCGGCCTGCAGCCGATCCTTCAATTGGAGAATTTCCAGATTCGTTCTGCTGAGCTCTTTTGTGCGTTCGCTGACGGTCTGTTCGAGAAGGGCGTTGTTAACTTCGAGTTTGTTATATAACAAGCGAACTTCCAACATATTATGGATACGGGTCCTTACTTCAATAAGGTCGAAGGGTTTGGCGATGAAATCCTTTGCCCCCGCCTGTAAGGCGCGAAGTTTGTGACCCGGTTGAGCTGTCAGGACGAGCACCGGGAGATAACCGCTTATATCAATTTTTTTTAAGCCTTCCAGCACCTGAAAGCCGTCCATGACCGGCATCTGCAGGTCGAGCAGTATCAGGTCGTAGCTGCTTTTCTGATGCAAGGCACAAACCCCTTCCGGTTGTGTTGTTGCGGTGATGTTGCGGTAGCCCGCTTCACGTAATAGTTGCTGAAGAAGGGTGATGTTTACCTCCTGGTCATCGACAATCAAGATACGGGCGGCAAGAATTTCAGATTCACTAATCATCATAACAGTTCCTTTGTGTTCTTATCCTTTGTGGAGGCGCATGCTGTCTCTAAGGTTGATAAAAACTCTTTGACTTTTATCGGCTTGGTAAGATAACGGAAGAACCCGGCTTTCAGCCCTTTTTCAATGTCGTTGGGGAGAGCGTTGGCACTGAGGGCCAAGACCGGAATGTGAGCGGTTTTCAGGTCGGTAGCCAGCAGTTCCATGGCCTCAATACCACTGATGTCAGGGAGGTTAATATCCATCAGAATGACATCCGGGAGAGCAGTGCGTGCCAGAGCGATGCCACTTCGCCCATCGGTGGCACTCAGCAGGCGGATGTCGGGCCGCTGGGCAATGATATCTTCAACCAGCATCAGATTGGCAGGGTTGTCCTCAACGTAGAGTAACGTATAAAACGGTTGATTTCTCTGCTCCGGCAGGTGCGTTATGGTGGTCGTTTCGGAGCTTACGTTACTCTGTGTTGGGTGCATGGTCAGGGGGAGCTCGATCCAAAAAACGCTTCCCTGACCCACACTGCTTTCCACACCAATGGTTCCAGCCATTCTTTCCACCAGGCGTTTTGCCACAACGAGGCCGATGCCGGTACCCTGTTCGGTATTGGCCTCTTGCCCGAGCCTGTTAAAGGGCTGGAACAGTTGGCTCAGCTGCTCCGGTGCCAACCCATAGCCGGTATCCGTGATGCTGATACGTACGGAACCGGAGTTCAGTATGCTTTTGACAACTACCGTTCCGCCGATTCTATTGTATTTGATAGCGTTGGAAAGAAGATTGATGAACACCTGCTTTAAGCGCGTCCGGTCAGCCTTGACATAGCAACTAGTGGCATAAGGGCTAAACGAAAGCGTGATGCCGCGAGTATTCGCCTGTGGCTCGACCATGGCCTCACATGCAATAAGCGTTTCCATCAGTGGGACCGACTCAAGGGTCATCGAGAGTTTGCCCGATTCTATGAGGGAAAGATCAAGTATCTCGTTTATCAGCTCAAGCAAGTACCAACCCGCTTTCAAAATCTGATCAATACTTCGCAGCTGAATCTCCGTTGGTGGTGGTGTTGCTGATTCCATAAGTTGGGCAAAGCCAAGGATCGCGCTGAGCGGGGTGCGTAACTCATGACTCATGCTGGAAAGGAAATCTGATTTGGCAAGATTTGCTTTTTCCGTAATCCACATTGCCTTTTCCAGTTCAATATTTTTGTCGAGCAGTACCTGTTCGAGCCTTTGTCGCTCACTTTCAATAAGATTACGGGTGCTGTTGTCGGTGCTGATTAAGAGATAGCCAATGATGACATCCTGGACATCGCGGAGTGCGGTAACTGAAACAACCGCCGGAAAACGACTGCCATCCTTACGGATATAGGTGAGTTCATAAATATCCTCTATGCCACGGGAAGCCTTGAACACCAGGGTCTCAAAGCCGGGAGCTATGGGTGTTTCCAATTCTTTACTCAGCTCGGTGGCGCGGGCAATGACTTCTAGTGGGTCGGAGAGATCGGCCGGTGTTATTTTGTCCATGACCTCGGCGGCACTGTAGCCGAGCATACGCTCGGCACCCACATTGAAAATCTGGATGACACCCTGTGCGTCCGTTGCAATACTTGAAAAATTGGCACTATTGAAAATGGCCTTTTGCAGTGCCCCTGCTTTTTGCAGTGCTGCCTCAGCCTGGGTGCGTGCCGTGATGTCCCGCAGAATGCTGGTGAAGTAGCGTTGGTCGTCCAGCCACATCTCGCTTATGGTCATCTCCAGCGGAAAGGGGGTGCCAGTACTTCGCCGCCCACTGACCTCCCGGCACTGCCCACCGTTGCTTGTTTCTTCACCGCCGCAATAATTGCCAACGGAATCGCTGCGTTCATTTTGCTCAAGTTCGGGAATCAGCAGATTGAAGCTCTGCCCCTCAAGCTCTGAACCATTGTAACCAAACATTCGTTCAGCTGCCGGATTGACCGTTTTAATGCAACCACTGTCGGCGTGGATGGTAATAATACCGTCCGCCACCGTATTGAGGATAGTTGTGACAAGCACGGCACTGTTACGGAGTGATTGCGCCACCGCATATAACTGCGCTTCGCTTTCACTGAGTCCCTTTACCATCATCTCTGACTCGGTTTGCAGTCGCCCCAATTCGTCATTTTGAAGTTCCAGTTCGAGCTGATGCTGTTCTAATCCCTGTTGGGAACACCTGAGTTCACTGTTCTGTTCCCCAATCTCTATCTGGGATAGTTCCAGCTCCTCTAATAACCGGTTTGTTGTTATCCCTTTATCCAACAGCTCGCCATTGGCTTGTTGCAGTAACGTGTTGGTCTCCTCCTGGAGTTTGAGCAGCCGTTCGGTTTCCCGGTGACTCTCAATTTTAAACTGCTGTTGTTGGTTCCGGAGGATTAAATAGGCAAAAGAGACCGCCAGTAAGAGGTTGCAGATGCTGGCGCAGAGGATGAGAATAAACATTCGCCGTAACTTTGCTTGAAAAAGGGCGTCGCGATCTTTCAAGACATGGTCTTCCACCTGCATGAAACCACGCATTTCGGAGTGAATTTCATCCATCAGATGCAGACTCTTGCCATTCTTGATGGCTGCCGTTGCCGTGGCGGTGTCGCTACTTGCCCGAATAGCTATCATAGTGGACAATTCAGCCATCTTTGCGTCAACGAGTGGTATCAGTCGGTCCAGGTGTTGCCGGGCCGCCTGGCTTGAAATGTGATGGCGTAACGTCGTGAGTTCTAATGCGACGGTGTCTCGAACGGAGTTGTATGGTTTGAGGAATGCCTGGTTACCGGTAAGCAGATAACCGCGCTGGCCGGTCTCAGCCTCTACCAGCGAGGACATCAGATCATGTGCCTGGTTGACGAGCCGCGAGGAGTTGCTCCGTTCCCGTGCCGTCGCTTCAATCTGCGTGAAGGAATGGTAGGCGAGTAAAATAACCATGCTGAGTGACAGGAGGAGCAACAGTCCTATGGAGGGAATAATGAAGGTATGCTTGATTTTCATGGTTTACCTGCCCCGGTACTCTACAAGCATTAACTATCAACGATTTATTTAATTATAATTTGACCATATCAGCATTTAATTGATTCACCTAAAGTTATTTTCCCCCTCACCAACGCTGTTCCTTCATATGCTGAGGTTCTGTAACATATGGCGGCTTTCCCGTGTGAAATGGTGCTTCCTAAACCCTGTTTTACCTCATAAATCGTAATAATAGGTGGTTGTTGTCATCTGATTTCTTGTTTATACCCCTTTTGGCGGGCTTTTTGCCATATCAGAACCGATGATCCTGGTCATCGTGCCATATCTCGTGAAGTGGCAGGGTAAAAAAGGTGAATCGCAAATAACCGAAAGGAGGGTGTATGAAGAATTTTACAATAAAGAAATGGTATCTGGCATTCGTCTGTATAGTGACCAGTTTGGTTACGCTGACAGGATGCAGTGACGGTGTGTTTGGGGGGGGCGTGTGGAACTCACCCCATCCCCCCGTCATCAGCGCGTATTCATTGAGTGGAGTCGTTGGCACCATCAATGAATCGGCAAAAACCATCTCGGTCACGGTACCCTTTGCAACGGTTCTGACGAATTTGACGGCAACCTACACGACCACCGCCGTTGCCGTCTCGGTTGCCGGTGTGAAACAAATCAGCGGTGCAGCACCGACACATGATTTTACCGCACCGATCCTCTACACCGCCACTGCTGCCGACAATTCGACGGCAAAATATCTGGTCACCGTTACCGTGGCTTTGCCTATCGACAAGGCCATCACCGCCTATTCCATTGACGGGGTTGTCGGCACCATCAATCCAACGGCAAAAACCATTCTGGTCGCCATGCCCTATGGTACCGATCGGACCGGTAACGGCACAAACCCCATGCGGGCGTCATACTCTGCTTCGGCGTCCGATGTCCGTGTTGCGGATGAGCTACAGCAAAGTCCTGCCGTGGCAGCACGGGATTTTAGCACTCTGGTGGTCTATACCGTAACCGCTGCCGATACTTCGACCGCGAGCTATACCGTCATTGTCACTGTGGCTTCAGAAGTGGACAAGGCACTGACGGCCTTCTCCATTGATGGCGTGATCGGCACCATCAACCAAACAGCGAGAACTGTTGTGGTGGCGATGCCGTTTGGCACAGATGTTACCGGCCTGACCAAAGATCCCATGCGGGTAACGTATTCCGCATCAGCAACCGATGTTCAGGTTGCCAATGTGGTGCAGCAGAGCCCTGCCGTGGCTCCACGGGATTTCAGCGGTCTGGTGGTGTACAAGGTTACCGCCGCAGATAGTTCTACCGCCTCCTACACCGTTATGGTGACGACCGCTCCAGCCATTGCCAGCAGCATTACCTCCTACTCCATTGACGGCATTGTCGGTACGATCAATCCAAGTGCCAAAACCATCATAGTGGCCATGCCCTCTGATACCAATGTCACCGGCCTGGGCAGCAATCCCATGCGGGCGTCATTTACCGCTACCGCTACGGACGTGCGGGTAGCTGACATACTCCAGGAGAGCCCGGCACCGACGGCACGGAATTTTAGCAACCCGGTTGTCTACACGGTTACTGCTACAGATGGTTCTGCCACCGTGTATACCGTTATCGTAACGGTGGCTTCACCCCTTGACAAGGCGCTGACGGCATTTTCCATTGATGGTGTTGTCGGCACGATAAATCAGGTCACCAAGACCATACTGGTCGCCATGCCGTACGGTACGGATGTCACCGGTCTGGGCAGCAATCCCATGAGAGTAATATACTCCGCAACGGCTACCGATGTTCAGGTCGGGGGCGTTTTACAGCAGAGTCCCGCGCTGACGGCACGGGATTTTAGCGGTCTGGTAGTCTACCAGGTGACCGCTGCCGATGCTTCGACGGTGTTCTATACCGTTATTGTCACGGTGGCATCCCCGGTCGACAAAACTATTACCGCATACTCACTTGATGGAGTTGTCGGTACCATAAGTCAGGGTGCCAAGACCATCACGGTCAACATGCCGTTTGGTACGAACATTACCGGCACAGGTACCAACCCTATGATTGCCACCTACACCGCTTCTTCAACTGATGTCACCGTCAGCGGAACAGCACAGATCAGCGGCACAACGCCGAATAATTTCACCAATCCGGTTCCGTACAAAGTGACTGCAGCCGACTCCTCGGCGGTAACCTATACGGTTATTGTCACCGTAGCTCTGTACGTACCAACTCCCGGAGCTGCCGGAACCGCTCCTGATCTGGCATCAGCCGATACCTTTGGCATCATAGCAAACGACGCAATTACCAACTCCGGGGCCACCTTGATGCATCTCTATGGTGACGTGGCCTTGGCCGGGCCAACCTCAACATCGGCGGCCCTGGTGGCATTCACCCTGGGTGGTTCGCCGACGGTACCGACCTCGCCGAGAGTAACCGGACAGATCATCACGACGGATAGGGGTAATTGGGCACTGCTGCCACAGCTTCGCTTTGATCTTCAGTCAACCTATACTCACAACAAACTCGGTTCCGCTCGCGTTGCTCCGGCGTCAGTACCCACGCCAACCGGCAATGGCGGTACCTTTGCCTCAGGAGTCGTTGACCTTACCGGTATGGTGCTGCGACCCGGTATCTATGCGGTCGGAACGGCCACTGACACGTTTGCCCTGAGCAACGATGCCGGTCCACTTGTGCTTGATGCACAGGGAAATGCGGATGCGGTATTTATCTTCCAGGCGGATACCATGACCACCACAACCGGGAGCATTGTGCTCCAGGGGGGAGCCAATCCGAAAAATGTTTTCTGGGTCATGACCAACAATGTCACCATTGGTACCAATACCTTCTTTCAGGGGACAATCGTGGCGGGGCAGACCATCACCATTAACGCCAATACCATTGTTGAAGGGAGAATGTTGGCGGGTGCTGATATTTCGGCACCGGTTGGTACCGGCAATCTTACGGTCAGTGGCGTTATTACCGTGCCAAAATAGAGAACGCTTTACGGGAGGGGGAGGGCGGTCATGGACCTCGGAATGGGCCGCCTTCCTGTTTTCTTGAACACACATGATACAGGCAGTACCCACTTTATGAAATAAGAGAAGAGGAAGGGGATTGTATGAAAAAAAAATATTCATTAGCTTTAATTATGAAGAACGTAATAACGGTTCTAGTACTCTGGGTATTGGCACTTCCCATGGCCGTCCAGGCTGAAATCAAGGCAGGAAGTTTTGAAGTCAGCCCCTTTATCGGTTTTAACCTGTTTGAAAAACGTCAGAATTTGGAAGACGCACCGGTGTATGGCGGGAGGTTCTGTTATAACATTACCGAGCATTTTGGCGTTGAGGCTTCAGGAGAATTTGTCCAGAGTCATGTCGATGACAAAACTGCGGTGTTTGACAAAGAAGGTAAATTCACCAGTCCGACAGCGGGAGTGAGTGTTACCACCTATCACCTAGATCTGCTCTATCATCTGATAGCGGAGGGTAAATTCAATCCGTTTGTGGTCGCCGGATATGGAGCGGCCAGCTATGATCCCAAAATTAACAACAAGAATATGTCGATTGTTGATTTTGGCATTGGGGCAAAATATTGGTTGTATGACAATCTGGCACTCAGAGCCGATCTGAGGGATAATCTTGTCTACGAGGATAACATTAACAACGTACAGGCTACGGTTGGTATCGTGGTCTCCTTTGGCGGCAAAATTAAAAAAAATCGAGCGTTATCTGATGCTTCTCCGGCGGAGAGTGCGGAGCTTGCAGATAGCACTGTTCCTGAAATTGTTTTTACGTCACCGTCTAATGGTGCTTCAAAAGTGAGTGTGAATCAGAAAGCGTACGTTGCTTTTAGTAAAGAGATGAACCAGTCCACACTTACCCGCTCAACCTTTACGGTAATGCAGGGGAGTAATCCCATTGCGGGTGAAGTGACCTCCACCGATGCAACGGCAACGTTCACTCCTGACCGCAATTTTGAACGGGGCAAGCTTTATACCGTTCTGGTTACTGATGGTGCGAAAGATTCATCGGGTACCCCCCTGGCACTCAGTTATGAGTGGCGTTTTACCACCGGTGACGTCACCGATACCATGGCACCGACGGTCGCGTTTACCACTCCGGCGAATGGTGCCACTGCCGCACCTATCAAGCAGAAAATAAATGTGGCTTTCAGCGAGGTAATGGATCCAGGCACCCTTAACTCAAAAACATTTATCGTCATGCAAGGGGAACAGAGTATTCCTGGCAAGGTAACAGCGGCTGCCGCCAATGCCACCTTTACCACGACCGGGGATTTGGCCACCGGTATGCCCTATACCGCCACCATAACCACCGGTGCCAAGGATTTGGCGGGCAATCCGCTGGCTCAGGATTATGTCTGGAGCTTCACCTCATACGCGCCTCCAAAGGCGTTATCAACGCTGGTTTCATTGCAAAATTCCCATTTTGATTATAACAGCAGTGCGATCAGTGAAAACGGCCGGACAATACTGGATAACAATATTGTGGGGCTGAAGAATAATCCTGCCATGAAACTGCTTGTTTCAGGGTACACCTCCGCTTCCGGTACACCTGAATATAACCAGGGGCTGAGCGAGAGAAGAGCTGAAGCGGTCAAGGCCTATCTGATTACCGCCGGTGGTATTGATGCCCAACGGATTACAACAATCGGCTATGGGGAAGCACACCCGGCGCAATTTGAAATCGACCCCAGCGATCGGCTCTCCCCTGCTGCCCTTGCAAATATGAGGGTTGTTGTTGAGATACTGGAAAAGTAGCCGGTCTCGTAAGAAAAAAACTTCGGTTCGGGATGAACCAAAAGGACACATCCATGGCACTACCGCGTAATAAAACAAAAATCATAGGTACGATCGGGCCAGCGTCCGAGTCTCCCGAAATATTACTGCAGATGCTGGATGCCGGGATGAATATTGCGCGGTTAAATTTTTCACATGGTGATTTTTCCTGGCATAGGACGGTAATTGAAAATATTCGTGCTGCCGCTCGTAAGAGCGGTAAGCCGGTCACCATAATGGCTGATCTTCCCGGACCGAAAATACGTGTCGGTCAATTGACCGAAGAACCGATTCAACTTCTGCAAAACGACACGTTTACCCTGACTACGCGGGACATCATTGGCAATCGCCAGTGTGCTCCTGTTAATTTCCCCTGTCTGCCGGTGATCGTGAAGCTGGGAGATATCATGTTCCTCAATGATGGTATTATTCACTTGGAAGTCATCAACATCGAAGGAATGGATGTACAGTGTCGCATACTGATTGGCGGAGAATTACGATCCCACAAGGGGCTCAATTTGCCGGGAATTAACCTTGGTATCAGCGCCTTCACCGAGTATGACCATGACTGTTTGAAATTTGCCCTGACAAACGGTGTGGATGTGGTCAGCCAATCCTTCGTGGAAACCGCTGCCGATATAGACGCAGTGCGTAAGGCGGCAACAGAGTTTGGGGCCCCTGTCTTCATTATTGCCAAGATCGAAAGGGCAGGGGCCCTCACTCATATTGATGAAATCCTCAAGGCTGCCGACGGGATTATGGTTGCACGGGGTGACCTGGGAGTGGAGACCCCCCTGGAAAGAATTGCCGTGGTTCAGAAACAGCTGATTAGCCGGGCTAACCTGTTCGGAAAGCCGGTGGTCACTGCCACGCAAATGCTGGAGTCAATGGTAGATCATTACCGTCCCACCAGGGCTGAGTCCACCGATGTGGCTAATGCGGTGCTTGACGGCACCGACTGTGTGATGCTTTCTGAAGAGTCTGCCATGGGCCACTACCCGGTGGAGGCCGTAAAAATGCTTGCTAAAATAGCGGAAGCTACGGAACCAGAGCGTGCCGATGTCAGTACACGTCAGGTTTTTATCGACTATGATCACGATAATGATGTTCATCTGGTGGATCTCATTTCGCGAAATGTACAGCGCACCGTAGCCCGCCTTGCACCGGTAGCGGTCATTGTCCCCACGGCGACGGGAAATATAGCCCGTATGATATCCCGCTTCAAGCTAGCACCGTGGATCGCCACCATCAGTCCCAGTGGGGTGATCTGTCGCGGTTTGCAATTCTCCTATGGGGTACTGCCAATTCAGGCCGAATATCCTCCCAACTGGAAGGAATTTGCCCGCTCGTGGGCTCGAAGTGAAGGGCTGCCGGAGGAGCTCATGGTCATGGCAGAATGCCCCAGTCAGCGCAATCCCCACGTGAACCCACACCTGGAAATCGTCGATTTACGGATACATTCTTAGGGACTTCGGTTGTTCGTCTGTATCTGCGAAGTCCAGCGTTACGTGAAGTGCATCAAGGAATTCATGTAATTTTATCGGCTTTGTTATATAACGGAAAAACCCGGCATTCAGACCCCGTTCAATGTCGAAGGGCATGGCATTGGCACTGATGGCAATAACCGGGATATGTGCCGTCGCTTTGTCAGCCTGGAGGGCTTTCAATACGTCGTACCCGCTGATGTCAGGCAGGTTAAGGTCGGTAAGAATCACATCCGGCCGCGATTCGCACGCCGCTTCGATACCGCTGTTTCCGGTGACGGCGGTTATTAGAGAAATCGTGGGGTGACGGAGTATGAGCTGGGTAATCAATGCCAGATTTGAGGGATTGTCCTCAATGTAGAGCAATGTGTGAACCTGTTCCTGGCAGGTCTGCGGCGTTCTGGTGTCGGTCGCCACACCGGAGCACTCCGGAAGAAGCTGTGGGTGCGTGTCCCGGATGAGCTCAACCCAGAATTCACTGCCGACCCCAATACTGCTTGCCATGCCGATGCTCCCCCCCATGAGTTCCATCAGCTGTTTTGTCACCACCAGGCCGATTCCCGTACCTTCTTCGCTGCCATTTTCCTGACCGAGGCGATTAAAGGGTTGGAAAAGCTGTTCCTGCTGTTCCGGCTGCAATCCGGCACCGGTATCCCTGATACTTACACGAATTCGTTCCGGCGTAGTGACGCGACAGGTAACTGCAACTGTGCCTGGCTTGCTATTGTATTTGATCGCGTTGGTAAGGAGATTGATAAGTACCTGTTTCACTCTGGTGCGGTCGGCAATGACAACAGACGACGTATCGAACGGGGGAAATTGCAGGGCGATGTCATGGTGTTCTGCCTGCAGTGCGACGATATCCCGGCATTCATCCAGAACCTCGGCCAACGCCACCGGTTCCCGCACCAACGTTATTTTACCCGATTCAACTTTTGCGAGATCGAGAATGTCGTTAATGAGCGTAAGGAGGTGCCAACCTGCAGTAAGTATCTGGGCGACACTCTCCTTCTGTGAAGAAGCAAGGGGAGGTACGTCACTCTCCATAAGTTGGGCGAAGCCGAGTATGGCATTTAAGGGGCTGCGCAGTTCATGACTCATGAGGGAAAGGAACTCTGATTTAGCCCGGTTAGCTGTCTCAGCCACCAGGTTTATCTGTTTCAATTCATCAGTCAAAAACTTGACATGCAGCAGCATCTTGATTCGTGCCAGCACTTCAGCGGCATCGAACGGTTTAGAAATAAAATCCTCCGCGCCCGCATCTATTCCCTTGATGCGGCTTTCCCGGTCGGACAACGTGGTAATCAAAATAACCGGAATAGAGTTGTACGTAGCATCTGATTTAAGCCATCGGCAGACCTCAAAACCATCCATGCCGGGCATCATGACATCGAGCAGGCAGATGTCAATCTGCCCGTTTTTCACCTTTTCAACGGCTTGCTGGCCATTGATTGCCGTAACTACGTCATAGCCACGGGGGGTAAGCATGGCTTCTAACAGGCTCAGATTGAGGGGTTCGTCGTCCACACAGAGGATCTGTGGCAGAGGCCCGCTCATGCTACGACCTCATGTTCCAGCCACCGCTTTATCAGTCCGGGAAGTTCACGGGTATTAACCGGCTTGGAAATATAACCATCAAAACCGGCAGCAAGAAACTTTTCCTCATCCCCCTGCATGGCGAAGGAGGTCAGGGCAATGATCTTTAACCCCCTGGTCAGAGGATCACCCTTTAATATACTGCCTGCGGTCATGCCATCCATGCCCGGCATCTGGATATCCATTAAAATAAGATCCGGCATTAGTTTTATCGCAAGTGTTACCCCCTCCTGGCCATCACCGGCAACCGTTACCTGATAGCCGTGATAGCTGAGAATATCCAGGAGCAGGCTGCTATTGTTGGCATTGTCTTCAACAATCAGTATTTTATATGGCATGGTAGTTATCTCCTGTTATCAATGAAGTTTTTCAAAGGTGTATGGCACTTTCCACCAAACTGATAAAGTTACGGGTGGACAGGCTGCCTTTTTCGGCAATGCGCCAAACCTTGCCCGTTAACCGGGCTCTGTCGGTTGTGGAGAGGTCCATTGCCGTCAACACGAGGATGGGAACATTTTGGGTTGCACTGTCCTGTTGCAGCCGGTTTGCCACTTCAAAACCATTGACACCTGCCATCATAAGGTCAAGAACAATGAGATCCGGTGACTCCCTTTTCGCCATTTCGATACCATCAATACCGTTATTGGCGCGCAGCACCCGATACCCTTTGTTCTGTAAGGCATATTTTAAGGAGGTCTGTGTAAGGGGATCGTTTTCGATCAGGAGGACGATATTGCCCCCGCCGGTAATGATGTTCGGCTGACTATCGGCGGATCTTTCGGTCGAGGTCTGGGTGAATGGTAGCGTAAAAATGAACCTGCTTCCCAGGCCGAAAGTACTCTCCACCCAGATCCTGCCCCCATGTAATTCGACCAGTTGTCTCGTTAACGCCAGGCCGAGGCCGGTTCCTTCAAAGCCTTTGGTATACACCGATTCCAGTTGGGTAAATGCCTGGAAGAGTTTTGGGATGTCCTCCGGTTTTATCCCCAACCCGGTGTCGGCCACAGTGATCTCAATATACTCACCATCTTTAACGGCAGATACGTTCACGACTCCGCCGCTTCCGGTAAACTTGACCGCGTTGGAAACAAGATTAAACAGGATCTGTTTTATTTTCCTCTGATCTGCCACGATACAGGTGTCGGCATCCGGGGCAAGTTCCGTGGAAAGGCCTATTGTGCCTTTCAAGGCTTTCTCCTGGAGCATCATTACGGAAGCATCAAGGGTTTCCCGCAGTGAAAATGTACTGAGTTCGAGCTCCATTTTGCCCGACTCCACCTTGGAAAGATCCAGAATATCGTTTATCAATGAGAGCAGATGCCTGCCGCTGGTCAGAATATTTTTTATATATTCTTCCTGTTTTTCATTAAGTGAACCGAATATCTGGTCTTGCAGTACTTCGGAAAAGCCTATCACCGAATTAAGCGGTGTGCGCAATTCATGGCTCATGTTAGCCAGAAATTCTGACTTACTTCGTGAGACCTCTTCAAGTTTAAGGTTATTGCCGGCAATTTCCTCGCTACTCTCCTGAAGTTGCTGTGCTAACAGCAGGAGATCGCTGTATTGACGCAGATTATCCAATGTCACTCCGAGTGTTGAGGCGAGCCGATCAAAAAAAACGAGGTCGCACTCTTCCAGTGTGCTACTCGTGGCCAGCACCAATACCGCAAGGCGTCGTTCCTGGTAACTTATGGGGATCATCAAAACCTGGACCGGCAAGAAGTCGAAAAGTCCGGTTTGCAGCGTGAGCTCTTTACAGTCAAGCAGAGTCGTTTTCCACATTTGCGCGGCCTGGCCGAGTAAGCCCTCGCCGGGGGTAAACTCACGGGGTGCCTCGGCACTCAGACCGTATGCGGCTTCGCACTGGAAACACCCCTTTGAGGGATTAAAGCCATAGAGAGCAGAAACCGGCAGCGGATGCAATTCTGCCAGCAGCTCAAGCAGACCATCAAGAATCTTTGTTTTATCAAAACTGGCGGAAAAGAGAGCCATAGCCCGTTGTTGCGTTTCATCAAAGCGTGCTGTGGCTCGCAGTTGACGCTCGGTGCGCTTGAAGCCGGTCACATCTATGATGACGGAGAGGCAACTGGTAATATGCCCTGACTCGTCACGGATCGGCATGGCGTTGACGGAAATAGTTTTGCGTGAACCGTCGAAACAGCGGATATCGACTAACTCGTCACGAATACTCTCGCCCCCCTTGAGGCTACGTGTCAGTGCCCACTCATCGTCGGTCAGGCGTTTACCACTCTTCGGCCACCATCCCGCATAGTCACCGAAGAGCGGTGCGTCTCCCGGTGATTCCCCATTCCATATGGTACGTGCGGCCGGGTTTATCTGGGTAAATGCGCCGGTTGTAGCGGCAACAAACACGCCAACCGGCAACAGGTCGATAATTTGCCTCATTAACATGCTTTCGTGTGCCACCGCCTCGGAGGTGTGTTGATTGCGTACTTCGTGTCTGGTTCGCCACCAGAGGAGAAACAGCCCTGCAAGGGTAATGGTGACCAGTATGGTTCCAATTCCCTCTGCCTGAGTAGCGTTGTGCTCTGCCTGCTCACTCCGCTGTTTCAGTAAAATACGTTCATCTTCCTCCATGGTAGTCAATAATTTCAATAGTTCATCCCTGCCTGAGCGGTAGGTGTCACTTTTCATACGGACTCGGGAGGCTTCGAAACCTTCGGTTCGATACAGGGTATTACGTGCGTTTAAAGCAAACAGGCACTCCTCTGTCAGTTTTACCAGCGTGGTGCACCGCAGTTGTTGACGTGGATTGTCGGCGGTAAGTGTCTTGATTTGTTTCAGCAAAAGCCGGATACGCTCTGCCTCCCGGGCATGCCCCGTAATAAAACGCTCCTCCCCGCTAATGATATAGCCCCGCTGTCCACTTTCCAGTTCGCTCAGGCTTGACCCCACATCACTGAGCACTTCTAGAACCTGGTAGGTGTGGGTAACCCAGCGAGACGTCGCAATATATTCATGAAGTGAACTGTATAACTGCCCGCCGGCAAGGAGCAACAAGGTCAGGGCGATCGTAAAGCCGATGACGACCCGGTATTCAATGGTAAGTTTTTTCATGGAGAACCTCGGTCATCGTTTCAGGAGTGTTTCAGTCCCTTTATGTGGCTTGTTGAAAGATCGTGCCACGACCACCGGTAATTATGGTAACTCAACGACGGGGGTACCCATGGAGACAAAGGCTGAATCGCAACAACTGTGCCAGAGAGTGCGTGTAGTGTAATAGACTGATTTAACTTAATATTGTAGCGTATTGCTGAGGCGGAGAGCGGAAATTCGTTCAGGAAGTCTGTCAGCTATGACATAACTGCTAAATATAGAAGTATGGTAGGGGTGCCAGCGTATCACCGAAAATTCGGCTGGGCGAGAGCAGATTTCGACGATTTTGAAGGTCAATAGTCGTTCTATTGACCGAAAAAGCGGTGAAATATGATCCGTTCAGACGGATTTGCAGTAGATTTCTCCTAAGTCCGACAGGCTCCTAGAGGC
>CAIRBT010000027.1 GCA_903876875.1 uncultured Geobacteraceae bacterium
TGCTTTCATCGGGCATTCGAGCAGTGTCAATAGCGTCACTTTTTCCCCTGACGGCCGGCAGGTACTGACGGGAGAGTTGACTGGTGCGACGCTCTGGGATGCTGAGACGGGTAAGCGGATTCGTGCTTTCATCGGGCATTCGAGCAGTGTCAATAGCGTCACTTTTTCCCCTGACGGCCGGCAGGTACTGACGGGAGAGTTGACTGGTGCGACGCTCTGGGACACTGAGACAGGTTGGAAGATTCGTGCTTTCATCGGGCATTCGCATACTGTCAATAGCATCGCCTTCTCCCCTGACGGTCGGCGAGTATTGACGGGGGGGATGGACCATACTGCGAAGCTCTGGGACGCTGAGACTGGACAGGAAATACGTGACTTTCGCGGGTATTCGAGTAGTGTCAATAGCGTAGCCTTCTCTCCTGACGGCAAACGGATACTAACTGGGAACAACGATAATACCGCCAGACTCTGGGATGTCAGGTCTAGTCTGGAGATTCGTGACTTCATCGGGCATTCGAGCACTGTCAATAGTGTCGCCTTCTCCCCTAACGGTCAGCATATACTTACAGGGAGCGCGGACCTTACCGTAAAACTTTGGGTCACTGAGACGGGTCAGGAGATTCGTACCTTCTTAGGGCATTTAGACAATTGCAAGGGCGTCGCCTTTTCTCCTGACGGTCGGCGAGCACTGACGGGGGGAAAGGACAAAACCGCGAAGCTCTGGGATGTTGAGACGGGGAGGGCAATTCGTGGTTTCCTTGGGGACTCAGGTGGTTTTAGGAGTGTTGCCTTCGCTCCTGACGGGCGGCACATACTAACGGTAAGCGAAGATCTCAACGCCGCCAAGCTTTGGGATGTCGAAACTGGTCGGGAGACTCGCGCCTTTTCGGTTGATCTTGGTGTGGTTAGCGCAGCCATCTCCCCTGATGGTAAGAGGATACTTACGGGCCATCTTTTTGGTGCGAGGCTCTGGAATTCTGAGACTGGTCAAGAGATCCGCACCTTCTGGGGGCATTCGTTGACGGTCGAAAGCATTGTCTTCTCTCCGGATGGGCGGCGTGTACTGACGGGAAGCGCGGACGGCACTGCCAAACTCTGGGATGTTGAGACGGGGCGGGAGATCTGTGCCTTTCTAGGGCATTCGGGCAGAGTCAACAGTGTTGATTTCTCCCCTGATGGGAGCTGGGTACTGACGGCAAGCAGTGACTGTACTACGAAGCTCTGGGACGCTGTAACCGGACGTTTACTTGTTACGTTAGTCTCCTTTACCGACGGCACCTGGGCCGTCGTCGATCCCGATGGCCGCTTCGATGCCAGCAATGGTGGCAACGTAAAAGGTCTCCACTGGGTCTACAACAACGAGCCTATCGCACTGTCCCAGTTCAAAGAGCGCTACTATGAGCCGGGACTGTTGGCCAAGATCATGGGCTACAACAAAGAACCGTTACGCAAGGTGGATGCCTTCACCTCGGTCGCCCTCTTCCCGGAAATCAAAGTCAATCCGCCAAAAGATAAAAGTACCACTGCCACCATATCCCTCAAAAACCGGGGCGGCGGCATCGGCAAGGTACGGGTGTTGGTGAGCGGCAAGGAGATCGCTGCCGATGCCCGTGGCCCAAAACCAGATCCTGCGGTGCAATCCCTGGATTTGCCGGTGGAGATACCGGAATCACTCCTTATCCCCGGTGAGGAAAATACTATCCAAGTGCTGGCCTGGAACGGTGAAGGCTATCTCTCTAGCCGCGGCGACCCGGTTCGCTTCCGTGCTCCGCCCGCCACAAAGATTGAACCACCCACCCTATATGCCATTGTCGCCGGTGTCTCCAGATACGCTAATCCCGCCATGAACCTGACCTTCTCCGGCAAGGACGCCGCCGATATGGCTCAAGCCTTAAGTATCTCCGCCAAGCGGCTGTTCGGGGCTGAGAAAGTAAATATTTCTCTCCTTACTGATTACAGTGATCCATCCCACTCTGACTCTCAAGAGACGGGATTAAAAAGCTTACCCCTCACCCGAGAAAACCTTGAAAACGCCTTCCGCCAGGTTCGCAAAGCCAAGGCTGGCGATATTCTGGTCATCTATCTGGCCGGTCATGGCGTTATGAGCCCTGGTGATGGTTCCGACTATTACTACCTCACCTCCGAGGCCAGAACCACCGACCTCTCCGATCCGGCCATCCGCAAACAATCAGGCGTTTCCAGTGCCGAGTTGACCGAATGGATCAAACAGATTCCGGCCCTCAAACAGGTAATGGTGCTTGATACCTGCGCCGCAGGCGGCGCGGTGGCAAAACTGGTGGAGCAGCGCTCGCTCTCCAGCGATCAGGTTCGTTCCTTGGAGCGACTCAAGGATCGTACCGGTTTTCATGTACTGATGGGTGCTACTGCCGATAAACAGAGCCTGGAGGCGACCCAGTACGGCCAGGGGCTCCTCACCTACGCTATCCTGCAAGGTATGAAGGGAGCCGCCCTGCGGGACGACCAATTCGTGGATGTGCAGAAACTCTTCCAACATGCTGCCGACCGGGTGCCGGAGTTGGCCAAAAGCGTCGGCGGCATCCAGCGCCCCATCGTCGCTGCCCCCAGGGGAACCAGCTTTGACATCGGCCAATTGACCGCCGCTGACAAGCCGCTTATTCCTTTGGCAACGGTCAAACCAATGATCCTGAAAGCCAGCTTCCTTTCTGCCGTCCCACCAATAAACGACTCCATCAAACTGAGCAGTCTTATTAATACCGCATTGCGGGAACAGAGCGCCAATCCGAGAGGGAACGGCATCGTTTTCGTGGATGCCGAAGAACTTCCCGGAGCCTACATGCTTTCCGGCATTTATCGTAAACAGGGTGACAGTGTTAGTATTGATGTTTATGTCTCCAGCGGTGAAACCCAGAAGGGTAATTTCTCCGCGAGCGGCAAGCTAGCCGATCTGCCGACATTAGCTAAGGATGTTGTGAAGCGGGCCGGTGATCTGGTGCGGGAGTGATGGGAGATATTTTGTGAAGCGCATATTAATTATATTTGTGTTGCTGGTTCTCTTTACTGGTTTGGGCCTAGCATGGGGGGAAGATCGGCAACCGTTTGACGGATTAATAATTGATGCTCGTGAAACCGGTTTCAGGCCTGCACTGGTTAACACCATCTGGGATAACTCTGGGCTTCAAGTGTATGCCCCTGACAAGCTAGATAGAAATATATTAATTGAAAATGGCTGTGGTGAATACACTGCATCTATTGAAGAGGCAAAGGGACAGCTTCGTAAGAGAGGAGTCAATAATCCTCTGGTAGTAAATGCGAATATGACGAAACAAAATTTTTCGGGCATAATAATTGGCGAAGATGAGGCTCACTTCATTAGAGAAGCAGATTCTCAAATGCACTTTCTTTCAGAGGCAAAAGTTGCATTCGTTTTCAGCATTGTCCGGTTAGCT
Organism: uncultured Geobacteraceae bacterium; assembly: GCA_903876875.1. GTDB lineage: Bacteria > Desulfobacterota > Desulfuromonadia > Geobacterales > Pseudopelobacteraceae > JACRCG01. Next base: position 3,429 of record CAIRBT010000027.1, read on the forward strand.
TTTTGCATGGTTCTTTGAGAATAAAAACTTAAAAAAATTGTCTTGATGCTGCATTTTTTACTTGACATTAGGTGAA
>CAIRBT010000028.1 GCA_903876875.1 uncultured Geobacteraceae bacterium
CAGATGTCCCGTGAAGCAGGCACCAAATACACCTATACCGGTGTGCTCCCCGAGGCGGCACCTGCAAGCAGAATTATGCGCTACCGAATCACAGCTATTGATACGAATGATATGAAGGTACGCAGTGAAGAATTCACTATTCCGGTAAAGGCATCACTTATTGTTCCTGAATGGCAACTGCAATGAGCGGTTAGCTATGGGGAGCTTCGCTCGCTTTTTTATGCGCTTTACGGGAGGGACGGTAGCCATCCTGTCGGTTTCTCGTTTCCATAAAGGTCACTTCTTCATCGTTCATCTTGATAACTGAGCGAGCCTGAAGAGATTGTTTTTCGGCAACAGCATTTTTTTGTGATACATTTTTACCCGTTTTCTTGTGAGCACTTTCTCCACCGGTACAGACAATTTCAAACTTATCGTCGGTATCGGTTATTTTACAGTCGGCAGAGACCGTGCGTGACGTACACATCACCACTGCTGCAACGAGGGATATACGTGCTATAATATGGGATTCTTTCACTATTTTTTCCCTTTTTCTCTCAAGATGCTTTTGCTCTCCCTGTGCCCTTTTCCTGGACAGCTACGGTATCCCTATCGGCTGTTCTGCGCAGGTCTTTAATTCACGAGGTACTCACATGATATTACGTGACCGAAAAAACGTGACCAATTCGCTCACAAGCGGTAACTACAGTCGTTTTCAGCGACTGTCAAACTCCTTGCCCATTGCAATCCTCTGCATAACAGTGATCCTCACCCTCTTTCTCTGGAAGATGTTTGACAACAGCTTACGAGCCCAGTCCCGGGTGGTATTTTCAGAGAAAGCGTCGGAAATTACCAATCGAATAACCAAAAGAATGCACGACCATGAGCAGGTGCTACGGGGTGCGGCCGGGCTCTTTGCCGTCAATGAATTTGTCACCCGCACCGACTGGCGTCACTATGTGTCAGCACTGCAGCTGGACGAGTTTCACCCCGGAATTTTGGGCGTCGGATATGCCAAATGGATACCCGCCTCAGAGAAAGATACCACCATTTCGGCCATTCGTGCCGAAGGATTTCCCGAGTATTACATTCGACCCGAGGGTAATCGGGACGTCTATACCTCAATCATATATCTTGAACCGTTCAACTGGCGAAATCAACGGGCTTTTGGCTACGACATGTACAGTGAACCGATCCGCAGGGGTGCCATGGATCGGGCACGGGACGGAAATTGTGCCACCATCGCCGCAAAAATAATACTGCTTCAGGAAACAGATAAAGACAAACAGAGCGGTATTCTGATGTATGTACCGGTCTACCATCAAGGTGCCCCTCTTGATACGCTGGAAAACCGCCATAAGTCGTTTCTCGGTTTTGCCTACAGTCCCATTAGAATGAATGACTTCGTATACGGAACCCTTGGCAAGCCCTCCGACGACATGGCATACGCTATCAGCATTGTCGGTAACGGTCAAACGGACAACCTGATGTACAGCAGCAGCAAGGATGTGCTGCCGGAAAACTATAAACCGGCCGTGACGTTGACAAAGACCATACAGGCCTATGGTTGCACGTGGCAGTTTTCATTCAAATCCCTCCCCCCCTATGACAGTCAGACAAATCGCCAACAGTCATACACATTCCTCTTTACCGGTATTCTGTTCAGTATTCTCATTTCCTGTCTGGTTTTCCTCACTCTGAAAACCAAAAAACAGACCCTCGAACTGGCGGAAGAAAAAATAACCAATTTGACCAGCCGCCTGGCACTGGCCGCCGATTCTGCCCATATCGGCGTATGGGAATGGCAGGTGCCGGAAAACCGTCTCATTTGGGATAAATGGATGTTTTCCCTCTATGGCATTCCAGAAGATAATTTTAACGGTGCCTACCAGGCCTGGCAACAGGGACTTCACCCCGATGACAAAAAACATGCCGATGAAGCGATTACCCGTGCCTTAAACGGAGTTCGTGACTTTGATATAGAATTTCGTGTTGTCTGGCCCACCGGTGAAGTACGTCATCTCAAGGCAAATGCTCTGGTAATTAGGGATCAGGCGGGTAATCCGGTCAGAATGATCGGGATCAATTATGACATTACGATGATAAAACAGTCTGAATGGCAACTCCACCAACAAACCGACATACTTGAGCTTGAAATCGCACAACGGCAACAAACGCAGGAAGAACTTGCGGTTAAGCAGTTACAACTTGAAGCGGTCAACAATTCATTGCAGGAACGCATTGATCAGGCCATTGCCGAATTGCGACAGAAGGACCAATTGATGATTTCCCAGAGCAGACAGGCCGCCATGGGAGAGATGATCGGTAATATTGCCCATCAGTGGCGGCAACCGCTCAATGCCCTTGCCATGGTGTTGGGAAATATTCAGCAAGCCCACTATTACAACGAACTGACCGCCGAATATCTTGATTCTGCCGTGGATAACGGCAATAATCTCATACAGAAAATGTCCACAACCATCAATGATTTCCGTAATTTTTTCCTACCGGATAAAGAAGCGGTCTCCTTTTCAGCTCGTCACCAGATCAATCAGGCGGTTGATCTGGTAAAGGCCAGTTTGACGAATCAAAACATCACCGTTACCTTTGAAACGGATGGAGACCTGCTTCTTTCCGGTTTTCCCAACGAATATTCGCAAGTGCTCCTCAATCTGCTCTCCAATTCACGGGAAGCCATTAAGTCCCATGACGTTCTGGAAGGACACATTTCGATATGCCTCTATGAACAGGATGAGCAGGGAGTTGTCTCAGTGAGAGACAATGGCGGGGGCATTCCGGCAGATGTCATAGACAAAGTTTTTGAACCCTATTTTTCGACCAAGGCAATGGGTACGGGAATCGGCCTCTATATGTCAAAAATGATCATCGAGCGGAGCATGAAAGGTACGATAGATGCCCATAACGTAGACGGTGGTGCCGAATTTGTTCTTATGACCCCCCTTGAAGGGAGACAACCGAAATAATAAAGAAATACAAAGGAATACTTGAGTTTTGTTGTTAAAAGCATTATAATATCCATTTAATGTTTATCCTGAATCAGCATCGGTTGGTTTTTGCAGGTGGCACCTTATCCCCTATGCAATCTTCTAACCGGACCACAATGATCCCGAATAGTTCAGAGCATTTATTGAGTCTAAAAACCGGAGATTACCATGGCCGAAGAGACCTGTGTCATGATCGTTGATGACGAGGAAATCAACCGTGAAATGCTACGGTACATACTTTCCCCGTATGTGAGCAGCCTGCTTGTCGCTGCCAATGGAGAGGAGGCACTCTTGCTGTTGGCTCAGAACCGACAGGTTGACGTAATTCTTCTGGATTTGGAGATGCCGATACTGAACGGTTTACAGACAACCTTACAGATTCGAGCCAGTGAGCAGATCCAGGGAGGGCATATTCCGATCATTGCCATGACCGCCAGTGAACTGCCAGAAGATAGTGAACGGTGTCACCAGGCCGGTATGGATGCTTTTATCAGCAAACCGTTTAACATTGGGGACATCCTTTCCGTTATGGAACGTGTCACCGTCGCTTCCCCGGCGCTCTCCACGCCGTTGATCAAAATCGAAGCTGCCGGGGGAGAGCAACACCACCAACCGGAGGCTCTCCCGGAGACTGTTTTCAATTATGCAGGCTTACTGACCCGTGTTGGCAACCGGAAGGATCTTATTAACGATTACGTGGAAATGTTTACCGAAGAAATAGATGTAGACCTCCCGGCTCTTGAAAGGGCGATTGTGGAGGGAGACAGTGCAGCCATAGCCCGACTTACCCATTCGATTAAAGGAACCACCTGCAACATTGGTGCTGAGCGGATGTGTGCCATAGGAGGAGAACTGGCCCAGTCTGCCAGAAGCGGCACCCCTACCGATCTCCGCCCCCTGCTCGCGTCACTGCAGGTGGAGTACCAGCGTTTCAAATCCGTACGGGAACAATCGGCATTACTTTGAGTACCAACCTTTACCGGAGGAGTTTCACCCCATGAATATTCTGGCTATAGATGATTCCAAGCTGATACGCAATATGCTGAACAACGTCCTATCCGGTGCCGGCCATACCCTGGCCATGGCTGCTGACGGCAAGGAAGGGGCGGATATGGCCGCCGCTTCTCAGTTTGATCTGATTATCACCGATATCAATATGCCGGAAATAAACGGCCTGGATCTGGCCCGTCTCCTTCGGGAAAAAGAAGAGTACAAAACCATTCCGATTATCTTCCTTACCACAGAAGCCAGCGATGAATTCAAGGCCAAGGGAAAGGAAATCAAAAATACAACCTGGATCACCAAGCCCTTCAGTCCCCTCAGCCTGCTGACGGTTTTTAACGCTCTTTTCAGAAAGATGAAAATTCTGGCGGTGGACGACTCCCGGTCGATCCGCTGTATGGTAACCAACGTCCTGACCGGTGCCGGCCATACAGTCACGGTGGCAAATGACGGTAAGGAGGCCATTGAACTGGCAGCCGGTGCCGGTTTTGAACTCATTATCACCGACGTCAATATGCCGGAAATGGATGGCCTGGAACTGGTCAAACAGCTGCGGGACTCGGGTGAATATCAAGCCACCCCGATCATTTTCCTCACCACCGAAGCCAGTGACGAGTACAAAGCCAAGGGAGAAAAACTGGGTGCCTCAGCCTGGATCAGTAAGCCGTTCAGTCCGGTCAAGCTACTGGATGTGGTGGCAAGCATCTGAAGAAACGACTCTTCACTGGACGTCAATATTCTTCACCCCGTCGGGTCTCCACGACGGGGGAATCACATAGCTTCCCCCTTTTTCCTTTCCCGGCACCAGCGTTCCGAAAGTAACCACCCCCCTCCCGTAACGCGCATTAACCGTATCCATTGCCCGTATCGCGTATAATTTCTTCCGCTCTTCAACAAAGAGAGGCAACTGCTCATCCTGCTGTTTCAGATTGCTGAGCGTTACCCCCAGTAGTCGCACCGGCTGTTCCAGTTCAACCGTGTTGAGAATCGACAGAGCTGCGCGGTAAATATCGTCACTCAGATTGATATGGTTACAAAGAGTTATCTGCTTCCCCCAGGAGGAAAAAAAGTCGGCATACCGGACGTACAGGTGAACGGTTTTTCCACTCACGCAGTATCTTCGTGCCCGGCTCCCGACCATTTCCGATAACTGGAGCAGAAAACATTTGATTTCCGCCAGATTGGAGATATCCTTTTCCAGTGTCCTCGAATGGCCAACACTTTTGATATCCTCCTCCAGGCCATAGGGTACCACGGGAGAGAGGTCTATCCCCTGCCCCATCTCCTTTAATCTTCGACCAATAATGCCGAATTTATGGGTCAACCGCTGTTCCTCACAGCGCCCCAGCTCACCGCAGGTGTAGATGGACATCATATTGAGTGCCCGCTGCATCTTTTTCCCCACACCGCACAGCTCCTGAATCGGCATAGGCTCCAGAATCCGCGCCATATCTTCCGGGGTAATGATAAAAAGGCCGTCCGGCTTGATCTGATCGCTGCCAAGCTTGGCAAGAAGCTTGTTGGGTGCCACACCAATTGAACATCTGAGACCAAAGGAATGAAGAATACGGGCTTTTATGAGATGGGCAATGGTCACCGCAGAACCGAAAATAGACAGACTGTGGGTCACATCAAGCCATGACTCATCAATGGAAAAAGCCTCAACATCGGGGGTGTAATCGCGGAAGATTTCGTTAATTCTGCTGCTGGTATGCTGGTACTTCCGGTTATCACCGACAACCACGATCAATTCGGGACAGGCACGCTTTGCCTCCCAGACCGCCATGCCGGTTTTTACCCCCCGTGCCCGTGCCTGGTAGGAACTGGTGGTGATGACCGTCCGGCCATGACCTCCAATGACCGCAATCGGCTTATCCCGCAATTCCGGGTTGGCCTGCTGTTCAACGGAGGCAAAAAACGCATTGAGATCTATATGTAAAATGGTGCGATGACTATCCGGTGCCATGGGCTATTCACACCGTTGACCGGCAATGGTCCAGGATTGATCGGCGGGATCGAATACCAGTTCAAAAAGTGCTTCACCATCACTTACTGCATAATGGAGAAGCTGCCGTTCACCGACACGATCCTGCCACTGATAGGTAAGCTCGGTAATCCGGTGCTGGCGTCGGTTCAGCTCAAACCAGACCGGCCTGGCCTTCTTGCCCGGCTCAAAAAGAACCGCTATGCGCAGAGATTTGCCCGGCATCATTCGCAATTCCTGATGATCCGCAACAGCTTTCCGGCAATGACGGTTTCAGCGGTACCATCCACAATAATAATCGGCGGGAATGCGGCATTTTCCGGTTGTAGACGGATACGTCCCGCTTCACGGTAGAAACGTTTCAGGGTCGCTTCGCCATCAATCATGGCCACAACTATTTCACCATTTTCTGCCGTGGGCTGGGGACGGATCAACGCCAGATCTCCGTCAAGGATGTGGGCATTGATCATACTGTCCCCCTTCACCCGCAGTAGATAGCACCCTTCCCCCCGAAGCCAGGAGGGATCCACGACGCAGTGTGCCTGCACATCCTCAATGGCCGGTTCCGGTATTCCTGCTCTCACACTCCCCACCACCGGCAGGGAGACCGGCACGGGTGCCCGCTTGACCAGCATAATGCCCCGAGAGCCGCTTCGGCGGCTGATGTATCCTTTTCTCTCAAGTGCCTCAAGGTGGGCAATGGCGGTGGCGGTTCCCCGGGTGCCGATGTGGTCGGAAATTTCCCGTAAGGTGGGGGGAGAACCACAGCTATCGAGAGATAAAATAATACTGTCCAGAACCTGCTGTTGCCGTTCGGTCAATGGTTGCATCCGAAGCTCCATTACGATCATTTGATATATGCTGTCAAATGATAGCTATATTAAACGGCCACGTCAAGAGAGAAATTGCAAGGAGCGGTTATGATGTTCTGCCATAGGTATCAAGAATCCAGCGGGCGATACTCCGTTTCCCCCCCGGCGACATCGGTAACTCATCTTCAGGGAACCACCCGGCTTCCACCACCTCCACCCCATCGGCGGCAACGTCGCCACCGGCATAATCGGCCAGAAACCCGACCATGACCTGACTGGGAAAGGGCCAGCACTGGCTGCCGATGTAACGGATGTTGTCAATCTCTATGGCGGCCTCTTCCCGTACTTCACGCCGCACACACTCTTCCAGAGATTCGCCGAAATCGAGAAAACCGGCCACCAGACTGAAGCGTCCCACACTCCAGGTGGCATTGCGAATCAAGAGCAGCGTATCACCACGCCTCACCAGTACGATAATACAGGGATGAATATGGGGGAAATGCTCGTCACCACACGCCGGACACCGCTTCCCCCATCCCCCCGGAAGTCGCACCATTGCCCCACCACAGTGGCTGCAAAAACGACTTCTCCGTTCCCAATGGAGAATCTGGGCAGCACGACCGGCAATGGTTGCCAACGTGTTGTCCAGACGAAAATCCGGTCCTTGAAAAGGGAGTGCCTCACACCCATCCGGCAACGGCAACTCGGACGGAAGGCGTGCCACCCGCAGCGGCTTTCCCCGCCAATCACCGATCCTGAGGAGTCCGCTTGCTGGTCGCAGACCGGCAGGTACGGTTTCATCGAAAAAAAGCTCCTGGGTGGTATCGGCGTGCAGTACCAGGGAGGAGCTCTGCAACAGCAGGAGAAAACCGGGAGTGGCGTCATCGACCCCATCGGGGGGAAGTGGCGTAAACAGTTGACAAATCATGGTGGTATTGAATGGCAGAAGAGTTGACATGGTGGATATCCTTACGGGGCATTGTTTCCGGAGAGGTATCGTGGTACCATCCGTGGTTGATCCATACTACCAATTACGGGAGCAGCTGGCAATGATTCCTGTTCAACACACCAGAACCGACCGTCCCATCAAAACGGCGTGCCTTCCGGCATGCTGCCTGATTCTCCTGCTCATGGGGGGATGCGTCAGCCATCAACATGTGGACTACTCCCCCGGTGATCCGAGCCCGTCACCCCATAAAGCGGGGCAAAAACCGTATGTGATTAACGGCAGACAGTATCAACCGCTCTCCAGTCACGAGGGTTTTGTTCAGGACGGGATTGCCAGCAGTTATGGCCGCGACTTCCATGGCCGAAAGACCAGCAACGGCGAGCTGTTTGATATGAATGCCATGACCGCCGCCCATAAGACCCTGCCGCTGGGGGTCTGGGTGAAGGTGTATCATAAAAGAACGGGCAGAGATGTTGTGGTACGCATCAATGATCGTGGTCCCTTCGTTGGAGACCGGATTATTGACCTTTCCGAAGGGGCGGCTCGCAAGCTTGATATGCTACAGGAGGGGGTTGCCGCCGTCAGGGTAACCGCCCTTGGCTACAAAAACGGCCATGGCGGGGGAGAAGCGGAGTTCCGCACCCCGGTCAATTATGACAGCGGAAACTTTACCCTTCAGGTTGCCGCCTTTAAAAACCGGAGTAACGCCTACCGCTACGCGGAAGAGCTGAAAGTAACATATGGTACGGCCGACGTACAAGAAAGCATGGTTGATGGCACCCGCTTCTACCGGGTGCGTCTGGGACGCTACACTTCGCTCCGCACCGCCCAACTGTCCCATGAAGCCTTTACAAAAAAGGGCTTCCCCGGCAACTTTGTGGTTGCGGTAGAGTAGCAAGTATACCGCTGAGAAGGGGGGATTGAGTTTATGGAAGGCGGCAAAGTGCCGTGACCACCTGTGGAGTATCAAGCAGAACGGCGGCCGGAATAAAGAGATCCGCCTCGTTGCGCACCCTGCCGGTTAACACCGCCATCACCTGCTGAAAAAGGAGCAGCTCCCGGCTAAACAAATCCACAAAGGCGAAGCGAAGCTCGGTAAAATGGCGCGGATCATCCCCGGTGAAATTCAGGGTACACCACTCGTCAAACATCTCTTCACCGGAACTATCAATCAGGGGAATACCGTTGAGACGGCAGGTCATGGGGCGATGGTCATAGACCAGACAACCACCGGCAGGTGACAGGAGCAGACAGGGGGTTTCATCCTCTTCCGGCATCAGCTCATCCCACTCTTCCTCTGGAATACCGTTCAGCAGCCATGGTGTATTAAAGGCCGGATTTATGCGGGATAACTGTTCCAGACGGTGGACAGCCGTGGCGGCAAGAGCGGTTTTCTGCCCCTCCGGCAGCCGGTCAAAACCCCGTTTCAGATAGAAGGCATCCAGCAGCGTCACATCAAAAAGCCCGCGACAACAGGCTGAACAGCCGTTGTGGCAGGCAATATGATCGGCATAGAGACCGTGGCAGCGTTGAAACCAGGCATCGACTTCACCCAGTAACTGACCATAGTGCTCCAGCAGCTGTTCCATGAATTACATGTAGACCATAACAGTGATAGAAATTGATCCGTCAATAGTCTTGAAGGGAATAGTGACCCCTTTGCACTGCACATTGATACTTGACGCTGCACTGGCATCAACCGGCTCGGAAATAGCCCTCAGCTGCCCCGAAACCACCAATGGTAACCCGAGGGCTACACTACCATACTGCTCATGGTACTTGGTTTTGAAGACGCCGGCGATATTGTTTGCCAGCTCCCCCATGGCATCACGGATACAGTCCTCATCGGCCTCATCGACCATTAGCAGTTCTTTGGCCACACGCTGTGCGCTTGCCTTATCGGTGGCAATAATGATGTAGCCGACTCGATCACCGGCAATCCCGACAATCCCGGTAACATCAGAATCAACCGGTTCGACTTTTTTTTCCACCTTGCCCGCCAGCAGATCAACGTTCATATAACTGCGGAACGTATCCTGTGTTGCAGACATTATGGTAAACATTACCTCTTCAAAAGAAATGAGTGCCAAGAAAAAACCCTCCCTAATATCATCACGTTGAATCAACAACTGTTTCAACAGAGCTCGTTCGAATTACCACATATCTATCCTATATATCATGAATGGTTCATAAGTTCAAATCTTATTCCCACTCGATGGTGGCGGGAGGTTTACTGGAAATATCATAAACTACCCGG